>CALUNI010000050.1 GCA_944321905.1 uncultured Muribaculaceae bacterium | reverse complement strand
AATACTGCTGCTGTCGGCCGTGGTAGTCGTCGGCATGGTACTTTTCGGCACCATTGGCTCGCTCGTCGCCGGGCAGGACTTAAAAACCTCAATGGAAACAGGCTTCAGCCTCACGCAGATAGGCGAGTTTGCTTTCATCATAGCATCGTTGGGCATGTCGCTCGGAGTGCTTAACTCCAACATTTACCCGATAGTGGTCGCCGTGTCGGTATTAACCACATTCGGCACGCCGTATTTCATAAAAATGGCCACACCTGCCTACGGCTTCGTGTCGAAGCACCTGCCCCAAAGGCTTCAATTCCTGATAGTCAGATACAGCACCAACGAGACTCAGCTCAGCGAGGAACAGCCTTTATGGCGCAAGATAATGAAACGCAGCATGTGGCGCATAGTGCTTTACACTGTAATCATCATAGCCATAATCCTGTTGTCCGAACTATACTTCATGCCGTTGATGGCCGACATTATAGGCGACAACTGGGGGAAACTCGTCGCCGTCGTAGCCACGCTCGTGGCCATGTCACCTTTCTTGCTGGCTCTTGCCGTGACAGGCGTGAAGCAATCAGAGCGCGAAAAACTTAAGGAGCAAGGCAGCAAGACGATGCTTCCGCTCGTGATTATCATCATCGTCCGCCTTGTAGTGGCATCGGCATTGGTAATAGGATACTTAGGACACATTTACTCGATGGGCGTAGGACTCATACTTGGAGCCATCGTCTTCGTGACAATTATACTATTCTTCTCAAACAAGGTGAAGCGCAGCATGCACGACATAGAGATGCAATTCATGAAGAACCTCAACGAACGCGAGCTTAGGCGCAGCGGTCGCGACGCAGTTCTCGTGTCTGACCTGCACGTGGCGCAAGTCACCGTGGGCTACGGCTGCCCGTTTGTGGGAGAAAGGCTGCGCAATGCCGATATCCGCAAACGCTATGGCGTAAACGTAGTGGGCATACAACGGGGGGAACAACATTTCTCCATTCCGACAGGCGACATGCGCATATTCCCCGGCGACATACTTGGAATCGTGGGAACCGACAGTCAAATCCAATCGTTGCTGCCTATAGTGGAAAAAGCAAGTTCTGCCGAATCGGCCAATACCGACGACAGCGAAATCAACCTCGTACACCTTGAAATAGGCGACAATTCGCCGCTGATAGGGCAAACGACAGCCTCGGCCAGACTGCGCGACGACTATTCCGCACTGCTCGTGGCCATACAACGTGGCACTGAATACATCAAGCCCGATGGTGCGATTCCTTTCTGCGCCCACGACATACTGTGGATAGTCGGGGACTCCGACAAACTCAAAAAATTGAAGTAACCGCACCATCTGCTGCTATATTATCCGTCAGAAAAAATGGAACAACGAAACTTAGACCCCAGGCTTGTGGCAAAAAGCGAAAAGAAAAAACGCCAACCCGCAACAGGCGCAAAGTCTCAAAAAAAGAAGCGGCGGCAAAAGCGGCGAATAATAATCATCGCCGTGTCGTGCGCGGCACTATGCCTGCTGATGCTTGCAATGGGGCTGATATATGTGTCGCGACGGTTGCACAAGCCAGAAATCACAGTATTGAAAAAAGAATATCCCATAAGCGGCATCGACGTGTCGAGCCACAACGGGGAAATAGACTTCAGACGAGTGGCTGCCGACAGCATAACATTCGTGTACATAAAAGCATCGGAAGGCGCCGATTTCCGTGACAGCCGGTTCAGTGCCAACTGCGACAGCGCGGGGCAGGCAGGGCTGAAGGTCGGGGCATACCACTTCTTCCGCAAAAACGGGAACGGCACATTGCAAGCTCGCAACTTCCTAAACGCGGTCGCAGGGAAAATGCTCGACCTGCCTCTTGCAATCGACGTAGAAGACTGGGGCAACGAAGATGCCGAAAGTGAGGCCGTGGTTAGGCGCAACCTGCAAGAAATGATTCAAGTACTCGAAAACCAAGGCTCAAAAATAATAATATACACAAACAAAGACGGGCACCGCAGCTACGTCAGCGACGACTTTTCTCATATCGACTTGTGGCTGTGCACTTTCAAGCATCCGCGCAAGGTCAACGAATATGACTGGACCATACTGCAATACAGCCACTGGGGCAACGTCGATGGCATAAGGGGAGACGTTGACTTGAACGTGTTCAACGGCGACAGCATAAAATGGGAATCATGGCTTCGCCAACGGTAAAAACCGTTTTACTCTAAGACCTGCTTATAGCTTATCAAATTTTACAATATTTTAAAAGTTTATCAGTAACTTTGTGAATGGGAATTGAAGGGTAAAACGATTTCCACACGATACGTAAATCAAAGGACAATATTCTCTTTATGACACGTAAAACAATACGCCTGACAGCAATATTTGCAATTATCCTCGGTTATGCACTTTTATCGTTTGCCCAAACCGAAAACGTCGCCAACGAGAGTATGCCGTCGATTGAAACCGACAGCACGGCAACCGAGGAAAGCGAAGTCGTGGACGAAGCATACCGGCACGTGATGGACAGTCTTCTCCGAGCCGACAGCCTGCAACGCGACAGCATAGCCCGCCGCGACAGCATGATGCGAGCCGACAGCATTCGTGCCGAGATGCGCAAGAGAAAGAAGCCCGAAATAAAAATAATCACAGTCACACTTGGCGACAGCTCGACAATCAATTTCGACTCGATACAACTCAAGCCGGGACTGTTGTTCATGCCCCTCATTTTTGAACGCCAAGAGGTGTACAACGACAGCATCACATACTATGCCGACAGCATAGGCATCGACAAAATGGGGTTTGACTACGACACCCGCTTCATCGACGAGCAGTGCCGCAACACATACGACACGCGCCGCCTGCGTTACCACACCATGCTCTACCACCCCGAAATAGTGACCTACAACCTCGACAATCTGCCCAAGCCGCCAAAGCAATACGAGATAGAAGCCGACCCCTCGACACGGGTGCTTAAGCTCGAAGAGACCAATACCGACCCTCTCGCGGCCGAAATCGTGGAAGAACTCGAAGTACCCGTCATAAAGATGCGCAACTGGCTGCACACAATCGACGGCTCGCTGCAATTCTCCCAGGCGTTCGTGTCCGACAACTGGTATCAAGGAGGCAACAACAACTTAAACATTCTCGGCAATTTCACATGGAATGTTTCCCTAAACCAAAACGCACACCCCAACCTATTGTTTGACAATACGGTACAATACAAGATAGGCCTTAGTTCTGCACCACAAGACTCGGTGCGCAACTATAGCATCAGCGAAGACCTGTTGCAGGTCAACACCAAGTTTGGTTACAAGGCAATACGCAATTGGTACTATTCGTTGACCATGCAATTCAAGACACAGCTATTCAACAACTACGTATCCAACAGCAACGACCTGAGCGCTTCGTTCCTCACGCCTGGAGAGTTGAACCTTGGTCTCGGTATGACCTACGGGACAAAAAGCAAGAACGGCTATGCCACATTAGACCTGTCGATAGCTCCACTCTCCTACAACTTGAAAATTTGCAGGGAAAATGACCGCGTTGACCCTACAACCATGGGAGTCGATGTCGGCAAGCACGTGAAAGGTGCTCCGGGTTCCAATCTCGAAGCCAAGCTAACATGGGCCATAACACCATCAATCAGCTGGACCTCCCGGTTATATGCCTTTACAAACTATGATTACGTGCAAAGCGATTGGGAAAACACCTTCAATTTCTCAATCAACAAATACTTGTCAACCCAGTTTTACCTGCACCTGCGCTTCGACAACTCGGCCGAAACCATATCAGACTGGGGTAACTGGCAGTTGAAAGAGATACTAAGCTTCGGCCTGCAATACCGATTTGCGATGAATTGACCGCGACTCAATACGGCTTCCGCACATATGAACACACTAAAGGCACACATGATTGGAGCGATGTTGCTGCTCGGCATATTGTCGGCCACGGCAGCCGACGGAGACTATTATGGCGACAATCCTCCGGCACAAACCATTGTGTTGCCTGGATATTCTCCCGAAGAAGCACGGCAACGGCTCGACAACTCTCCGTTGCAGCCCTTAGAAGGTATTTGGGAATATCCCGAAGAAATGATTACCGCCGTAATAGAACGGTTCTCATCGCCTCAGTTCTCCCGCAAACTCAAATATCGGATTGTGCTGATTGACAGCGAGGACATGTCTCTGCTACCCGGAACCGTGATAGGCTATATAGCCGAGAGCGCCGACAACCGGAAGTTTGAACTCTGGCTTTACAGCCAACAAGACGGTACCCGACTGCTTGGGCCCGCAAAGTGCGTGGCAACGCTCAACGGCGACCACACATCGCTCATTTTCAAAAAGAACAGTCTTAACATGCGACTCCGCTTCAATTTCACGCGCTTCCTGCCAAGGTTGTTCCGATTCATCTCGGTATCCCCCACCATAGAAAAAGAAGAATTACCCATCGGATTCAACAAAATATATCCGGCATCTGACAGCAACGGGACTCAACACAACGAAATACGATACTTATGAAAAAAACTATTGCTGTGGCGTTACTTTTGGCGATTGCCGCAAACATACACACGTCCATTGCCCGCAGGACGCTGATTCCGCGCACACAATCGATGGAATTTATCGAAGCAGACACTGCGGCGACAAGCATTACAGACACTGCTGCTTATTGCATGGCAGAGCCTGCGCTACCGCCTTTCGATGAAAACGCCGTAAGCCTGAGAGGGTTCAACAAACGAGTGTCCGACAATTATGAAACATTCTTTGTCCGCAACAATTTGCAACTGCACATATCGGGCATAACGCTCACATTGCGGTATAGCGACATCGACGGCAACACGCTGCATGAACGCACGCTGCGCGTCCCATGCGACCTGCAGCCGGGCAAGTCGCGACAGGTGTCGATAAATTCATTCGACAGGCAACATCTTTTCTATTACTATCTGAGCAGCAAGCCTCGCAACAGTGCCACTCCATTCAAGGTGTCGGCCCGCTTGATGGGGTATGACATCCACATCAGCCGCCCTTGACCGGCTACTCTGCCGTCACGGCAATCTTGTGCGACTCGGTGGTTTCCTGCACGCCGTCGGTAGATATTCCTGCCCTATAAACATATATTCCGCGTTCCACACGGCGACCGGCCATGTCGGTCAAATTCCACGTAATGGGGAACGACGTGAACATGTCGCTGCGTCCAGTCTGTACGGTACTCCACACCAATTGCCCCATAAGGTTGTAAACGCTCACGGTCACCGTGACCGACGCATCGGGACGATTGTGCCTCAGATAGAATTTAGCCTCAGAGCGTGCCGGATTTGGAGTGGCATACACGTCATAAAGCTTTGGCGACAGGCCGGAAACCACGTTAAACGAGATGGTGCGTTCACTTGAATTGGCAAACGTATCCCACACCCTCAGCCGCAACGAATGCACTCCATCGGCAAGGCCTTCGAGCGGATAATATATAAATCCTCCCGACCCTTCTTCCCCGTCCGGGGCAACCTCGGGGCTGAAATATGTTGACACGTCGGACAGCGTTGTCGAACCGTCAAGCATCAACGTCATCTGGTGGCCTATCCCCGCCGTGGAAAAATTCAGTCCCGAACGGTCATATACCTCAGCAATCAGCATGGGCGACTCGTTGACATCGCCGCCATCCGAGAAATCATCGTTATTTAAATACATACAACGTATGTTCGGCCCTATGGTATCATTTTCTACCGACTCGTCATAACCGTATATGTAGAAATTGCTGTTAGAGCCGTTGGCCTCCTTGCCATCGTCGCTGTAAGCATACAGGCTGAGCTGCGCAGGCCGGTAGTTGTCGGCCGAAATTTCCGATGGTATGGTGATTTGGAATACAAACTCTCCGTTACTTATCGAGTCCTTAATCATTGCAAGCTTGTTGCTTCGCTCGTCATACACATAAGGCTCGCCGTCTTCTTGATTGCCTTTGGTTTCCACCGACCGCTCAGCGTCATAAAGCGTTGGCAAGATAGAACCGTTGAATGTCGTGGCCTTGTTACCGCTGTCGTCATACACCGAGCCACGCACAGTAATCGTCTGCCTCGCCTTAAATTCGGGCATGTTGCTCTCAGTAGGCTCAATGCCGTCGATAGATTCGACCACTGCACGATAAGTAGGATAGCCAAGCCGCATGGCAGGGTCGCCAAGCAATATGTAGCGCAACTTGTTGGTATCTTTAACCGAGTTTTTCGACAACCGATATATGTCGCCTATCCGCAAGTATTGCCCGTTATCATCCTTGCTGAACAAACGGCGGCAATATTGGGCTGCAATCGTCCCATTATTGGGTATCTGCACTATCCGGGTGGTAGAATACATGGCTATGGCACCGCCACGGCGGTTAAGGAACATCAGTTCTCCGCCCGACACGTCAGCGGCATCGATGCGCGTAAACTCACACGTTGCAGTAAAAAACAGCGGTATGTGATTGTAATACATATTATTGTTTATGTCGTCCAATGTCAACACCCGCTCATGCGTCCACCCCACCGGGCTGCCGTGTCCGATGTAGTTAAACACCAATGCACCGTCGTCAAGCAACTTGAACATCTTGTTCCGAGCCTCCGGGTAGCTACTTCCGCTACCGTTTGAATTAATGGTATAAACGTCGGTATAGATACGGTTATACACATAGTTCTTGCCGCCATTATTCTGCATCTGTTTAATACCTTCCTCCGACTGCTCCATATGTTGCGCCCAGTTGCCGTCGTCGGCAAACATTATAACGTTGTTTTTCCACGACCCGAAATCCCGCTCGGTAACATACTCGACGAGCTTGTCAACCACGTCGCCGGCCTCGCTTATATTCTTTACCGGCATTCTTGCAATGGCTATGTCCATTCCGCGCAAGCTCACGTTGTCGGTATTAGACCCGTCGGAAAGGCAGGCAAGTATGTCGTCGCTACAGAACGAACTGTTTTCATTGGCACCGTCGTCAGACTGCCACATGAGCATACGAGGATAGTCGAGCGACTGTGCCACCGAAGTTATGCCTCGGTTGTCGTATAATGGGCGGCCAAACAACAACATATAGCCCAGCTTGTGGCCGTCGGAACTCGTACCACGGTCATAAAACATCTTGGCAAGCTTGCGATATGCCATGACATCGGGCGTACCCGACGAAAATTCGTTGAACACGAGCGCCTGGTCAACTACCAACACCCGCATCGTGTCGATTTGTTCATGCAACGAAGCCACCCGCCGAGCCTCCGACAAAAACTCACCCGGCGATATTATAATCATGTCGGGCACCGGCTCTGAATGCAAGTCTTGATTGGCCACGCTGCCGACAAGCACCGGTGATGGATAAGAACCGTCCTCGTTAAACGCCACATATTCTGCCTCTCCGTTACGAGATGCCGAAAACAATGCTGTTGACGAATTGGCCGTATAGGCAATTTCTACCGGGCTGTGAGAAGTGGTCACATCCCATATGTGAGTGTCGGACGAACACCCCTCAACGCTGTAAACCGCACCGCTATACCCGCTCGCCGGGAACCGGAACTGCAATTGCGCTGCCCCGTCCATGTCCAAAGCCCTCTTATAATTAACCGCAATAAAATCGAGCCTCGCCACCGACACCTGCCCCGTACTACTGAACGAAACGGTATAATCGAGGTCGCTATCGTCAAGCGTAAACCTCTTCAACGTCTCTGTCGTCTTAACCCTGTCATATTCATCGGTCAATTGTTCTATTTTATCGGATGAACTGTGTTCAAGCAAATTATCGTTGTAGTTAAATGACAAAGAGCCTTGTCCGCCGGATATCGCGGCACCAAACCCGGTAAGCACCGCAACCGTTGACCCCGGCACTAATCCGTCCAAATCAAAGTTGAAAGTTTGAGTGGGGCTATAACGAAAATCTTCTCCAAGCAGATAGTTCCCTGTTCCCGACGGAGAATACAACTCTTGCTCGTGAAAAACGCGGTCGATAAAATCGGTCACGCGGCTGCCTGCCCCCAATTGAGTCTGCTCGGTGGCAAGCGTGACCGGTTCCACGTCGTCGCGGTCGGTAACGAAATAATACCCGGCCATCGAATACGGGTGTTGATATTGCTCATAGGTGAAACCTACAACACTCGACGTGCGCCACGTAGTGGGACCTTGGGCATAAAACAGTATGCGGTTTCCAAGCCTCAACACCGGCACCTGAGGCAAGTCGTCGATCTGCCCCTCATCGAGAGTGGTCGAAACGGGCGCGCCTCCATAACCGAATATCTTCACCTTCTCGGGATTTGAGAACCCCCACCGAGCCAGTGTAGAGTTAGATATAGAATGTATTCCCGTCTCCGTAACCGATATCTTCACCCACCTTCCCGACGACAGCACGCTTTGGCTTGCATAGTGAGAAGCGTCGAGGGCACAAGCATCAGCAGCCCCCGACAATATGATTGCGGCAAACAATAAGTATCGTAAAAACAAATTCATATACACTTTCACATATATATCATTATAATAACGTCAATCGCCGCAAAATATTATTTATGTCACACGCCTTGCCGGCGTTGGCACAAAAAAGAGCCGTCTCCGGCACACGCCAGACACGGCTCTTTCTCATCTATCTGTCATGATTAAAGCACTTAATGTATTTCAATCATGCGGTTAACTTTTGCTTTCTCCTCATTAGCTACCTTTGGCAACTCGATAGTGAGGACACCGTTGCTCATCGAAGCATTGATTTTGTCCAATTCCACGTTATCGGGAAGGTCAAATGCTTGTTGGAACTTAGAGTAAGAGAACTCGCGACGCAAGTACTTCTTGCCTTCTTTGTCCTTCTCTCCACTCTCGCTCTTCTTCTCCATCGAGATGACCAATTCGTTGTTGTCACCAATGTGTATGTCGAAATCATCTTTCGTCATACCCGGTGCGGCCACTTCCACCTTATAATTCTTTTCATCCTCTATAACGTTGATGGCCGGAGCCGTGGCGTTGGCTTTCAACATCCAATCGTTGTCAAAGAAATCATTGAAGAAACTTGGCAACCAATTCTGATTATACCTTTGAATAGCTGACATAATTTTTACCTCCAATTTATATTTTATTTCCCTCTTTCTGTCTCTTGAATCTCATTACGAAATTCACCCGGTAACATTGCAAACGACATGCCATTTGCCAATTTCCATCATTTGTTACTATTTTGCCACAAATTACGACTATATAGCTGACATATATTCCTATTTTGCCATGTCATGTGACATTTTTTAGTCTATGGAGACAAAAAAGTCCGTTCCTAAGCGACGTAGCCGGAACGGACCTTAATATTTCAATCTATTGTCTAAGCTCCGTGCGTTACTTGACAACCACTTTCACGGCCTCTCCATCGACTGTTACCACATACACCCCTTGGGCGACCGGAACACGAGCCTCTGATACCGTATCCGAATAAATCATAACGCCGCCAATGGAGAATATTCTTATTGCGCAATCGCCATCAGCCGAAACCCGTATCTCGCCGTCGGCCGCATACACCTTGGCGTTACCGGCTAAAATGTTGTCGATACCGCTGCATCCGGCACCACCGACGGTAATATTATCGAGTGCGATATCATTAACCATACCCGATATTCCTCTGAAACTCAAGCGCACATTCTTCTCGCCGCTGAAACGTTCAAGCGAAACAGTGTGCAAGGTCCAACCTTCCTCGTCATAACCCGAAACATTTATCGGGTCGCTTACTATTTCATATTCGCCGTTGTCCTTCGATGCCTCTATCACAAGAGCGTCGCCTGTAACCTCGCCCGGCAAGTGATAAACATAAAACGACAATTCGGGAGAAGCGAGAGAACTCAAGTCAATCTTTTCGCTCGTGAACCTCACAACGCTGCCTTCGGTCAACATTGTTGACATGAACACGGCCAAGCCGCCATCGGCATCCTGCGGAGTTATAGTTCCACGAGAAGAACCTACGCCCCACGCGGCATCATAACCGGTAACTATTTCATTCATCCACTGATGGGTAGTTACACCCCCGGCAAACGACTCATTATATGGGACAGGCAACGACTCTCCGACGAAAAGCAACTCGGAATATGCAGCTTCGCCATAGCCAATCTCATTGAATGGCAAAACCCTGTAATAGCAATACACCTGGCCGTTGCTTGTGTCAATGCCGTTGTCGATAAAGCTGTTGCCCTCGTGTGCCTCGGCAAGCACCGTTTCATTGTTGCGGATTATGTAATACTTCACATCGCCATCCTCGGCTGCAGGCGCATCCCACGAAAGGGTCACCGTGTGATCATCGTTCTCGGTCACACGGAAATTTTCCATTGGCAACGGCACGGCATACCCCACCTTTACCGTTACGACAGCCGCGTCGCTTCTCATGCCATCAAGAGTGGCATACACTCGATAGGTGTATTCGCCTGCGGCAGGCACATCAGTGTCGATAAACCTTGACGCAAGCGTAGCGCCCACGGCTTCTGTAACGTGTATCGGTTCGTCAACTCCGTCACGATAAAGCTCCATTTTGTCAACATGGTTGATGAAGCCACCGCCTATGTTTTGGTTGGGAGCATACCACACAAGTTCCACCTGCAACGACCCGTCACCGGCGGGTATTGCCGTAAAGCTATACGGAGCAGCCGGAGTTTCGGTGCTGCGCCCTTCTTTTACCACGAGATCATCGATTACCAGTGTTGCTCCAACTTGATTATTGTCGAAGCATATGCCTATTACGTAAGGGCTGTTATCCTCGGGAACAATAAGCCCTGTGATTTTTTGGTATTCGGTGCCGGTTATGTCCCAAATCTTTCCTATCGGTCCAAGCGGAGTGTGTTGGGAATCATTTTCACACAAAATCAGCTGAATTGCAGCCGGGTACCCGGCATCGGCAACCTTGGCATTGAACGATATCTCTGCCTCGTTATCCGTAGAAAAACGCATGGCAGGCAAGTAGATGATTTCAGGCCCATCAGAAGCCTTACCCGAGCCACACGTGAGCGTTCCGCCCGAAAGAGTCCAAGAATCACCGTCACCGTTGCCATCTTCAAATCCGAACCCGTCGAGAGCGCCGGCAGTGTCGAAGTTGTTACTGTATGGCAACTCCAACGCATCGTTCGAGCTATAATGATACTCATATGTCAAGTCGGAATATATGGTATAATCCGCCTCCTCGTCGCTCCACCAATATTCCACACGTCGCGACACGTTACCTGCATTATCATAAGTATATTCATATTTGTAGCTGTACATCCTTGCCCATTCGGCCTCGGTGCCGCCAAGGTTGGCATACAGCTCTTCAAGCGTCTTATTACCGTGTTCGTCATACTCATACACCCAACGATCGGAAGGAGTAAGCACATATTCATACGACTCAAAGTCAAATGCACTGTTATTGCGCACTTTCTCTATGACCTGCTTATTGGCATCGTATGTATATTCAAACACCGCATCGGGGTCTCCTTTCAATATGCCGTTAATCTTGCGATACCTGTTCTCAGTACCGCTATCACCGTTATATTCAAAAGTACCTTTGTACTCCCACGATTCGCCATCGCTCCAATCAGAACCCGCTAGCCAATAAAGCACTTCCTGCGGCAAACCTTCGGCATTGAAAGTCGTCAACGTCTTGGCATTGTCAACCGACGACGAACCTACGAAATCGAGCAGATTGTCATCCCATTCGTAATTTTCAACCAAGTTGCGGCGATTCTGTTCGTCGTAGCCATAAACCGATTTGTTAAGGTTCTCCATTCCGCCATCCGAAGTCGGTACGGTGGTCAACTCTTCGATCATTCGCCCGTCGGCATCATAAGTATAGTCGATGCGACTGCTTAACGTGCCGTCGGCGGTATTATAAAGCATCACATGGTTTACCACATTACTCGAAGCCCATGCCGAAGCTGCACCGGCTCCGCCAACAAACATCATACTTAGAAACAATAATACTTTCTTACTCATTGCAGTGAATATATGTAAATTATGTGGGTACAAATGTAATCAAAATACACCGACCGCACGCGTCTTGTCGATAAAAAAGTGTTTCACAGCCACACCGAGCCGGCAAATTTTGTCATCGTAACGAGACTCGCACCTGCCTTGTTTGGCATGATTGTTGTGTGATTATGTACTATTATGTAATTGCACAAAAAAATGGAGATTACTGCCAAAGATTTTATGCTCAAGCAACCTAACTACCCACAGGTTACCGAAAGCGACAAATATTATATGGTGCTGGCCGGACGGCTCGCAAAAATCTGGGACAACGCCAGGATACTGATGAACGTAGGCGAGGATATCAGGCGCGACGTGGTGCTTGCCGTAACAGGCTATTTTCAAGACGTGATAGCCGATGCGGGCATATGGAGATCTTTTTCTACAGTTTGCAACAAGCTATACGACCGCCCCGTGCCATTCTTCGACCGTCCCGACGACTATATCGACAGCGAGCTGAACCTGATTGACCTGCAATTCATCATCTGGTATGTAATCGACAGCGAAAGCGAGGCACATGGCACGCTCTCGCCCAAAGACACCGGCATAGCAAGGCTCGCACAGTTATTTTTCAACTTGCTCGATGCCGTATATGAAGAAGCGCCCACGCCTGTCGAGTACAACATGGCCATAGACGTTGACTTCAACGACGAACAAGACACAGAAAAAGCCTATGACCTGTCGCACTGGCTGTTCTGGAACTGCTACTTCCTGCGGCCTGCGGCCACAAGCACACTGCGCATGGCCGCATCCAAGGCGCAAGAAATAATAAATGCCTACCCCGACAAGGATGAAGCGCAACGCCACCTGCTTGAAATGAACCGCCGGTTGATGGTGGAAAACACCACAGGCCCGCTATCGTTATCGATAGGTGAATGGATGGAGCTCATCGTAAACGGCAAGATGCCACAAACCGACGACGAAACCGTTCCCGAGGCGGGAAACGAACATCGCTTTTACTCCCAACTCATCAAAGCCACTGGCGGCAGTCGCATAGCGTTTATCGACGGATACGAATCGCTCGAACGCTTTGTCGGCGAACAAATGGGTTGGGGCAAATCGGCGACCGGTCACCTGCCGGGCATGAAGCGGTTTGGCAATTTCGTGTTGCTGGGGAACCCACAAAAGGGCATGCTGATAGCCCACGACGTGGCTCAATACATCAAGCACCCCGACAACCCCATGTATGACCCCGAAGTGGCACGAAGCGAGGCACACCGCATAGTCACCGAGCGCGGAGTGGCTCCAATAGATCTTGTAAAATACCTGTTCGACAACAATCTGGTGCCCGACGCGCGGCTGCCATTCGAGCGCAACGCCGAGCAATCGTTGCTACATGAAAATTGGGATTTCCTGGCTCGCCTATACCTGCAAACCCACTACCGTGGCGACTGATTTTGCCATATCGCCAATTCTCCATACTTTTGCATCGCAAAAACGATACTCACATCAACACAAATGGCTCGGACAATACAGACATACATACTGCTACTACTGCTCATGGCAACGGCATTGCAGGCAAAAGCCTCATCGTCGGCCGGTGCCATCACTGAGCCGCAAGACAGTGCCGTCATAAGCCTGATTACTTGTTATCCGGGATCTGACATTTATGAATTATACGGCCACTCGATGCTCAGAGTGCAATACAAAGGCATCGACATGGTATATAACTACGGAATCTTCGACTTCGACGCGCCAAACTTCATATACCGCTTCGTAAAAGGGGAAACCGATTATAAAGTGGCGGGCTACGACAGCGCATACATGCTCATGGGATACGACACCCGTAAGGTCATCGAACAAAGGCTCAACCTCACGCCACGGCAATCGATCGACGTAATGCTCGCTCTCGTGGAGAACGCCCGTCCCGAAAATGCCACCTACAGATATAACTACGTGTATGACAACTGCGCCACCCGCCCGCGCGACATCATCGAAAGAGCCGTAGGCGACAAGCTGCACTATGGAGAGATGCACGACACTCTCACATTCCGGCAGGAAATGCGACACTACAATGCCAACTATGCATGGCAGCAGTTTGGCATCGACCTCGTGCTTGGCTCGGGGATAGACTACACGCTATCATATCGCGAACAGATGTTCGTCCCGATGGTGCTGATGAAAGCTTTTGCCGAAGCACAAGTCGAACGCGACGGCCGGCTCGTTCCACTCGTGACAGAGACTCGCATCTTGAACGACGGCAGCGAGACAGGCGACATACTGCCTCCCACGCCACTGTGGTTTAACCCGATAACCGTGGCCACTGCATTATTGATTTTGTGCTTGATTTTCACATGGATTGATGTGCGCCGCCATAAAGTGAGCCGTTGGCTCGACAGCCTGCTTTTCGGCTTGGCAGGAATAGCCGGAATGCTCGTCTTTTTCCTAATTTTCGTATCGACCCACGAAGCCACATCTCCCAACTTCAACGGATTGTGGCTGCACCCGTTGGCATTGGTTCCCGCCATATTTATTTGGATAAAAAAGGCTAAAAGAATATTATATTTCTACCATTTTGTTAACTTTGCGGTCATTATTTTACTGCTTGCAGGATGGTACTTCCTGCCACAGGCCGCAAATGCTGCCGCATTCCCACTAATGGCGTGCTTGGCCACGAGGTCGCTAAATTATATCCACATCTATAGAGAAAAATGCATAACAAACGTCAAATAAGCCGCATACTCACGTCTTTAGTCGCCTCAATGGTGGCTTTGTCGGCATTGTCGCAAGATCCCGGCGAACGTCCAAGGCTCGTCATCGGCATAGTCATAGACCAATTGCGAAGCGACTATCTCGAAGCATTGCAGGCTAAATTTGGAGAAGAAGGCTTCAAGCGCCTTATGCGCGACGGAGCATTCCTCGAAAACGTGGAATTCGACGTGCCCGACCTCGACATTGCATCGGGAACGGCTCTGCTAATGAGTGGCACCTATCCAAGCGTCAATGGGATACCGTGTTCTTATGTATATGACCGCGAGCAAGAGAAGCCTCAATACATCCTTGCCGACCAGTCGGCAATGGGCAATTTCACCGACGACTCCTACTCGCCGATGGCCTACAAGGTATCGACCATCACCGACGAGCTGCGCGTGCATAGCAGCGGACTGGGATACGTGCACTCGATAGCCACCGACGCACAACAGGCCATATTGCTTGCCGGACACGCTGCCAACAGCGCATTCTGGATTAACGACAGGACAGGGAACTGGGCCTCAACGACTTTCTATAAAGACGCGCCGCAGATACTCACCGGGCGCAACTATCGGTTGCCCCTCGCCTCACGGTTAGACACCATGTCGTGGATCCCGGCAATGCCACTCGGCGATTACCCCGACATACTGTCATTTAAGAAATACTATCCTTTCAGGTACATATATTCATCGTCCGACCGCGACAGGTTCCGCAAGTTCAAGAAAAGCGCGCTTGCCAACAGCGAAGTGACGACCGTGGCCATAGAATACCTCAACACGCTAAGGCTCGGCAGACGCGGACAGACCGACATGCTCTGCATAGGCTACACAGCTGCTCCATACCAATATACCAATGATGGTGACAACCGCGTGGAAAACCAAGACATCTACATTCGCCTCGACCGGGAGCTGGGACGGCTGTTTGCCGAGATAGACCTCAGCGTGGGCATGAGCAACACCCTCGTGTTTGTGGCTTCAACGGGATATTATTACGACAACACACGCCCCGACGAGCGATTCAACATACCCACGGGAGAATTCTATCCCAACCGTGCGACATCGCTGCTCAACATGTACCTGATGGCCATCTATGGCAACGGACAGTGGGTCAAAGGATACTTCAACCGGCATTTCTTCCTCAACCACAAGCTGATAAAAGAAAAAAATCTGTCGCTTAGCGAGTTGAGAGCCAAGTCGAGCGAGCTGCTACGACAAATGAGCGGAATAACGGCCGCCTACACGTTTGAAGAAATACTCAACAATCCGTCAAGCGCCGAAGCACGGTCGCTGCACCTGTCCACCGTTCCGGCTTATTGCGGCGATGTGGTGGTAGAGGTCAGCCCGGGATGGCTGATAATGGACCAGGGCAACGACAACTTCGACGAGGCGAAACTCATACGCAAAAACATTGTCAACACGCCGGTGTTCATAATGGCGCCATCGGTGAAGCCTCAAAAAATAGGCTCGCCCATCGACGCGGCGGTCATTGCACCTACCATATCTAATATCCTGCGCATCCGCTCTCCCAATGCAGCCAAGGCCATGCCACTGAGCCTCGGTTACTGACACAAATGCTTGTGCCAATAGAAACATGAGTGCTAATATCCTATCATAGTGGCAGATTGTAAAAACTATTTGCTAAATTTGCAAACGAATTGCGAGTCTTAGAGCCTCTCTCTCGTGTGTGGCGCACAAAGCAATAAGACCGAACAGCCACGCGCACATTAATTCAAAACACGAAAAAAATAGAATTATTACATAAAATGGGATTTACTGGTATTTTAAAATCTCTTTTCGGGAACAAATCGCAACGCGACTTGAAGGCAATCATGCCGATTGTTGACAAAATCAAAGCCGTTTACCCCGAAATAGAAAAACTGACAAACGACGAACTGCGCGGACGCATCACCGACATACGCGCGCGCATCAAGGAGCATGTAGCTCCTCAACATGAAGAAATAGCCAAGCTGAAGGCTGAAATCGAAACGCTCGAATACGAAAAGCGAGAACCGCTGTGGGGACAAATCGACAAAATCGAGAAAGAGATACTCGACCGCACCGAGGATATCCTCAACGAGGTGCTGCCCGAAGTGTTTGCCATAGTAAAGGACACCGCCCGCCGTTTCGCCCAAAACGAGACAATCGAGGTGACAGCATCCGACTTCGACCGAGAACTTGCGGCCCAAGGCAAGGACTTCTTGACCATCGACGGCGACAAAGCCATCTACAAGAACCACTGGATGGCCGGAGGCAACGAAATAAAGTGGGACATGATACACTACGACGTGCAGTTGATAGGCGGTATAGTGCTTCACCAAGGCAAGATTGCCGAAATGGCCACCGGCGAGGGAAAGACACTTGTGGCGACGTTGCCGGTGTTCCTCAACGCGCTTCCGGGCAACGGAGTGCATGTGGTCACGGTCAACGACTACCTCGCCAAGCGCGACTCGGAATGGATGGGCCCGATATACATGTTCCATGGCATTTCGGTTGACTGCATCGACAAGACGCAACCCAACTCGCCCCAACGCCGCCGGGCATATAACTGCGACATCACATTCGGCACAAACAACGAGTTCGGCTTCGACTACCTGCGCGACAACATGGCCGTGTCGCCCGAAGACCTCGTGCAACGCTCCCACAATTACGCAATTGTCGATGAGGTTGACTCTGTGCTTATCGACGATGCCCGCACGCCGCTCATCATCTCGGGACCGGTGGCAAAAGGCAACGACCAGATGTTTGAGCAATTCCGCCCCAACGTCGAACGCGTCGTAAACGCACAAAAGAAACTTGTCACCGACCTGCTAAGCCAGGCCAAGACACTCATGGCAAGCGACGACGAGGAGAAAGTGAAGGAAGGCTCGCTATTGCTATACCGCGCCTACAAAGGATTGCCAAAGAACAACGCCCTAATAAAGTTCTTGAGCCAGGAAGGCATAAAGCCGCTCATGCTCAAGACCGAGGCACACTATATGCAAGACAACAGCCGCGAGATG
>CALUNI010000049.1 GCA_944321905.1 uncultured Muribaculaceae bacterium | reverse complement strand
ATGGTAACACAAAACCCGTCCAAAAGGGGATTTTTACGTCCAAGTGTGTCGCTTTTTCTCGTTTTTTTTGATGGTGTCACCATCTTATATATTGCCTCAAAAATAAATGCAACAGATTGACAGTCAGCAGCATTGTACGAATTAAAAAGAAAAGGTCTTCATTGCTGAAGACCTCTCTTTGGTGATCCGCTTGGGGCTCGAACCCAAGACCCCATCCTTAAAAGGGATGTGCTCTACCTGCTGAGCTAGCGAATCTCCTTAAAAGCGATGCAAAGGTAGGCATTTATGCGATAACTACCAAATTTTCCAGCAATATTTTTTCTATTTTTTCTCACTTTTCCCTTCATCATTTGTCCGTGTGG
This sequence comes from uncultured Muribaculaceae bacterium, assembly GCA_944321905.1. Taxonomy (GTDB): domain Bacteria; phylum Bacteroidota; class Bacteroidia; order Bacteroidales; family Muribaculaceae; genus Avimuribaculum. Next base: position 17,638 of record CALUNI010000049.1, on the reverse strand, counting down.
CAACATGTGCCAGAGTGTGTCGAGTGTATATTCTTGTATATCAATGATATGTGTTCTTTTAATGTGTTCTTGGCTAAATTATGACCTTAACATTGGGTACATGCCTTTTTTGAAGGAATTATGCGTTGTCGGCAGGATGCCCGTCGATAAGCATGATACTTGTGGTTGTATTGTTGTGCTATGTTTTTGGCGGTGATGGAAAAATATTCTTGAAATGTAATCTTATGTGAGATTTTAATGTATCCTTAAGATTGCGGCCTATGCATGTGTTGCGTAATATGCGTGATTTAGTCGGTTTTTCCACAGATTTTGCCTAAATTTGTGGCCGATTATGTTGGGCGTTAGCCTTTGTTTGGAAGCACGAAACAGAACAAGATATATGGTTAATTTTATTACATGGACCGCAAATCCCAATTTTATTGATAGTTTTATTACTATAAGATGGTATGGATTGGCATTCGCCATCGGTTTTTGGGTGGGGTATGAAATAGTGTCTCGCATCTTCAAGCACGAGGGTGTGCCGGAGAGGTGGCTTGGTTCGTTGCTTATTTACGTTATTGTAGGAACTGTAATCGGGTCGAGATTAGGACATGTGTTTTTTTATGACTGGGCTTATTATTCCCAGCATCCCGAAGATATAATAAAGATATGGGAAGGCGGATTGGCAAGCCATGGCGGCGCAATAGGCGTTATTGTTGCCGTATTGTTGTTTTCCAAGTTTGTCACGCACCGCAATCCGTTGTGGACGTTCGACCGCCTTGTGGTACCTATACCATTTGTGGGTGCATTGATTAGGCTTGGTAATTTGATGAACCACGAAATATATGGTGGTCCGAGTGATTTGCCATGGGCATTTAAGTTTGTGGAAAATGTAAATGCGTGGATGCAGGGTGCAAATCCCGTATTCAGCGAGCCGTCGCATCCAACGCAAATATACGAGGCTTTGGCCTATTTGTTGTTGTTCGGACTGTTGATGTGGCTATATTGGAAACGCAATGCCGAGTGTCGTCCGGGGTTGCTGTTAGGCATATTTTTCACGTGGCTGTTTACCGCGCGATTCTTGATAGAGTGTGTGAAAAATGTGCAAGAGCCGTGGGAATATGACTTGATGGCAAGTTGTGGGATGAACATGGGGCAGTTGCTGAGTGTGCCGTTTGTGGTGATTGGGGTATGCTTGATAATTTATTCCATGCGTCACAGCCCGGTTGCGATAAATTTTCCTAATCGTTTTGCCGATGAGAAAGTCGCGGATAAACATAAAAAATAAAATCATAATAAAACACTTATAATGAAGAGAAATATTTATATAGCTGTTTCGCTATTGTCGGCGATGTTGGCCTCTTGCGGCAATGGCAACAGTTTTAGCGTTAGTGGCATTATCGAGGGAGGCAGTGACTCGGTAAAAATGGTCGTAGAGCAGTCTTCAAATGGGAGATGGCTTATAATAGACTCTGTAAGTACTAAGGGCGAAGGCGAATTTGCCGTAGAAATACCGGCACCGGCTAATCCCGATATATATCGTTTGCGGTATGGCAATGCTATGGTATATTTCCCTATTGACAGTCTTGAACATATATGCATAAATACAGGAGTGAAAGATTTTGCCACCGGATTCACTCTATCGGGTAGTGGCGACGCAGTGAGCATGATGAACATCGACAAGCGTGCGATTGAAATCAATGCATTGCAAGGCGAAAAGCGCGTTGAGGCTATTTCGGCATGGAAAAAAGAACTTGTCGATACTATTCTTGCCAATTCGTCGGGGATATTGTCTTATTACATCATAAATAAATATATAGGTAGTGAACCATTGTTTAATCCGTTGGACGAAAATGACTTGCGTGTAATAGGAGCTGTCGCAAACGGATATTATACTTTTAAGCCAAACGATCCCAGAACGGCTTATCTTGTTAATGTGTTACGTAACGGACGGATATATCACAATCCTAATGCAGTAGCGGCAAGCGATACATTGCAAGTGTCGGAAACATCGCTACTTGACATAACATTGCAGGATAATGATGGAGTGGAGCAATCGCTTGCAAAGCTTGCAAAAGAAGGCAAGGTTATTTTATTGAGTTTTACTGTTTATACCGCCGAATTTTCCCCGGCATATAATGCGCTGCTCGCCGATATATATAAGAATAACAAGAGTCGCGGTCTTGAAATTTATCAGTTGAGTTTTGATGCCGATGAATTCCAATGGCGGCAATCGGCAGTAAACTTGCCGTGGATTACGGTTTACGATCCGGCCGGAACAAGGTCGGGTAACCTGTCGAAGTACAATGTTACCCAAATGCCGTTGACTTATATAATAGATCGTAACGGGGAGATTGTAGAAAGGGTTAGCGACCCCACGCAACTTTCAAAGGCTATAGCTCGTTACCTGTAAGCAATAGTATATAAAAACACGTTGGCGAAGCTGTTTTTTCTGTTTCGCCAACGTGTTTTTTAATGCCGTATTATTCTGCCGATTTTTGAGGTACTATGGCATCTGGCTTAATGGCTTGTCTGTTTGTGGTTTCGCCATTCTTTCCCGTAGTATCTTTGCTTTCTTCACTTTCGGCAGATTGCGTTGCAGCATGAACTCCGGCAGTTGTTGATGTAGAGTCGGCTGGTATTTCGATAAGACCTTCTTGTATCATTTGTACACTGTCGGCAGCCGAAAGCTCATTTTCCCCGGCTTCGTCAACGAGTCCGCGCATGTTTGGACGACGGCCATTGACTTTAAGCTCGGACCGCAGTGCGGCATTTGCTCCCCGGCGCAGAGCCGAATTGATTTGCTCGCGTAAGTTGATGCGAGTAGTATCTACAATTTCAACCATTTCGGCACGCAAATCGTCTTCTTTGTATTTGGCTCCGCCAAAGCGGAAGTGCATATCATCGGGATTGCCATAAATGTTTATGCCGAACTTAAATGGGATAGGGGACTTCAGTACTGAAATATGGTAGCGGAAGTTCAAGTCGAGGTCGTTGTATCCGAGTACACCGAGTCGATACCTGTCAACATTAAACATGAATGGGAATAGCATCATTTGAGAGTTTTCGACGAGCAATTCCACGGTCATTTCATCTATCATGTTTCGTTCCCTATTTTTGAAACGAAGCATTTTTGCGATTTTCTTAAAGGTTTCGGCATCCATGAACACAAGGCTGTCGCCATGCAATTTGACGGCAGCCTGCAATGACGGGATGTCGATATTCATCACAGAGTCGAGATTTGCCGTTGTGGCAATATCGGCATCGATAATGCCATCGACCGATTTCAGAAGCGGCATTACTGAGTCGATTGCCGGAATCATATTTATGAATTCTCCAACGCGTATCTTGTTCAACTCAAGGTCCATGCCAAATTTTATGTTCTTACGGTCGGTAGAGGCATACATGGCATTGAATCTGGCCGAGCCAATGTCTGATGTGGCTTTCAACTCATTTAAGTTAATTACACCATCGTGGATGAACAGGTTCCCATCGAATTTGTTAAAATCCATATCGGCAAACTCGATATTGTTGCTTCTTACAGCTATTTTGGCCTCGATGTTTCGAGGGACAACAAATGCCGCAAGTGCGGTGTCGGTTGCCTGCGTCTTGTCGATTTGTTGCTGTATTTGGTCGATATCGACCAATGTGCTGTCAATGCTGTTGAGCCCTATTGCATCGCCGGAATATGTCATCCCGTCGGCTGCGGCTTTTACTAATTGGTTCACGTCGATAGAGTCGGCGCGGATTATCATGGCAAGGTCGAGCGGCCTGCGTGTGCGTCCCATCAATGAAGAACGAATATTTTTAAGCTTGCCCTTCACATTGAAATTGCTTTTGCCCACATGGTAATTAAAATCTTCGACAGTAATGCTGTCGGCATTAAACTTGACATCGACATTGGTAAGCCGGTTGCGTAATGGGAAGTACGGCGTGTATAATGCCCCCGTATTACTTTTAATGCGTCCGTGTAATTGCCATCTTGCAAGTAAACGTGAGAATCCGCTGTCAACCGACATGTCGATTATTTCAGTTTTATCAAGCGCAACTTGCTGTCGGCCGGAGCGTCGCTGCATAGCTTTTTTGCGTTGCTGCCGTTGCCTGTGCCGCACTACGGCAAGCAACGAATCATAGTCCCAGTCGGGGTGTTGTGCACGCAACGTGTCTATGAGTTGGCGGGTTCTGTTCATGCGTCGCCAGTTCATGCGTCTGTTTGCAACAAGGTCGATTTTGCTGTCCTTAAGATATACAAATTGAGAATTGTCGCGATAAAACATGGTGTCGAGGCCAAAGCCGAGGTAAAACACCGGCATACGATTCATGTTGCGGAAACGCGACACGCTACCACTACACGACATGCCTCTTGTGGCAAGGAATGTGCCATCGGACTGCCTCATTCGCATATGTTTTGCCGACACGTTGAATCCCATGGGAATGACTTGTGTCGTGTCTTGCCCGGCTCGCCATGCGCCGATAGCACCGGCTCCCAGCCTGACGTTGTTAAGCGACAAGTCGAGTCCGGGAATTTCGGTATCGAGAGTGTCGATAGTTACCGATACTTTCAGCAAATCGTCTCCCTCAGAGGAATCGCGGCGCATGTATGTCTGTTTGTTGCCGAATACCAGTAAAGCATGTTTCATTTTTATACTCATTGAGTCGAGTATATTGTCGTAAGCGATGTCGCGCAACCCCAAGCTTCCGCTCAATTTTACTTTGTGAAAGTTTTCCTTGTTAAGGTCGCTCATTTTCATATCGATTGATGCTTTTGCATTAGCTTCGCCCGATATGGTGAAATTTAGTGGTATATTTGCCATTTCAGATATTATACCCAAGTTGGACTGCCCGTTAAGCGTGGCAGAGACATGAGGGTCGGCAAATATGTTTGTTGCCTTTCCGGATAATTGTAATTTTACCGCAACTCCGTTTAGTATCAGATTATTAAGCGTTAATGAGCTTGCACTCGGCCTGTTGCCATCTATTTCCATATGGGCATCAAGGGCGAGTCGGTCTATCTTGCCCTGTCTCCCTGTCGTCTGCCAGTATGAATCAGGAATGATCAAGCGAGCCGACATTGATGGCATTTTGCCTGCGGCCGGTGCATAAGGTTCGTTTAAATTTATATCGACCGAAGCCATCAAGTTGCTTCTGACCCGGCTGAACATTTGTCGGTATTCAATTGGTAATTGTGGCAGTACCGACTTAAAACGAATAGAATCGACTTTCAACGCGAAGTCATTCAACAACAGGTTTCCATCTTCGGCAAGCAGCGTTAAGTTCCCGGTTATCGGAATATCGAGCAAGACAGCTCGTAGATTGTCTATACCTATGTCTAACATCCTACGATAGTTCCATCTTATGCGAGAATTTATCTTGAAAGGGAATTCATTGACTATAGGTTCGTTGTTAATTTCGCAACTTGTTATTCCGTTTATGCATAGTTCATATACATCGCGGTTGGTTGTTACAATAGAAGCCTCGTTAAGCCTAAGTGTGGCCGATATTGCATCGTCAGCTGAATAATAAGAAAGCTTGGTGGTGCCTTGAAGCATAATCTGCTTACATCTTATCCATGGTAATTCCATTTTAGCCGTGTCGGTAGATAATGTGTCGGCATCGGCTTCGCTTGTGGGCAATATTGCGTAATTGCTTGCTGTGGGCGACAGTTCAATTATATTTGCGTTTAGGTCGGAAACCGACACGTCTTTTATGTCAATGCGGCCTATCAATGCTTCGGCAAGATTTATGCCTATGTGGAGTTTCGAGAATGACAGTAATTGAGATGCACTGTCGGGCAGGGAATCTGACCCCGGTATTGAGTCGAGACTTTTTGAAACCACGTTAAGACTGTCGATATCGATGTGCAATATGGGGAATGTGGAGTAGGCTGTAAGTTCTACTCTGCCTATGTCCACTTGGGCATCAAGGTATTCGTTGGCTGCATATTCGGCATATCGAGTTAAGTTTTCCGGCGAAATAAGTTTTACTACAGCCCATAGAGCAAGTGCAAGCAGTATTATGACGATTCCTATTGTCCAGGCAAGTGCTTTCAATGAGCGTATTATCATTTTTTTTGCTTTCATTACTCTTATTCCTTCCGTTTTTTATTGTGCGGTTATGTGAAAACATCCTTGCTTTATTTCGTATTTAACAAGGCATCGCCCGTCGTTACGGTAGTAGTCAAGAACTTCGGCAAGTATGCCGCGCAAGTCTTGAGGAGCCACCATATACGAAGAATCGCAACAGACAAACCGTATATAGCTGACATCGAATGTCGTTCCATAGCGGTGAGCCGATTCGCTGGTGGCATTTACATTTCCTCCGCGGCGAAGCATTGCCACGGTGTGGTCGGTTCGGGTGACACTTGTCACTCTGATTTTATATTTCTTTCCGCCTCTTGCGGCTACCGTATCACTGAACGAGCGACCTATGTCGTGCAACAATCTCACGGCCTCGGGTACGAGGTATGGCAGTGAGTGGTTGAGCTTTTCTACGTAAAAATCAGAGCAGGTCTCGATTCTCATGATTGGAGATTTCAAATTATAGGCATCACGCAGAGATGTTATGGGTTTTATGCCTATTTTACGAGCGGCAGTAATATGCTCGGCATTGATATCGTTGAATTTACGCGAATAGCTGCCGATGGGTCTTACTTTTAGCCGGTGAATAGTATTTGAATCGGGAGATGATAAGTCGTTGGATAATTCGGCAGAAGACGCAACTGCTTCGTTCTGCTCGTTGTCATTGCCACCGCAACACATCATGATAATAAGTATCACGGTTGTTGCTAACAAGATTATGATTCGCTTCATTACGGTGTGTGTTATTCAATATTGTTTTTTCGATAGCAAAGATAGTGCAAATCGAGCGCAAATCGTCCAAACTTGTTTGAGACGCTTTGCCGAGATGCAGCCTATTTTCTGCAAAGATACTAATAACGCAGGTTAAATAAAAGCTAAATAATCATACTATAATGGCATACAAAAAACTGCAAAATCTTGTTAAGTATTCGGGCATAATAAAGGCCTGTTTTGAATTTTCCGTATAGAATCAAAACAGGTCTTAAGATATTTATTTGTATCAATGAATTAAGTTGTCGGGATTATTGGGATGTGGTTCATTTTTCTGTTTTGACTTTGTTGATGATGTCTAATTTTTCTTGTATCCCTAATGATTCCATATATTTCATTATAGACACTAAGTCGTCATAAAATCCTTCGTCGATAGAGTCGATGTATGCCTTGCATTCTTCGTGATTCTCTTTGTCGGCTTTATTAAAGCATTCCATGAATCGCTCGTAATTGCGGGCGTAATAAGGACTTTGTTCGTAAGCGTCAAAAAGCCCGTAATACAAAATGGCGATGTCGCATTTGTTGGCAAATGAGGCATTATCCCAATTTTCGTATAACGAATCGCACATTGACTGCATTTCGGCATATTCACCTTCGTCATAAGCACTATAGGCCTCGCTTATCACATCGTCGAGATTTGCAGCCATTGATGATACGTATGCCGTTAAGGCAAGCACTAATGTTAAATATAAATTTCTCATAGTTTGATTGTATTTGATTGTTAATTGGAATTATAAATATGTCTCTGTGATATGAATCATGTTAACGGTTGTGTTAGTATTTAGCAAATGTACGATTTTATTGTTGTAATAAGCCCAAAACGGTAATTAGACCGCAAAAATTTTTTTACAATAATGCTTTTTATGTCGCTTTTTAGTTTCTGTCGGCATATTTTCAAGGCACAAACCTTAACATGCCCGCTATGCCTGCGGCTCGCGCCTTGAAAACCAGCTTGACATAATCCTATAAATCACCATAAAATCTAACGACCGATTTGGGATAAAAGACCGAACCGATGATAAAATCTCATAATGAAGATTAATACATCGATTCGGTCTTTAATTGTAGGACTTCCGCGTGCAGTTTAGTCTTTCAACGAATAGGTTATTGTTGACACGACGCGTATTTTTTTGATATGCGGTGAATTATTGTCCCGATTTTCAATGGAGAATTGTCCTTGTGTGGCCGTGATGATTTTGTCGAGGTCGCTGTTGCAGTTTTCGGCAAATTGCTCGGCTGTAGCTTGGGCGTTTGCAATAGCTTCTTTCATCATTTCCGGCTTAATCTCGTTAAAGCCGGTGTATTCATATACTATAGGGTTTTCATATCCTCCATCTATTATGGCGACACCTTCTTTGAGCAATTCCCCCTGGCGCGTGATTATGCCGCGTATTTTTTCCACATCGTTTGACGTTACGGTGATAACCGATGTGATGTTATAACGATTCACGACACGTTCGTTGGAATATAAATTGGCATTTTTGTCTTGGACGACAGGCGGGTTGACCGATATGTCGTCGTCGGGGACACCGTTTCTTTTTAAGAAAGCTTTAATCTTGTCGGTAGTTGAGTTGATTTTGTTGTAAAGTTGTGGCAGGTCGTTGCCAAGTTCTACCGATACTATCGGCCACGTCACCTTGTCGGCGGCAACTTCACGTTCTGCAAGTCCTTTTGCCGTGACGCGGCGGTCTTTATTTGTGAAATTGTCAATGCCGGCTTTTAAGCATATGCCCATAATCACTATTGCGAGGGCAATTAAGAATGCTTCCGGGATACGGTTGATTTTTTCCATAGTCGTTGTATTTAACTTATTATTTATTTGATGTATTTGCAGGCTTGGGGTTTAATCTGTGCAATCCGATATTTAACTTTTTTTGTCGGCTGTTGGGCAAGTTTACATGTTCTGCGCTCGATTTGCACTATCTTTGCAAAAAATATTAGTTTTATAAAATATGTTTGAAAAAGGGACAAGGGGTAACACCCTGCATGGCATCTTGCTGATTGCTTTATTTTCATTTGCCGCTTTTTATATAGCCGAGGTGCCTTTTGTGAAAAGTTTATCATTGAGTCCGCTTATCGTGGGCATTATTTTAGGAATGCTTTATGCCAATAGTTTGCGTAATCGTTTGCCGGAGACTTGGGTGCCGGGAATAAAATTTTGTACCAAGCAGATATTGAGGGCAGGCATCGTGCTTTACGGTTTTAGGTTGACGCTCACCGAAGTTGTGGCAGTGGGACTGCCGGCAATCACGATTGATGCCATAATAGTAGCAGGCACGATATTTTTAGGTTATGGATTGGGAAAGTTGCTCAAGGTGGACAGCGATACTTCAATCATGACATCTACCGGCAGCGCGATATGTGGGGCAGCAGCCGTGCTTGGCGCAGAGCCTGTGGTGAAGTGTGAAGGTCATAAAACGGCTATAGCTGTATCTACGGTGGTCATATTTGGAACTGTCTCGATGTTTTTGTATCCCATAATGTATCGTGCGGGATTGTTGGACGGCTTGACAGATCAGCAGGTTGCCATATATACCGGCAGCACGTTACACGAGGTTGCCCATGTGGCAGGAGCCGGGAATGCGATGGATCCGACCGATGCGTTAGGAATAGCCGGAACTGCAACAATTACAAAAATGATACGCGTGATGATGCTTGCTCCCGTACTTATAATAATGGGTCTGGTATTGGCGCATACTCGTCGTGAAAAAGAGGGTCAGTCTCACAGTTCGGGTAGTAAGCGCAAGATTACAATTCCATGGTTTGCGTTCGGCTTTTTGGGTATCATTTGTGTGAACTCGCTATTGCAATATCTGTGTGGTGTGGATAGTGTAAAAGAGATACCGTTAAATGGTACGATTGAATACATCGACACATTTATGCTTACCATGGCGATGACCGCACTCGGAACCGATACGAGCATAGAAAAATTTAAACAAGCCGGAGCCAAGCCTTTTTATTTGGCAGGCTTATTGTACATATGGCTTGTAGGAGGCGGCTATTTGCTTGTTAAATATATAACACCTTTATTTGCATGAGTAGGTTATGAAGAAAGTGTATGTTTTGCTCGCCGATGGTTTTGAAACCGTCGAAGCCTTGACACCTGTTGATATTTTGCATCGTTGTGGCGTAGATGTTGTTATGGTGTCGGTAGGGGATGACATTGTGGTAAAATCGTCGCATAGAGTGACGGTGAAGGCCGATATGCTTTTGGGAAACGGAGATGCTGTTAAGGACGGCGATGCATTGATATTGCCCGGCGGCTATCCCGGTTATGTTAATTTGGCTAATTCGGCCATTGTCGGAGAGCTTGTGAAATATTATTACACAAGCGGACGACTGCTTGCTGCAATATGCGGAGGTCCGACAGTACTTAAACGGTATGGCGTGGCCACGGGGAAAAATATAACATGCCATAGCAGTGTCAAAGCAGAAATGGTTGAAGACTATAATGTTGGTGAAGCCGGTGTCTGCCAAGACGGTAACTTGATTACCGGCAAAGGAGCAGGGTACTCGCTTGAATTTGCAATTGCTATTGCCCGGCAGCTTGTAGATAAAGATGTGATAGACAAGCTTCGCAATGGCTTACAAATATAACTCAAATCGGTTATTAGATTTTATGGCTATTTGGGGTTAAAAATGCTAATGTATGGCAGAAAGCGAGAGAGGATGCGTCGTAATGGCACATCCTCTCTCGCTTTAACTATTTTATATCATGCATGCGGCGCTACATCAAGTATTTTTGTACGAACCAACGTTGGTCAAGGTAGGAGCTGCCCACGTTGACCGTGGTGAGGTACTTGCCGTTGTAGTCGTAAATATCTACTGTTACATCGTTTGAGGTGGCCGAGTTCTTTATGAAACCAATTCGTTTAAGCCCGTTGATGTGGCCGTCGTAAACCGGGCGGCAGAAGGTGGCACCGTTTTCCTTGATGCAGCCCTGCTTGCCGTTCTTCACCACTATCACACCATATGATTCGTAGCCCCAAATGCGGTCGTAATTGCCTGCGCAGGGCACTATCTCCTTGCCCTTGCCGTTGATTACCTTGGCCACGCCTATGCGCCCGTCGGCATCCCACACGTGGAATGCATCGTCAAGATGCCCGTTGTCCGATGTTATGGCCTCGGTAATCTGCGAGTATTTGATGGGGAGTATCAAGTTGTCCTTGTCGTCCACCACGCCGAACTTGCCGTTCTGTTCCACAAGGTAGAAGCTCTTCGCCCCTATGAACCGCTTGTAGTTGGAATATTTGCGAGTAGTCAGGCTCTTGTCGATGGGGTTGTATATGATAGTTTTCCCATTGTCGTATAAGTAACCCAATCGCGGATTGTCGGAAAACCCGCCGCCGTCATATTTGCATGGAACAATCTCTTTGCCGAAATTGTCGAGAATGCCAGCTTTCCCGTTCGACATTACTACAAAACAGGCATTCCAAGGTTGATTTTGGTTTTCACAGTATGTCAAGTATTTGAACGGGATATACTTTTCGCCGTCTTCAACACAATAAGGGTAAATGCATTCCGTGAGCATTTTGAGACTGTTGTTGACAGAGGCGTATATTCCCCACAAGGAGCCTTTCCTTAGATAATAATTGTCGTTATTACTGATACTTCCGTTTTCTATGCGTTTGTAATTGCCTTGGTCACGAATGATTGCATCGTATTCTACCGGAATTTTTATGTTTCTGCCGGTTTTATCCACAAGTCCGTATTTGCCGTTGCCGTCGGCTATTAACCTGTTTTCTTGCATATCAAAGCGATTCAGCGTGTCTTTATATATTTTGCCTGTGTTTGACAGATACTTATTATTATAGTAATCCACAGGAAGCACTAAAAGGGTTTGGTCGGTGGGCATCGGCTGTGAGAGTGCGCTGCTGTTGACCGATGCTATATACTTTCCTGTTGAAAGGTCGTATATGTCGCAGCCGCGTTGGTGCGAGCAGGCATATATGTCGCCAACTAAGTGCTTCGCACTGCTCACGCCAATAATGGCTATTCCTCCTTTGGTGGTCAGAAATGAGAACTGTCCGCCGTTTCTTAGGTCAACTATTGATTGGATATACTTTTTGCTATTTTCGATGGATATGTATGAGGAACCAATTTCGCCTGAAATGATTTGGATAGTGTCGTTGACGTGTTTTATTGACACATTTTTCAAAGACGTTTTATTGCCGCTGTCGGCAAGTTTGTCCCACGCCTGCCATTTGCTGGAATTGTCGGCCTCTTGGGCAAATATGTAGCCAAATGCCGGCAGCATCTCGTGCTTGTATTTGCAGTCAAGGGCTTTCTTGCCGTCGGGCCTTATCAGGCCCCACTTGCCGTCTTTCTGCATTATGTAATAGTTGTCGCCAAAGGGTTCTATTGCCGTGTACTCGGCTTTTGCCACCCATTTGCCGGTGTTGTCAACCATGCCCCATTTCCCTTTGTCGTTTTGCTTTGGGGTCACTATTTGGGCAAACATTGCCCCCGTTGAGACGATGGCAATCATTAGCAGTGCCAACGCTTTCTTGATAAGATTTTTTGTGTTCATAATTAATAGTGTTTGTAAATGTAATATTTATGTTTAGGTTATTCATATTTGGCAGAAACAGATGCATGGCATTATGGCGGCATTCCGAGGTGGAATGCCACTGTGGATGTGGATGTGTCGATGTCTCGATTTGCAGGAAGTCCCATAAACCATTATCTTGCATCATATTGCAGCAGTTTTTGATATCCCATGCCGAGGGTAGGCTGCCGCATTATGTTTCTGCAAGACGGGACGCAGTGAATTGGTTATTCTGTTCTTTAGTATGTGGGGGAGAAGAGCCGTCCCACTACTTTCTCCGCACCGCCCGGCAAGGTGGTGAGGGGAATTGCCATTCTTGTAGTGTAATCTCCCCAAAAGTGCGCGTTAGGCAACACCTTTTTCGGCACTACAAATGTAGTGAAAATAGATGAAATAAGCAATATGATATATGAAAATTACAAGATGTATTGAAATAAAGTCGGGGGTGGCTTTGCCTCCCCCGACACATATGCTATTTTATTTCTGCATTTTAATATTTATGGTCGTCGTTTTGCATCTCGGCAGGCGTGATAGGCTCTTTATTGAGCGAATACCACGCATATGCTATATATGCTATGACAAAAGGTATTATCACTGTGACCCAACTCATGGTTTTGAGCGTAAACAAGCTTGAAGAGCTGTTGCGGATGGTGAGTGAACTTGCAGGGTCGATCAATGACGGATAATATGCTGTATCGTTAAATCCTGCAACCCAAAACAGAGACATCACGACCAGAACAGTACCTATGCCGCTAAACCAAATGCCATGTGTGAAATGGTCGCTGAGAATTGTCTTTCCGTAGGCATATAGCACCATGACCACGCCGATTAGAAGGGTGGCCAAAGCCCACCACATCTCTATGAAATTATGGAAATATTTGTATGGCACGATAGAAATTATTTCTTTCCCGTTTTCCATGTTGGCTTGGTAGCCGTCGGCTGTGAGCAAAACGACAAGGAACGCAACGAACAGAAGCACAAAAACCCCCCCATTAACAAATACCGATTTGCGTTGCAGCTTATAGTTGTTAGTGTCATCGATTGTATTAATGAAATAGAGTGCGGCCTGCATACGGGCAAGGAATAGAACTGCTATGCCGAGCAATAGGTTTTTCCAACAGAATATTGCTTCAAGCCCGTGTGTCGGAGCCCAAGCCGACATGGCAGGAGCCGCGGTGTTTAGTAAGTTGCCTTTTTGTATGGTGAATTCTGCTCCAAAGAAGAAAGTGCCGACTGCGACACCGAGCAATACACACCCTAAGATGCCATTTATGCATAAGAATGTGTCGAAAGTGCGCGTGCCATATACGTTGCCTTTCTTTTTGCGGAATTCATAAGACACGGCTTGTAGCACAAAGCCGAGCAAGATTAGTATCCACAGCCAATATGCGCCGCCAAAACTTGTGGAATAAAATAATGGGAATGAAGCAAAGAATGCCCCGCCAAACACTACGAGTGTGGTAAACGACAATTCCCATTTTCGACCAAGCGAGTTGACCATCATAGAGCGTTGCAGGTCGTTGCGAGCGCCAAGCAACATTGTTTGTCCTCCTTGGACGAATAAAAGAAAAACGAGCGCGGCTCCCAAGATGGATATAAGCAGCCACCAGTATGATTGTAATATTTCGTAAGTATCCATAATGGTAATTTTAATGTTAATCTATAGTTTCTTTAGATTTTCGGGATATGTATTTTAGCATGATGCTTATTTCGGCAACCAGCAATCCCGTAAATATAATCGCAAACAAGGTGAATGTGACTATGACGGACGATGTGGGGATATTAGAAATTGCAGCTCTGGCAGGCATCAGTCCTTCAATTACCCATGGTTGCCGTCCCACTTCGGCCACTACCCATCCGGCTTCGCTGCATATCCACACCAGTGGTATGGATATTATGGCAAGCAGGTGCAGCCATTTGTTCCCTTTGAGAATATTTTGCTTTTTATAGACCAATAATAAGACAATTATGTAGAATAAGAGAAAATATCCGCCAAGAATAACCATTATGTGGAAAGCATAGAACGTCATTGGAATGTTTGGAATGGCCTCATCAACGCTGTCGAAATATCCGTACCCGAAATAGTCGAAGTCTTTCTTCAAATCGGAATGTGCCAGTAACATTGCGCTTTCGTCGCCTTCTGATTTGGCAATGTCAAACCGGCGCAGAGCTTCATGGGCTGCTTTGCCTCGCTCGATGCGTTCGGCATATGAAATATTATTTATGGTATCGCCTTGCGGAGAAATTGATATGCCGTTAATGATGTCCTCGACACCGGGGATGAACGCGTCGGGGTCGCCTTCGGCAAGAACCGACAATCCATATGGTATGGAGATTTCAAATAGGAAAGGGTCTTGATTGTCTCCGACTTTCTTGTCGGGGTTTAAAATGCCGGCTGCAACAATTGACTGCCCACGAGAGCCTTTGTAAAGTCCTTCCATGGCGGCCAACTTCATCGGTTGGACTTCTGAAACAACTTTTGCCGAACCGTCTCCCGTAGCGAGTGTGGCGAGAATTCCGATTAATCCAACCCAACCTGCAACTTTGATGCTGCGGATTGACATCGCTGTGTTACGCTTCTTAAGCAGAAACCACGCACTGACACCTATGACAAAGACTCCGGCAAGTGTCCATCCGCTAAGTACCGAGTGCAGGAACTTGTTGATTGCCACAGGCGATAGCACGAGAGCCCAAAAGTCATTCATCACATTGCGCATTTGATGCGGGTCAAACTCCATGCCGACAGGATATTGCATCCAAGAATTGGCTACAAGTATCCACAAGGCCGACAGGCTGGCTCCGATAGCGGTGAGCCAGGTGGCCGCCAAGTGGAATCTGGGCGAAACTTTTTTCCACCCGAAAAACATGACGGCAATGAAGGTGGCTTCCATGAAAAAAGCCAGCAGCCCTTCGATGGCAAGAGGTGCGCCGAAGATGTCGCCTACAAACCAGCTATAATTAGACCAGTTGGTTCCGAACTCGAATTCGAGAATGATGCCTGTTGCCACTCCCATTGCGAAATTGATACCGAAAACCGTCATCCAGAACTTGGTAGTTGCCAACCAATGGGGATTGCGAGTTTTGTAGTAAATCGATTCCATTATTGCAACTATAACCGACAAGCCGAGTGTGAGTGGGACAAACAGCCAGTGGTACATTGCGGTTAGGGCAAATTGTGCCCTCGACCAATCGACTAATGAAGTTAAGTCATTCATAATAGTAGTATTGTGTTTTATTATTGATTTTATGTTATGGTCGGAAAGTTATTTGTTGCCATTTATGAGTTCAGTCCTAACGTGTTGTGCGCGCTCTTCGTCGGAACTGAAATTGCTGTTTAAGAAATTAGGGAAAAAGAATAATTTCAGTACGACAAAAATCAAGAATAGCTTTATAAGTATCAGTATCCAAAGCGATTTGCCGACTGTCATGTTTCGGAAACCGTCTATGTAAAGGTCAATAATTCGTCTTATCAGATTTGTCATGGAATTGTCAAGGACTGATTATGATTAAATGAAAATATGACATGATTGCCGACATGGCAACCATATCATATTTCAAAGATATAAATTTTGTATCAATTGCAAAAATATATTAGAACATAGTTTGCGAATTCAAGCTTGTTTGCATTTAAGTGCATTTAAGCAGGGGAGGGTTAATAGATTTTATGGTCGTGGAATTATTAATCGAATTGAGTTTTTTGATTGTAAGTGCAGGTGAATTTAGTGTCGCTCGGAACCTTTTCTATCACGAGTGCCACACGTTCCACGTACCAGTCTTTCTCTAATGTGTCGCTTACGAATATCTCTTCGGTTAGTTGCCAACATTCTTTGTAAGGGTTATATATTATGGAAAAATTGGTATTGGATGTATTGATTACGTATGGGAATACAGGTGCGGTTTTCACAAGAAGTGAGTACTGCGAAAAATCCACAGCAAGGTAATCGGGGTAGGCTGCCAAGAAGTCCTCGCTTATGTAACTGCGCACTTCGTCGGTTGAGTTTAATACCTTGATTTCGGTGTCGGCATTGCCTTCGACGTGTATAAGTGTGTTCTGGCTGTTAAGTTTGTAGTATGTAGGCAATTCGTCAACGATTTCGAGATACTGTGCGATTACCGGGCCATTATCTTCATTGCATGATGTCAAACCGGCAAATGCTGCCATGAGCAGGATGATTGTTGTGATTTTTTGTTTCATTAGTTGGATTGTTTTGATGTTTTTTATTATTCTGTCTTGTTGGCCGATATTATCGCTTTGATGTCGTCGATAGAGCGATCAAACGGGCCGGTCTTTTCAAGCTTCAATGTTGACATGGCAGCGGCAAATCGCCCGGCTTCTTCATAGCCGGCACCCTTGCTGCGCATGTACAGGTATCCTGCGGCATAAGTGTCGCCGCATCCGGTGGCATCGACAAGTGCGTGTGGCGCGTATGCCGGTATTTCATATAATTTGCCCTCGGCATATATTATAGAGCCATAATTACCAAATGTCATCATGATTTCTTTTACGCCCCATTCTGCAAGCTGCATGGCTGCGTCGTGTGGGTCGCTTTGGCCTGTAAGGGATTCTATTTCAAACTCGTTAACTTTAAGTATGTCGATATATTTTAAAGCTTCTATTTTTCGTTCCCAGTCACAAGGATATACGTTCACGCCTTTTACATACCTCAAGAATCCTTGCGCGTCAACCGACAACGTTCCGCGTTCATGCAAGTATTTTATGACATCAATCGAGAAATCGTCGGCTAAAAGGCTTCCGAGATGGATAAACCTGGCTTTTACGTCACGCAGGCTTTCAATCGTAAAAGGGTCGGCTTTGGCCAGAACGCGCTGCGTGCGGTTGTTCATGTTTTCGCCATACTTGTTCTCGAAGTAAACTGTTTTCCGGCTTGGGATTACATCCACATCGATGCCAATGCGGCGCATCTCGTCCACGGCATTCATTTCGCTTGGAGCGATTGAAGTAATTAGCTTATAGCTAATTGGGGGTAGTTTTGCTAACGCATGAGATATGTAATAAGATGTGCCGCCGTTTAGATAAGCTGTGCGTGTCGGAGTGATAATTTTGTCGAGTGTTATATGCCCTATGCAACAAATGTCGATCATGAAACTTACCGATTTATTTGTGTGTACAATTAAAAAAGCAGTAACATGAAGAAAAGCACATCTCCTATTGTTACTGCCTCGTGGTTGTGACCCATACAGGATTCAAACCTGTAACCTTCTGATCCGTAGTCAGATACTCTATTCAGTTGAGCTAATGGGC
>CALUNI010000048.1 GCA_944321905.1 uncultured Muribaculaceae bacterium | reverse complement strand
GTGGCAAGGCCAAGAATGACAACGCGCCGTGCATATTTGAACCCGACGCCAATGCTATTTTCAACGCCGTGCTGCCACTGTATGTCAACTCGGTCATACAGGAAGTATGTACCGAGAACAACGCTTCGGAAGCTGCGGCACGTGTCATGGCCATGCAGACGGCCAGCGACAACGCGCAGAAATTGCTCGAAGAATTGCAACTTGAGTATAACAAGTTGCGTCAACAGAGTATTACGACCGAGTTGCTCGACATATTGGGCGGCCAGGTCGAGAGATAAAATAATAAACGCTGCACATGCACCCCTGTCCCGGGCTTTTCGGGGACAGAGGTGTAGCGCAGTTTTAGAAAAGATATTAAGCAAGTAAGGAAGTAATCATACCGGACTTCCCGATTCATGCGAAATAAGAAACATATTTGTACCGGTATTATTATTTATATGATTTGACTTATCTATGACTATCAAAGATTATTTCTCATCTCTCTTTAAAGGGACATGGAGTCTATTGCAAGGCATGCAAGTGACGGGAAAGGAGCTTGTGACCCCAAAAATAACGAAACAATATCCGGAGAATCGTTCTAATTTGGAGATAGCCGATCGGTTTAGGGCAACATTGTCGTTCGTTTATGATTCCGAAGGCAATCACAAGTGTATAGCTTGTGGGTTATGTCAAATGAATTGTCCTAACGGCACCATCCACATCGAGACAAAGATGGTGGAGATGCCCGACGGCAAGAAAAAGAGAAAACTGGACAAATATATGTATGACCTGGGTAGCTGCACGTTCTGCCAGTTGTGCGTGTTGTCGTGCCCGCATGATGCCATCAAGTTCAGTAACGACTTTGAGCAGGCAGTGTTTACCCGCGACAAGCTCGTGCAACAGTTGAATTATTTGCCCGAGAAGGAAGCACCTGCGCCAGCGCCGCGCCAAGCACAGGCTGATGCCGACGCAACGAAAATAGAAGAAAATAAAGAAAATAAATAAATTATGGAATCATTAGGAAGTATAATTGCGTATTTCATAATTGCAATTGCAATTATCGTGTTCTCGGTACTGGCAGTCACCTCGGGCAAGATTTTGCGTGCGGCAACTTATTTGTTATTCGTGCTGTTTGCCACGGCCGGAATTTATTTCCAGCTCGGCTATGAATTTCTTGGAGCAGTGCAGATAGCGGTATATGCCGGCGGTATCATGGTGCTGTTTGTATTCTCTATTTTGTTGACGCACAAGCCGGGTGCCAATGCGCCACGTCTTGAGAGCCACAAGCGGTGGTTGGGCTTGAGTGCGGCATTGCTCGGTGCCGGCGTGTGCCTGTATTCATTGTTCGACTATGGCTCGCTGATGGTGAGCAAGATGCCCGAAAACTTCAGCATCGACATCCATCAGATAGGCCGGGCGTTGTTAAGCACCGACAAGTTTGGCTACCTGCTGCCGTTTGAGGCAATCAGTATGCTGTTGTTGGCATGTATAATCGGTGGCGTCGTAGTCGCCCGCAAACGATAACACAGGAGGAAGCGAATTATGGATTTGACTATTTTAATGTATTTAATTCCCAGCATGATAATGTTTGGCTGCGGAATTTATGGGTTTATAACCCGCAAAAATATGATAGCGATATTGATTTCTCTCGAGTTGATGCTCAATGCGGTTGATATCAATTTCGCAGTGTTCAACCGCTTCCTGTTCCCGGGGCAGATGGAAGGTATGTTCTTCTCGTTGTTTGCCATTGGACTGGCTGCCGCCGAGACGGCTCTTGCCATTGCAATCGTGATTAACGTGTATCGAGCTGCAAGGAATGTGGATATTCGACAACTTACTAAAATGAAATTTTAAGTTTTATGGAATTATCATATACAGTAGCCGTTTTGATAATCCCCGTGTTCATGTTCCTGTTTTTGGGAATTGTAGGGGTTAAGTTAAGTAAAAAGACAGCCGGGATATTGGGCACGTTGGCAATGGGTGTCACTACAGTCATCGCCTATGCTGCTGCAATTACTTATTTCTTCGGAACAGACCAGGGCCAGGTGGTTGACGGCGTGCGCCAGCAGCTCACGGTGCTCGACTTGACGTGGCTTGAGTTTACCAAGAACCTGGTTATAAAGATAGGTGTGTTGCTCGACCCGATATCGGCAATGATGCTGATTGTTATTTCCACGGTATCGTTCATGGTGCACCTGTACAGTTTGGGTTACATGGACGGCGAGCGCGGATTCCAACGCTACTATGCGTTCCTGTCGTTGTTTACATTCTCTATGCTCGGGTTGGTGCTTGCCACCAATATTTTCCAGATGTATATCTTCTGGGAGCTTGTGGGTGTTTCGTCTTACTTGCTCATCGGATTCTATTACACACTGCCTGCAGCAGTGTCGGCATCGAAGAAGGCGTTTATCGTCACCCGTTTTGCCGACCTTGGCTTCTTGGTAGGTATATTGATTTTGTCGTTCTATACCGACACTTTCGACTTCATGTCGCTCACCAGCGATCCTCAAGCAGCCATTTCCACTGCCGGCGGAGCCACTTTCCTCGGCTGTTCGGTGATGACGTGGGCCTTGACGCTCATTTTCATGGGCGGTGCAGGCAAGTCGGCAATGTTCCCGCTGCACATTTGGCTCCCCGACGCTATGGAAGGCCCGACTCCGGTGTCGGCACTCATCCATGCGGCTACGATGGTTGTGGCCGGCGTTTATCTTGTGGCTCGCTTGTTCCCGCTTTATGCGGTAGATGTGACCGCGCTTGAGATTATCACGGTGGTAGGTGCCTTCACGGCATTGTATGCCGCAGCCGTGGCATGTGTGCAAAGCGACATCAAGCGTGTGCTTGCTTTCTCTACGATTTCGCAAATTGCGTTTATGATAACCGCGCTTGGCGTGGCAACCCCCGAGTTGCACGAGGGCGTGGGTTACATGGCTTCGATGTTCCATTTGTTCACTCATGCCATGTTCAAGGCATTGCTCTTCTTGTGTGCCGGTGCCATAATCCATGCCGTACACAGCAACGAGATGTCGGCCATGGGTGGCTTGCGCAAGTATATGCCCATCTGCCACATTGCGTTCTTGATAGGCTGCTTGGCAATCGCAGGCATCCCGCCGTTTGCTGGATTCTTCAGTAAGGACGAGATATTGGTTGCAGCTTATGCCAAGAGTCCGATTTGGGGCGTTTGGTTGTCGGTTGTTGCCGGTATGACCGCTTTCTATATGTTCCGCCTTTATTACAAGATTTTCTGGTGGAATAATCCCGACTATGGACATCACACTCCTCACGAGGCTCCGATGACAATGACGTTCCCGCTCATATTCCTTGGACTCGTGTCGATAGTTGCCGGTTTCATCCCGTTTGGAGAGTTTGTTTCGGTGGGTCGCGCCGATTATTCGGGTTTCCATATACATGTTGACCCGAAAGTTGCAATTTCGAGCGTCGTGATAGCCGTTATCGGCATCGTGCTTGCGACAGTAATGTATCGCAAGGAGAACGACATTCCCGAGCGTCTTGCCAACCGTTTCCGTGGGCTGTGGACTGCGGCCTATCACCGCTTCTACATTGACGAGATTTATCAGTTCATCACCCATAAGATAATATTTGCGCGCATCAGCAAGCCTATTGCATGGTTTGACCGCCGCATTATCGACGGCACAATGGACTTGCTTGCCAATGTCACCAATTCGGCATCGTTTGCTGTTCGCCGTATGCAGAGTGGCAGCATCCAGACGTATGTTTGGTTCTATCTCGTGGGCGCGGTTGCAGTAGCCGTGATAACAATCTTGTGTTTAATCTAATCGTGCAACGGTTTCAATTATAGAAGAATATGATTTGGTCTAATATATTAATCTATTTCGTTATAATCCCACTCTTGATGTTGGGTGGATTGGCTTTATGCAAGAACATAAAGCAGGTGAGAGCCGTTGCAACGGTTGGAGCAACAGCCTTGATGGCGCTTGCCATTTATTTAGTGATAGCATTTTTGAATTTGCGGGCTGCCGGTAACGATGCCGAGATGCTCTTTACCGAAGGTGCGTTAACGTGGTTTGAGCCGCTTAATATTAAGCTTGCCCTTGGTGTTGACGGCATATCGGTGGTCATGATAGTCCTTTCGGCGTTCATTGTGTTTGCCGGCGTGTTTGCGTCATGGAAGATGGATCCGCTGCCAAAGGAATTCTTCATGTGGTTCTGCTTGTTGTCGACAGGTGTGTTCGGATTCTTCATCTCGATCGACATGTTCACGATGTTCATGTTCTATGAGGTCGCACTTATTCCGATGTACCTGCTCATAGGCGTTTGGGGCAGTGGTAACAAGATGTATTCGGCCATGAAGCTTACGTTGATGCTCATGGGCGGCTCGGCATTCTTGATGCTTGGCATACTTGGCATTTATTACCATTCGGCACCCGAAGGCGGGCAGTTGACGATGAACATTCTTGAAATTGCCCAAAACGACGCAGTACCTCATTCGTGGCAATATTTCTTGTTCCCGATGACGTTTGTGGGATTTGGCGTGCTCGGCGCGATGTTCCCGTTCCACACATGGTCGCCCGACGGTCACGCATCTGCGCCGACTGCCGTGTCGATGCTTCATGCCGGCGTGTTGATGAAGCTTGGCGGTTACGGCTGCTTCCGCATAGCAATCTTCTTGATGCCGTTTGCAGCCAACGAACTTGCATGGATATTCCTTACCCTGACCGGCATAAGCGTGGTTTACGGTGCTTTCAGCGCATGTGTTCAGACCGACTTGAAGTATATCAACGCTTATTCTTCGGTGAGCCACTGCGGCATGGTGCTTTTTGCAATCTTGATGCTTAACACCACGGCCATGACCGGTGCCGTGCTTCAGATGCTTTCTCACGGCTTGATGACGGCATTGTTCTTTGCATTGATTGGTATGATTTATGGTCGCACCCACACTCGCGACATCCGCAAGATGGGCGGCTTGATGCGCATCATGCCGTTCCTTGGCGTGGGATATGTGATTGCCGGTCTTGCTTCTCTCGGCTTGCCGGGCTTGAGCGGCTTCGTTGCCGAAATGACGATATTTGTCGGTTCGTTCCAGCATGCCGACATGTTCCACCGCGTGTTCACCATCGTGGCTTGCTGCTCGATTGTGATTACGGCAGTTTACATTTTGCGCGTGGTCGGCAAGTTGCTCTTTGGCGCGGTGCAAGACGAGCACCACAAGACGCTCACCGATGCCGAGTGGCATGAACGCTTGTCAACCATCACGCTCATACTTGCCGTTGCGGCAATCGGCTGCTTCCCGAATTTCTTCAGCTCGATAATCACCGAGGCTGCCGAACCCATCATGAAACTGTTTGCATAACCTCATAAGTGTTGAATCTTGATAAATAGAAATTAGAAAAATGGATTATTCGCAATTTTTATACATGCCACAAGAATTAGGGTTGTTAATCGTATTCTTGTTTGTGTTTTTATTCGACACTTTCTTGCCAAAGCGTTATCAGTCATCGCTTCCGGTGTTGACTTCGGTGCTGTTCGGCATTTTCACGTTGTGCAATTATTTCATGCTTTCTCGCGGCGTTGCGTTCAACGGGATGTTTGAAAACACTGCTGCCACGTTCATGATTAAGGTAATTCTTAATATAGGCGTGCTTATAGTACTCATCCAGTCGATCAAGTGGGCTAACAGCGAAGACATGGCCGTGCGTCGTGGCGAATTTTATGAATTGCTGCTGTTGACGGTATTGGGCATGTACTTGATGATTTCGGCTCGTCATTTCCTGCTCTTTGTCATCGGTCTCGAAACGGCTTCGTTGCCGCTTGCCGCACTCGTTGCATTCCACAAGAAACGCTACGAGTCGCATGAGGCTGCTGCCAAGTATATGTTCACGGCGGTGTTCTCGTCGGCAATCTTCTTGATGGGCTTGTCGTTCGTGTATGGCCTTTACGGCTCGCTTTACTTCAACGACATTGCTTATCAGGTGATGAACAACACTTCGGCCATGCTTGTCGTTGCGTTGGCATTTGTCATTGCCGGTATAGGCTTCAAGCTGTCGCTTGTTCCGTTCCACTTGTGGACCGCCGACGTTTATCAGGGTGCGCCCACACCGGTCACCTCTTACCTGTCGGTCATATCCAAGGGTGCTGCTGCATTTGCCTTCATGGTAGTGCTTGTGCAGGTGTTTGGTGCCGCCTATTCCAAGGTGTGGGAATGGATGCTTTATGCGATAATCGTGCTTACCATCACTCTTGGCAACTTGTTTGCGATACGCCAGCGTAACATCAAGCGGTTCCTTGCGTTTTCATCTATTTCGCAGGCCGGTTATATCATGCTTGGTGTCATCGGCGGCAACGAGTTAGGTCTTGCGTCGCTCATGTTCTATGTGCTTGTTTACATTTTCTCTAATCTTGCAGCCTTCGGCGTGGCATTTGCCATCGAGCAGCAAAGCGGCAAGGTGTCGATCGACGACTATAACGGGCTTTATAAGACCAATCCGTGGCTGTCGTTCACAATGATGCTTGCCATGTTCTCGCTTGCCGGTATCCCGCCGTTTGCAGGGTTCTTCAGCAAGTTCTTCATATTTGCAAGCGCGCTCGAGTGTGGCGAGACATCGATTTACATCCTTGTGTTGATAGCCTTGATTAATACTATCATTTCGCTTTACTACTATCTGCTTGTTGTCAAGGCTATGTTCATCAGCCCCGACGAATGTTCGATAGCACGTTTCCGTTCGAGCTGTGGCGAACGTGTGGCAATGATAGTTTGCACGTTTGGTGTCATACTCACGGGTATCGTAAGCTGCATTTACACATTCCTTGTAGAAGCGGCCAAGGACGGCATGTCGATGTTTGGCTTGCTAAACTAATCGAAAGAGGATAATTTTTCCAACATATATCCGGGAAGGAAACGTGACACATGTTTCTTTCCCGGATTTTTTTCATCTTGCTGCGTCGGCACATTTACTGAATATCCCTACTTAACGCTAACATCGCCATAACTTACCAATAGATTACTAAACGATGTGCAATGGCAGCAAATGCGGGAATATTGTAGCGTAATTTCTTTTGTGCGCCACGAGAACAGCCTCGGAGAGGCTGCACTCGGCCTAACCGCCGGTGGAGTGAGCTATGCGAACGTAACCTGTGGGATGACAGGCATACATTAAGCGGCTTCGGAGATGCCGAACTATTGTGGCAGCTTAAGTGCGGCATCTCCGAAGCCGTTTCTCATGGGGGGGGGAAGCCGTTGCTATCCGCAAGCTGCGCTTCGCTTGCATGTTAAGCATGGTTTGGCAGCTCCGCAGCTGCGATCTTACTTTTTAACTTCGGTAGCAGTTGCCTAAAAATAGCCAAATTTCCATATTCGTCATACTTTGCTACTGCAGGCGGCAACCGTTTTTTCGGACTGACCCGAATTAATTAGCCACTTGTCTGGAACAGCGTTATATGTGTGTTGGCGAAAAAAGTCGGCTTGAAATCGTTTTTGTCGTGGAAAAGTTTGTATATTTGGATAATATAGGATGCGTCTCGGCAAAGCAAAAACAAATCAAGCTTTGTTTTGCATTGCGCTCGACTTTCGCTATATTTGGATAATATAGGATGCGTCTTGGCAAAGCAAAAACAAATCAAGCTTTGTTTTGCATTGCGCTCGACTTTCTCTATTTTTTGATATCAAGAGTGTAATATTAAGGAACCTATTTTATGAATTTACCTGTCAACAGCCTGCTGCAGGGTGGTAAATACCGCATTGTGCGTTTCATCAACAGCGGGGATTTGGATGTACGTATGAGGCCGAACACGTGATGTTGGGAAAGCGTGTGGCCATAAAGGAGTTTTTTGTCAAGGATTATTGCAACCGCGATAATGCCACGGGGCATGTCACCGTGGGGACGGTCGGCAAGAAAGGGCTTGTGGCAAAGCTTAAGAAGAAATTTATCGACGAGGCTCGTGCGCTGTGTAGCATGCAGCATCCGGGGATAGTGAAGGTGTCAGACGTGTTTGAGGAGAATGGCACGGCCTATTTTGTGATGGATTACATCGTCGGTGGGTCGTTGCAAGACATCTTGAACTGGCGTGGCGGTGCGTTGCCCGAGGCGCAGGCTCTTGATTACATACGGCAGGCGGCCGATGCGCTGCAATATGTGCATGGGCATAACAGGCTGCACCTCGACTTGAAGCCGGGCAACATAATGGTTGACTGCAACGGTCGGGTAGTATTGATAGATTTCGGCGCATCGAAACAGTATGACGAATGCGATGGCGAGAACACGTCAACGCTCCTCGGCATGACACCCGGGTATGCACCGATTGAACAGATGGGTAACGACGTGGTTAAGTTCATGCCGGCCACCGACATATATGCACTTGGCGCAACGCTTTACAAGCTGCTCACTGGCATCACGCCCCCGAGCGCCGCCCGGCTTGCCAGCGGCGAGCCTCTTGCTCCACTACCGGCGACAGTCGGCGCATCGACGCGCAAGGCAGTGATGGCGGCAATGAGCTTGAACAAGAGCAAGCGTCCGCAGTCGGTGAAGGAGTTCTTGTCGATATTGAACCCCGCCAAGGCACGACAGAAACAGGAGTCGGATGAGGTCTCTGTTGTGGAATATTCTACAGAAAGTAAAGATGGAAAGGCCCGCAAGCAAATAGATAAGTCGGATGCCGAAAAAAGCAAACAAAAGAAACGTGTTCTCACAATAATTGGCAACATTGCTGCTATTGCACTTTATGCATTCTTGGTTTATAAATATAGGTATGTTCAAATACGTCTGCTTGGTTATTATTCTGGTGACTTTCAATATGAGACTATAGCTGCATTGTCTATTTTTTCAGTTGTTTATTTCTTGTCTTTATGGATAGTAAACTGTCTGACCGAATGCAAAAAGAAGTATTCAAATTTGATAAACATTGCTGTCATGATTTTGGCTATGCTTTTTTATCTAAATGTCCGTATTTTCGTCCCATTGTGGTATTTATTAGTATTGTGTTCTTTTGGCTCGATATTTACGCTTAAGAAAGGTAATGTAAGGAAATGGACTTTGCAGGTGGCTTGCGTATTGTATGCAGTTGTAGGAATTGTATGTTATTGCCTTTTATAAGAATTGCTTGTGTTGCATAGCGTTTTGAATGTAGCGTAATTCTGTGTAAATTTGCGGGAAAGTTTTCTGCATAATGGGAGAAAAAAGTGTTGCCAAGGTGATTTTGCCCGAACCGACGCTGCGCCGCCTGCCGTGGTATCTTGCCTACGTGCGCCTGCAACAGGCTCACGGGGTGGAGTATGTGTCGTCAACCCAGATTGCCAAGGAGATTAACGTCGATGCGTCGCAGATTGCCAAGGACTTGTCGTTCTTGAACATACGTGGCAAGACGCGCATCGGGTATGAAGTGGAGTCGCTTGTGGCCGAGCTTGCCGACTTCCTCGGCTTCGGCGTGGAACACAAGGCGTTCATGATAGGCGTGGGGAGCCTTGGCTCGGCGTTGATACAAGACCAGGGTCTCCTGCAATACGGGCTTAACATAGTGGCCGGATTTGACATCGACCCGACGGTGATAGGGCGCAGCATACGCGGCGTGCCTGTGTATAGCATGGACGAGCTTGGCGTGAAGCAGAAGGAACTCGATACCGAGATAGGCGTGCTTGCCGTGCCGGTGGAATTTGCACAAGATGCCACCGACACCATGATAGCCTGTGGGTTGCAGGCGATATGGAACTTTACGCCGTTTCGCATCAAGGCAAGCAGCGACATAGTGATACAGAACACGTCGATATACGCGCATCTTGCCGTGATGTATAACCGCTTAGACGAAAGACACAGATTGCTAAAATGAAAGTTATAGGAATACGAGGAAATTATGGCGACGACGATTCCAGTGGAGTGTATCTGATGGCCGACTCGTCGTTGCTTAAGGACAATAAGCCGTTTTTCGTGCCTGATTTTGCCGAAAGGTTTACTTTTGCCCCCACAATAGTGGTGCACGTGTGCCGGTTGGGGAAAAACATTGCCAAGAAATTTGCCCACCGTTATTACGACAAACTGACTGTGGGGCTTGCCGTTGAGGCCGAAGGGTTAGACGGTTCGCTTAAGAACGCATTCGACGGGGCAGCCATACTGGGCGATTTCATAGACTTGGCCGCGTTGCCGGCCGAAGCAATAGGTTATGAGGTGAAAGTGGACGGCAGCACCTGTTTTACAGGCTCGACGGCAATGCTGAATACCGACGTTGATGGCATAATAGAGTACGTCAGTCGCTACATGACATTGAAGATAGGCGATTACATATTTGTGAGTCGGCCACAATGTGAAGGGGTCATGACCATAAATACCCATATCACAGCCACCCTTGATGGCAAGGAAGTGATAAACATGAAGGTGAAATAGGGGATATATCAAAAGCGAAGGTGATATGTCGAAGCACGCGTGGATGCTTTATGCCGCATTGATACTGTTGCCGGTAGAGTGCCTGGCTCTCGACGGGTCGGCGTTTAGCGATGTTTCGAAGCTCGCCGAGGGACGGTGGGTGAAAATCGCGGTCGAAGAGAATGGCGTTTATCAGCTTACTGCCGACGAACTTGCCGAAATGGGGTTTCCGAACCCGGGCGAGGTGAAGATATTCGGCTATGGCGGACATATGATGCCGGAAAGTATTACGGCTTATTCCAAGGATGACCTGCAGCAGGTGCCTGTGATGCGTACCGGCGATGGCAAGTTGTGCTTTTATGCCAACGGCGTGCATCAAGTGTCGGCGGTGGATTACATGACCCCGCGTTATTTTAACGTAACCATAAATGCTTATTCAACGCATGGGTATTATTTCTTGACCGACGACAGCCGTTATAACGCCCTAAGCCCGGAAGTTGCCCGATACAGAGAAATGCAAGATGGTGACGAGGCAATAGAGCATAGCTACGCATTCTGCTACCACGAGAGCGAATTGACATCGGTGGGATTCAGCGGTAAGAACCTGCTCGGCGAGGATATGCTGCCCGCTATGGAATACACCGGCAATGCCTTTGTTCCTAATGTGGTGCAAGGTTCTACGCTGCATGTTTCTGCCGTCGTGGCCGGTTTGCTTCCGTCTGAAGGTATTATAGGAGTGCGACTGAACGGCGTAGATGCGAAGATTTCATCGGGTACAAGATTGTCGGCAAGCACCGACGGTTCGGTTTATTACAGCACCGTCAATTCCAAGGGGAGCGTGGCGCCTTTGACTTATCCCGAAGAAATGCCGATTACCATATCGGTGGATTGTGACGGCGACGCTTCGTTGTTGCATCTTGATAAATATGTCGTTTCATATGTTCAAAACAATCGCCTGCCTGCCGATTCTTCGCAAGTGCGCTTAGACATAGAAGATGCGGTAGAGGGAAAGAACGTGAAAATACAAGGCGTGGATGCTGATGTGGTGGTGTGGAACATCGACGATGCGCAGCGTCCGGTGCAGTGTGCCTTGAAGGGTGACGAAGCCATAGGCGAATACCGCTTTTCCTTGCCTGCCAACTCTTCGTGGTCGTCGTTTGTCGTTTTTGACCCGTTGCGCGAGTTGAAATCGATATCGGGATTTGAATACGTGGGCAATCAGAATCTGCACGGCATGGAGACTCCCGACTATGTGATAATCACTACGAAAGAACTAACGGAACAGGCCGAGCGGGTGGCAGAATTGCATCGCCGCAAGGAAGGAATGGATGTTGCCGTAATCGACCAACAATTGATATTCAACGAATTTTCATCAGGTGCGACCGATCCGTCGGGCGTGCGTATGTTTTTGAAAATGCTGTATGACCGCAACCCCGGCAAGTTGAAATACTTGCTGCTGTTTGGCGACGGCAGTTATGACAACCGCAGGATTCTCGACAAGAATCCGTATGAGAAGCTTGTAACGTATCAAAGCACCGTAAGTAATTCTGATGTGGCTTCGTATGTGACCGACGATTATTTCGGATTCCTTTCCGACGATGCATCGACCAATCTGCAAGATTTGACTTTGAGCATAGCCGTCGGGAGGCTGCCGGTAGGCACTGTCGATGAGGCTGCAGCTGTCGTGGATAAGTTGGAAGAATATGCCGGAAATCCCGATTATGGGGAGTGGCGTAATAATGCTTTTGTAATAGCCGATGATGGAGACGATGGTTTGCACGAATATCAAGCCGTGGGGATTGCGTCGTTGCTTGATGGCGGCGTACAGCCCGGGCTTAACGTGTGGCGCATTTATGACGGGTCTTATCCCAATGCCGAGGGGCGGTCGGAAGATTCAAATGCCGTAATGGAAGAACTGTTGAAGCAGGGACAATTGTTTTTTACTTACATAGGTCATGGTGCGGCCTTGAACGGGCTGTGCCTGTGGGACAGGGCTGATGTCGAAAGGGTAAAATATGACAAGTGGCCGTTTGCCACATTTGCCACATGCGACGTGGCTCGGTTTGACGGCGATGCCCGCGGCGTTGCCGAGCAAATGATGCTTGAACGCGATGGCGGCGTGATAGCGTGCATGGTTGCCACGCGCACGGTGTACTCCGACAGCAACGACAAGCTGAACCGCAGCCTCGTGCGGTATCTTTTCTCGCTTGACGAGGAGGGGAAGCGTCGCTCGATTGGCGAGGCATACATGTTGGCAAAAAACAGCATATCAAATGAATATGAAGCAAACAAGATAAAATTTGTGTTGCTTGGCGATCCGGCCTTGGCGCTTGAGTACCCGTTGCCTCTGGCACGTATCGACAGGATAGGCGACGTGGCGGTTTCGGCTTCTGCGCAGGCCGTTGTCTATCCGCAGACATCGGTGCAGGTCTCGGGTGTGATAACCGATGCGCATGGGAATATCGACAGTGAATTTGACGGCGAAGCCACGGTGTCGCTATATGACGCAGAGGTGATGTATGACGACCTTGCCGAGCAGAACGCCGAGCAGGACGAGCATCGCATCGCCATGTTGCATCGCGAACTGCTTGCCCGGTCAATGGCGCGTGTGGTATCGGGGCGTTACGAGGCGACACTCGCCGTTCCAAAGAATTGCTTGGCCCAGGGCGGGAAAGGAATGGTGCGCATTTATGCCGCAAGTGCCGACGGCACCAAGATTGTTGACGGGCAGTCGGGCAATCTGGTAATCCATGCTTATGACGAAAGCATGGCGGAGGCTGATAATTCGGCACCGGAGATAACGCAGATGTATATCGACAGTGAGGATTTTGTGGATGGCGGGTTTACCGGAAGCGATATCGTGCTATATGCCTCGGTGGAAGATGACAAAGGCATAAACATGCAGTCGCTGTCGATCGATGGAACATTCATGCTCAGCCTTGACGGCGGATTCAATACATTTCCCGATGTGGATGGGGGATTTACTGTCGGCGATGGCGGCAAAAGCGGGGTACTGGCGTATCCTGTCGGCGGACTGACCGAAGGGCCGCATACGCTGACGCTGAGGGTAACCGACATGGCCGGGAATGTGGGGGAGCGCACGGTGGCGTTTTCTGTAGTGACCGAACCTGTGCCGGTGTTGTTGTCTGTAGAGAAGCGCACTGCCATCGACGAGGTGGCATTCGACTTGGAATATCCTGCCTATGCCAAACCTGTTCAAGACGTGTATCTGACCGTGACCCGCAGCGACGGGACGGCTGTCATGCACAGGCGAGTGCAGTCGTTCCCTTTCGTATGGGACTTGGTGGGTGATGACGGAAACAGGCTTGCCCCGGGGCTTTATCGCTTCTACGGGGTGGCTGCCGATGGCTCGCCAAGCATAGTTTCGCCCCAAAGCGAGATTGTGGTGCTTGATTTATAATTTGCGGCACGACACAATAATAAGCCGATTTCGCAGTTATGTTAAATAGGAATTAATAAATTTATTGGATGAAAAATATAAAAATCGCAATAATGGCAGTGCTGATGGCGGCTGCGGCAGCTAACGCCATGGCACAGGATAAAAATGAATTCAACCCTGTAACGACAGGCGTGACATCGCAAAGCATAGCTCCCGATGCCAGGGGTGCGTCGATGGGCGACATAGGCGCTGCCACCGACCCCGATGTGAACTCTCAGTATTGGAATGCGTCGAAGTATGCGTTTGCTTATAGCTCGGCGGGAGTGTCGGTTTCATATACCCCGTGGTTGCGCAAGCTCGTCAACGACATAGCCTTGCTGAATCTTGCGGGCTACTGGAAATTTGGCGGGGATGACAATCAGGCGGTGAGCGCGTCGTTGCGCTACTTCACGCTTGGCGAAATCAACTCGACCGACGAGGGCGGAAACACGCTATCGACAGTCAACCCATATGAAATGTCGTTTGATCTGGGGTATTCGCGTAAGTTGAGCGACAAGTTTTCGATGGGCGTGGTGCTGCGGTATATATATTCCAATCTTGGCTTCAACGACGCGTCAGACGAGACGCTGAGCGGCGCATCGGCGTTTGCAGCCGACATTTCGGGCTATTATACAACCTATCCCATCATAGGCCGGAACGAATGTCAATGGTCGTGGGGTTTCAATATTTCCAACATTGGTTCTAAGATATCTTATGACGGCGGAACTGAGTCGGCATTCTTGCCTACCAACCTCAAACTGGGTACGACATTCACATTCCCACTGGCCGACTACCACAATCTTGCCGTGTCGGTTGACTTGAACAAGCTGCTCGTGCCTACGCGCCCGCGCACTTCTGATTACGAGGAGGGTAGTGACGAGGATTCTCCCTATTGGGATGATTTGCAGGAATGGCAAGACATGTCGCCCATAAGCGGCATATTCAAGTCGTTTAGCGACGCGCCGGGAGGATTTAGCGAAGAATTGAAGGAAATCAACATTTCGTTTGGTTTGGAATATAATTACAACCAACAGTTTTTCTTGCGAGGCGGTTACTATTACGAGAATGCCATGAAGGGCGACCGCAAATACTTCGGTTTCGGAGCCGGGTTTGCATTGAATGTCATAAGGCTTGATGCCGCTTACATGATTGCAACTGCGCAAAGCAGTCCGCTCGACCAGACGTTGAGGTTTACCTTGTCGTTTGACATGGATGGCATTAAGGAACTGCTTGGCCGCCGTCGTTGACCGTAACTTTTTAAGGAGGTTGTTGCGATATGATACGTGTTGGAATGGGCTTTGACGTTCATCGTCTGGTTGAGGGTCGCGATTTGTGGCTTGGCGGCGTAAAAGTGCCTTACAGGCTCGGACTGTTGGGACACAGTGATGCCGATGTGTTGATTCACGCTCTGTGTGATGCCATATTGGGTGCGGCTAATTTACGAGACATCGGTTTTCATTTTCCCGACACCGATCCTCGCTACAAGGGAATCGACAGCAAGAAGCTGCTCGTGGAAGTGATGCGCCTGGTCAGGGAAAAAGGGTATGAATTTGGCAATGCCGACATAACGGTGTGTGCCGAGCAGCCGAAGTTGAACCCGCACGTACCTGCCATGCAGGCCGAATTGGCCAGATGCATAGGATGTGACTGCGATTGCGTGTCGATAAAGGCCACTACTACCGAGCGGCTCGGATATACCGGGCGAGGTGAAGGCATTGCCGCATATGCGGTGGTGCTGATTGAGAAAAAGTAACCTGTGCGGGCGTATCATCTGACAAAACGAAACCGGGCGAGTCTTCAAGCTATGCTTGTGTGAATTTTGGTAAAAATAGAGCGATAGTGCTTTGTTGTTATTGTAATTATTTGTAATTTTGTGCGCTCGTTCCGAATAGGCTCGATTAAGTGGCGGCGAGTGGCCGTCCGCCTCACGGACTTAACCTGTAAAAACAGTTTTATACAGATGTACGCAATTGTAGAAATCAAGGGACAACAATTCAAGGCCGAAGCAGGCAAGTTTTTGTATGTTCAGTATCTCGGCGACACCAAGGAAGGCGACGCAGTTGAATTCAACAACGTGTTGCTCGTTGATGCCGACGGTGAAGTGAAGGTAGGCGCACCCACAGTTGAGGGCGCAAAGGTAGTATGCGAAGTGTTGACTCCGTATTTGAAGGGTGAACATATCATCGTGTTCAAGAAGAAACGTCGCAAGGGCTATCGTCGCAAAAACGGCCATCGCCAATTGTTTACCAAGGTATTGATTAAAGAAGTCGTTGCTTAACAACACAAAATCCACAAAAATTTTAGAAAGAAATGGCACATAAAAAAGGTGTAGGTAGTTCAAAGAACGGCCGTGAGTCGGAAAGCAAGCGACTCGGAATTAAAATTTTCGGTGGTCAAAGCGTAAAAGCCGGTAACATCATCAAGCGTCAACGCGGCACTGTGCATCATCCGGGTGCAAACGTTGGCATGGGCAAGGATCACACACTGTTTGCATTGATCGACGGTACTGTGGTTTTTGTGACCAAGGCTAATCGCAAATATATCACTGTAGAACCTAAAGTTACAGAACAACCGGCCGAAAACTAATCGTTTAGGTTGTCGGTATCTAACTTGCCGGGTAATAGTCGGCAAGTGCTTAAAATATAAGCGGCTTTGCAACTCTCTTGCAAGGCCGCTTTTATTGTTTAGGCTCGGCATCTGCGAAGCCGTTTAGGGTCAGTCTGAAAACCTTGTTGCAGTGCAAATGCAGTGACGGCAACGGAGCTGCCATTCGGTTTAACGCATGAGGCCGGTCTCAAAAAATTAAGCGACACTACTTAACGCTAACATCGCCATAACTTATCAGTAGGTTTGCAAGTGATGTGCAATGGCTGCAAATGCGGAATATTGTAGCGTAATTTTTTTTTGTGTGCCACGAGAACAGCCTCGGAGAGGCTGCACTCGGCTTAACCGCCGGTGGAGTGAGCGATAGCGAACGTAACCTGCGGAATGATAGGCATATACATTAAGCGGCTTCGGAGATGCCGAACTATTGTGGCAGTTTAAGTGCGGCATCTCCGAAGCCGTTTCTCATGGGTGGAAGCCGCTGCTGTCCGCAAGCTGCGCTTCGCTTGCATGTGTTAAGCATGGTTCGGCAGCTCCGCAGCCGCAATCTTACTTTTTAACTTCGGCAGCAGTTGCCTAAAAATAGCCAAATTCCCATATCCCTCATATTTTGCATCCGAAACCAGTAACCGACTTTTCGGACTGACCCCAAATTACACTGAGTCTGTAACTGCCACAAGGCGCGAAGGTGCAGCCACTCATGGTTAAAAATGCTTAACGACAGAACTTTTGGCATTTGCTCCTTGTTTATTATGTATAACATCTTTTATAATTCGTACTTTTCTCTATAGCAAACGCGTGAGCGTTATCGACACTTTAATAATTAAGCATAATGTGATAAAAACGAGAAAGGACTGCGCGAGCAGCCCTTTCTTTTTTCTCTCTTATACAGACAAGCTTACTTGTTGGCATACATGCCGGCCAACGCCATTTGCTGATATGCATACACGCCTGCCTGTGACAGCTCTACGCGCTCAAAGCTACCGTCGGGAGTCACCATTTCAACATTGTTGTCGTCGATGAAGCGCATGAACTTATGCTCTTCGCCGTTAGCCTCTACCGACCAAGAATTGTCTATCTCATCGAAGTTGAACTTAACAGTAGTGTTGTCATCGAGGTTCTTGACTATGTAACCTTCGGGATTGGATATGATTTCATAGCGGGCATCCTTGCCGTCGATGACCTTAGTATTAGAAGCGAGCGGGTTGCTCCCCGACCAGAACTCGATAGAGTTGATAACTAAAATGTCGGCCAAGGCCGAAAGCTCATAGACCGGCAATATCCAGAAAGCGATGAATACAACCTCGTTAACAAATTTGCTCCCAATCTGGTTATTCCAATCAAGTACCTTGTTTGACAAGCCGAAACTGCCGATGCACGAGGTCAGCATCAACGACCCTGCAACCGAAATGGCTACCGCTGCTGTAAAAAATTTCTTTCTCATAATAAATAATTTTTAAAATTGAGTGTGTGTTCCTAATAAGGCATAAGATAATTATACATTACACTACAAACTTAATAAATTATTCACATAAAAAGAACAAAAGGCTTCTAAAAATTATCTATCCGCCTTATTATTTTGCCCGAAGATGTTTCTTTGAATTTACTTACAGCAATATAACGACGAGGCACCGACTGGGCAGGAAGCACTTTTTTCATTTGCTCGACGAATGCCTGCTTTATCTCCCCTTCTCGTACCGTCCCTTCGGGCACCGACCTATATTCTATGGCAAGCACCACCTCTTCGCCCCATTTTTCCGACGGGCGGGATGTTATGAAAAAACGGGAATGCGGTATCAACCCGGCCAATGCCGTCTCCACCTCCTCGGGGAAAACTTTTAAGCCACCGGTATTTATCACATTGTCTATTCTGCCAAGCCAATAAAAATGACGGTCATCGACAAGCTTGACAACATCATTGGTAACATAGCGGGGCGATGAAAACTGCGGAGCATTTATGACAAGGCAGCCACGGGCATCACACGCAAACGTCGTGTCGCCAATGCCAACATAAGGCAATGCGCCGGTCGCTGAAACCTTCGACAACGCCACATGGC
>CALUNI010000047.1 GCA_944321905.1 uncultured Muribaculaceae bacterium | reverse complement strand
CGGTGGAAAACTTACCACAGATGTGCGACGAGATAAGGAAATTTTTAATCGATTCGCTTTCCCGCAATCCCGGGCATTTTGCTTCGAGCATGGGGACGGTGGAGCTTACCGTGGCTCTGCATTATGTGTTTGACACTCCTTACGACAGGATAGTGTGGGACGTGGGGCATCAGGCTTACAGCCATAAGGCACTCACGGGGCGGCTCGACCGCTTTGGCACGTTGAGGAAATTTGGAGGCTTGAGCGGGTTCCCTAATCCCGACGAAAGCGAGTATGACAGTTTTATTGCCGGGCATGCTTC
Organism: uncultured Muribaculaceae bacterium; assembly: GCA_944321905.1. GTDB lineage: Bacteria > Bacteroidota > Bacteroidia > Bacteroidales > Muribaculaceae > Avimuribaculum. The sequence goes on along the minus strand of CALUNI010000047.1, from coordinate 19,810 downwards.
CAACTCCATATCGGCCGCGCTCGGAATGACGGTGGCATCTAAAATCAACCGCGACGGCAAGAGGCGTAACGTGGTGGCCGTGATAGGCGATGCGTCGATAGGCGGGGGCTTGGCGTTTGAAGGCTTGAACAACGCGTCGTTGTCAAACAGCAATTTGCTGATTATACTTAACGATAATGACATGGCGATAGACCAGAATGTGGGTGCGCTTAACGAATACATGACGCGCATCAACACGTCGAAGTCGTATAACCGTTTACGCTACAAGGTGTATCACTTGATGAAGCGCTTGCATCTAATCGACGAGAAACACCGAGGGCTGATACTGCGATTCAACAACAGCATAAAGGCACTGCTCACAAGGCAGCAAAATATATTTGAAGGGCTCGACATCCGCTATTTCGGCCCTTACGACGGCCACGACGTGGAGCGCATAGTGAGGGTGCTGTCGGACATAAAAGACATGGACGGCCCGCGCATATTGCACTTGCGCACACGCAAGGGCAAAGGGTACAAGCCTGCCGAGGACGACCCGGTGACATGGCATGCTCCGGGGCGTTTTAACCCCGAGACGGGCGAACGTATTGTGGAAGATGCCACCGGCAAGCCACCGAAGTACCAAGATGTGTTTGGTCGCACCATTGTCGAATTGGCACACGCTAACGACAAGATTGTGGGCATCACGGCTGCCATGCCGACGGGATGCTCTCTCAGTTTCATGCTCGACGAGATACCAGATAGGGCTTTCGACGTGGGCATTGCCGAGGAACATGCCGTGACGTTCTCGGCCGGGATGGCCAAGGACGGATTGGTGCCGTTCTGCTGCATATATTCCACATTCCTGCAACGGGCATATGACGAGATTATCCACGACGTGGCGATACAACGCCTGCCGGTGGTGTTCTGCATCGACCGGGCCGGGCTTGTAGGCGACGACGGCGTGACGCATCACGGAGTGTTTGACATGGCTTACTTGAGCTGCATACCCGGCATCGTGGTAAGCTCGCCAATGAACGAGCATTATATGCGCCACCTCATGTACACGGCGCAGGCCGGCAAGCACGGGCCGTTTGCCATACGTTATCCGCGCGGTTGCGGCGTGTTGCCAGACTGGCAGTGTGCCATGCACGAGATACCGGTGGGAAAAGGCCGCAAGATTTGCGACGGCGACCGTGTGGCCGTGCTGTCGATAGGTCCCATGGGCAACGACGTTCAAGAGGTGATTAAGAGCCTTGGCGGCGACGCTTGCCATGTCGCGCATTACGACATGATTTTCCTTGCTCCCATCGACGAGGAGATATTGGCCGAGGTGGGCAGTCGGTTCAGCCATGTCATAACGGTCGAAGACGGCGTGGTGCAGGGTGGTTTAGGCTCGGCGGTGATAGAGTGGTTCAACGACCACGGCATGGCGGTGCATGTCACCCGTATAGGCGTGCCGCCTCATTTCGTGTCGCAAGGAACCATAGGGGAACTGCGCCGGGAATGTGCAATGGACAATGCAAGCATAAAATCCAAGATTCTCGATATAATAAACTCAAAAAACAAATAGAGATGAAAATCGTTATAGCCGGAGCCGGCGAAGTGGGTTCACACTTGGCAAAACTCTTGTCGGAAGAGGGGCAGGATGTTATTCTCGTAGATGAGAACGAGGATAAGCTCGACGACTTTGAAATGTATAATCTATTGACATATACAGGGCGGCCAACTTCATTTGCCGCCCTGCGTGATGCAGGCACCAAGGGATGTGACTTGTTCATAGCCGTCACGCCGTTTGAGTCGCGGAACTTGTTGGCTTGCGCCATTGCCAAGAAATACGGTGCCAAAAGCACTGTTGCGCGCATCGACAACTACGAGTATATGAAAGCCGAGTATAAGTCGTTTTTTTCGAGTCTCGGCGTGGACGACGTGATTTATCCCGAGTATCTTGCCGCCCAGGAAATATTGACATCGTTGCAGCGCACGTGGGTGCGCAGTTGGTTTGAACTGGTCGATGGACACTTGGTGGTGGTGGGCGTAAAATTGCGCGAGAATGCCCGGTTGGTGGGCATGCAGCTGAAAGAGCTGAGCATGCAGTCGGGGTATATGCACATATCGGCGATAAAGCGCAACCATGAGACGATTATCCCGGGCGGAAACGATTGCCTGTGTGTGGGCGACATCGTGTATGTGGCCACCACCAAGGAATATATTCCAAACGTATTGGAAATGACCGGCAAGACCGAGGTAGAGGTCAAGCGTGTCATGATAATGGGAGGCAGCCGCATTGCCGTGCAACTGGTGCGTGCCGCGGCCGGGCGATACAAGTTTAAAATCATAGATAACGACTTGCAACGTTGCCACAAGCTCGCCGAGTCTCTGCCCGAGTGCAGCATATTGCATGGCGACGGGCGCGACGTGGAATTGCTGCAAGAAGAGGGGCTTGGCGATTGCGAGGCATTCGTCGCCCTCACCGACAGTTCAGAGACCAACATCCTCGGGTGCCTTGCCGCCAAGGAATTTGGTGTGAAGAAGACGGTTGCCGAGGTAGAGAACATACAATTCATATCCGAGGCCGAAGGGCTGAACATAGGTTCGGTCGTGAACAAGAAGTTGCTTGCATCGAGCCGTATTTTCCAGTTGATGCTCGACCGCGATTCGAGCAATTCAAAGTGCCTTGCTCTTGCCGACGCCGAGGTGGCCGAGCTTGTGGTCAAGGAAGGGTCGCGTATCACGCGCGACGCTGTGATGAACTTGAACTTGTCGCGCGACATGACTATAGCCGGGCTGGTGCGCGACGGGAAAGGATTACTCGTAAAAGGCGACACTCGCATACAGCCGGGCGACCACGTGGTGATATTCTGCCTGCAAGGTGCCTTGCACAAGATGGAAAAACTTTTTAAGTAACGCCAATTTTGAATGGTTGAACGATTATGTATTCGATATTTAGGAAAAAGTCGATAATCAATCTGCCTGCTATTTTCAGGATGCTCGGTTGGCTGCTCATGATGGAGAGCCTGTTTATGGTGATATCGCTCGTGGTGGGAGTGGTGTATGAGGAGTGGATGGCGGTTGAGGCCATGATTTACTCTGCTGCGATTACTGCCGGCACTGGGGCATTGATGACTTTCGGGCTGAGGCCTAAGAGCATGGACATGCACAAGCGTGAAGGGATATTGATGACTCCTGTGGTGTGGATATTCTTTTCGGCGTTTGGCATGTTGCCGTTTTTCTTTACGCATTCCATCGACAATGTGGCTGCCGCTTTCATGGAAACGATGTCGGGTTTCACCACTACGGGGCTTACGGTCATAGCCGACGTAGAGTCGCTTCCAAAGACCATACTTTTCTGGAGGGCAATGATGCACTGGGTGGGGGGCATGGGAATAATCCTGTTCTCGCTTGCCGTGCTGCCCATGTTGAACCATTCGGGTGGCATGCAATTGTTTAACGCCGAGGTTACGGGCATAACTCACGACAAGTTGCGCCCGCGCATCAGTTCCACTGCCAAGAGCTTGTGGATGGTGTATATAGCATTGACCGGCATACTGTGTGTGATATTGTGGGCGGGGCCAATGAATTTCTTTGACGCGCTTTGCCATTCCATGAGCACCTTATCGACCGGTGGCTTTTCTACCAAGAATGCCAGTATTGCATGGTGGGACTCGATGTATGTCGATATAGCCATCACGGCATTTATGTTTATAGGCGGTATAAATTTTGCCTTGATATACCACGGGGCGAGCGGTAACTTTAAGGCTGTAACCTCTAATGCTACGTTTAAGTGGTACCTTGGCACGGTGCTCGTGGCTGTGGCCATGTGCGTGGCTTTCATATTGCTCGACGGGAAAGACGGGCGTGGGATAGGCGACGTAGTTGTCGATGTGTTTTTCACCTGTGTTTCAGCAATCACCACTACGGGGTTTGTGGTCACTGATTTTGAATTGTGGGGGCAGTTTGTGGTCATGGTGCTTTGCATAATAATGTTTTTCGGTTCTTGTGCCGGTTCTACCTCGGGTGGAGCCAAAATCGACCGCATGGAATTGATGGCCAAGAATATCAAGAACGAGCTATACCGGGTACTGCATCCCAATAGCATAGTCAATGTGCGCATCAACCACAAGGTCGTGCCTCAGGAAATAGTGACAAAGGCCGTCGTGTTTCTGGGCATATACGTGTGCATAACGGTGATTGGCACGCTTGCCTTGACGGCACTCGACATCCCCATGCACGATGCGTTTTTCTCCACCTTGTCGGCGTTGAGCAACGTCGGACTGGGTGTGGGTGATGCCACCGGCGGATGTTATGTAGGATATTCGGTGGCAGCCAAATGGATAATGTCGGTTATGATGCTTCTGGGGCGTCTTGAACTTTTCACGGTTCTCGTGGTTTTCTCGGCACATTTCTGGAAGAAATAGCGGCTTTCGGACAAAGCATAAAAATAGGGTCGGCATCCACACAGAGATAATGCCGACCCTATTTTTTCTAACGCATTCTTTGTATAATCTCATACCGGAGCTGCCCGGTTGTGAGGGGAGTTTTTCATGTCCATGTTATACAGCTGCGGTTTCTCAGACCATGTTTGTCATATTATGTTTGCCGGTATTTGATGTATGCGCATGGGAGCATAGGCCATGCGTATTTTTGCTTTCGCAGTACAAAAATATGCATGGCGCAGCGTGTTGCCAAAAAAGTCGAAGGCGAGTATATACTATTTTGTCAGAAGCATATACTATTTTGTCATAATCTATTGGGAACTATTTGTGCTTTAATGCTTTGCGGAATTCGGTCGGAGTCATTCCAAAGTGCTTGCGGAAAAGCCGGTTGAATGTCGGCACGTTTGGCAGCCCGCATGATTCGGCTATTGCATTGATGGTGTATTCGGGGTGTATCTCCAACTCGTTTGTGGCGTATTCAAGGCGTTTGCGGTTGATGTAGTCGGGTGTGTTTGTGTATCCGTGCTGCTGCAGTATTTGTGCATATCGGTTCTTGTCGATGTGGGCTATGCGCATCAAGTCGTCGCGAGTCAAGTCGGGGTTTAGGAACAGTTGTTCCTGGTTGACACGGTTGTCGAGAGTGGCAAAGATCTGCCTGTTTTCTGTTTCATAGTCTGATGCCTGGTTGCTTGAGTTGCAATCGTTTCCGGGTATGCCGGAGCTGTGTGGCTTGCCGGTTTCAAGTTCTTTTTGTTGCTCTATCGACTCAAGTTCGTTTTTGTAAGCGAGCAGTTTTTGTATGTTTGCTGCGAGGATGATGTTTTTGCGCTTTGTAAGTTTCGCATGGCGTATTTGCCAGAACATCAGTATCAGCAGCATTGCGATGGCAGTGACAGTACCCAGAAGCCACGCGTTGCGCACTTTTATTTCGTTGTCGCGCTTGATAAGTTCGTTTTCTTTCTTGTGTGTTTCATACAATGTGGCGAGTTCTTGTGCCGAACTGTTTTGTTCCCGCACTTTTAAGCTGTCGGTCACGTTTGAAAGCCTGGAGAAGTATTCGGCCGATTTTTTGTATTGTCCTATCCGGTAATATGCCATTCCCATAGAGCGCAGCAGCGAGCGCATGTGGTAGCTGATGGTGTCGCCGCGTGATTCCAATTGCGCCTCGTAGTCGTTATATATGTCTATGGCCTTGTTGATGCGTCCTGTGCCGATGAGGTATGGAGCTATTATATAATCGTCGGCTGTGTAGCCGGGGGCTGCCGCTTTCCACTTCTTGTATGCCGCTTCGGCTTCGTCCAAGCGTTTAAGTTTTCGTAAGAATATGGCTTGCTGTGCATATAGCGTCTTAAGCTCTTTCTGTGCGAGGTTGGCTATTTCCGGCTCGTTGTCGGTCGAGGCCGTTACTACACTTTCGAGCGCCGCCAGCGTTTCGAGAGCATCTTCATACAGCTCGTCGCGCTGTTGCATTATTAGCAGGGTGTTGTAGTTATATCGCAGGTTGTCGTATTTGTAGTCATAGTCGCTGTGTTCCATTATGTCGATGGCCTCTTTTATCAGCTTGTAGCCAAGCTCCTTGTCTTCCTGGTAATATGTGAGCTTGCCCATGTTGAACATTGCTATCGATTCCATCGGTTTGTCGTTATTCTTGCGGGCCTCTTCGAGCAGCAGCTTGACGTATTTTGTGGTGTTGGCATCATCGTGCTTGCCGTCGTAGCAAGAGATCATGCGATGCAGCAGGCTCATGTGCGTCGAAGCGTCGTTTTTTGCCGAGTCGTTTTGCAGGGCTTTTAAATACAAAGGTATTGCCTCGTCAAAGTAACGGTTGTTGCACCACAGGTCGCCTTCGAGCATGTCTAATTCATATGCCGGTTGCATATGCCTTGTACGCATTTCTCCCACTATGCGCAGTGCTGTTTCCATGTCGGTGAAAGTGAGGTTGTAAACATGGTCTTCGGTTAACAGGCTGTCGGGAATCGAGGCCTCTTCGTTTTCGGCTTGAGCCGTGCCGCAAATTAAGAAAAGGGCGGTCATGAGCATTGACATTCGGGCCGCGAGTGCCATACGTGTTAATATGTTTTTTTGAACTAAGGCGTTGAAAATAGTATGCATAGCGTCGAAATGGATAAAAAATGTGTGTCAGTAGGAGTATGCAAAAGTAATTATTTTTGTCGTACCATCAAGCGCAAAATCTCCCGAACCGATGTTTAAGCTCACTTAGAGCCTGTTTGAATTTTGCGGTATTTGGAATTATGTCAAGTTGTTTTGCGCAAAAAATAAACAGACTCTAAGTTTTTGCAAGGTTCTTTTATACAGAATGCCATTGCGGGTGTTGATATTTTTAGTAACTTGCGCTTGATTTATAACATAGAAGTATTCACTTATTGTTCAATTACATGAAAACAAACCTAAAAACTTTTTTGTCCCTGGCACTTATCATGTTGTGTGGCGTGGGGGCTTCGGCTAAGAAAACGAGTACAACCGACGACGTGCGTATAGACCCTCCTTACTGGTGGGCCGGAATGAAGAATCCAAGCGTGCAGCTGCTTGTGCATTCTCCGCAGATACGCGATGCCGAGCCGTCGATAAGCTATCCGGGCATAAGCATCGACAGCGTGGTGCGCCTCGACAGCCCGAATTATCAGATTATATATTTGAATGTGTCGCGGTCGGCGACTCCGGGCAAGATGGATATATTCTTCAAGAACGGAAAGGAGTCGATGACCGTAAAGTATGAGCTTAAGCAGCGCGACGGAGTGCAACCCACGCCGTTCTCGTCGGCCGACGTGCTTTACTTGATTATGCCCGATCGCTTTGCCGACGGCGACACCACTAACAACGATGTCGAAGGGCTTAAATTCCGCGTGCCTGTTGACCGCAGCAATCCCAGCGGCAGGCATGGCGGAGACTTGAAGGGAATAGAGAACCACCTCGGATATATCGACTCGCTCGGGATGACGGCGATATGGCTGAACCCGGTGCTTGAGAACGACATGCCCGACGGCTCATATCACGGATATGCGACAACCGATTATTATCGCGTTGACCCGCGTCTGGGTACAAACGAAGAATATGCGACGTTGATAGCCAAGACGCATGAGCGCGGAATGAAAGTGGTGATGGACATGATTTTCAACCACAGCGGCAGCGAGCATCCTTGGATGCACGACATGCCGTCGAAAGACTGGTACAATCATCCCGACGGCAAGCTGATGACCAATTTCCGACTTTCCACCATCAACGACCCCTATGCGAGCGACTATGATTATGAACGGACGGTGAAGGGGTGGTTTGTGCCGGCAATGCCCGATTTGAACCAAAATAATCCGCACGTGATGAAGTATTTGATACAAAACTCGATATGGTGGATTGAATATAGCAAAATCGACGGCATAAGAATGGACACTTACCCATATGCCGAAATGGAACCCATGGCACAATGGATTAGCGATGTGCAAATGGAGTATCCGGGATATAACATAGTGGGCGAGTGCTGGTATGGCGATGTGTCGGGTACGGCATTTTGGCAAGGCGGCAACAGGCTGAATGCCAAGAGCGACCCCAAGTTGCCTACTGTAATGGACTTCCCGACGATGATTATGGCCAACAGCGCGTTCCATAGCGACACGCAGGAATATGGAAAGGGCTTGAACGAGATATATAACCGCCTGTCGCTCGACTATCTGTATGCCGACCCCAAGAAGGTGCTTACTTTCCTCGACAATCATGATACCGACCGTTTCTTGCTTGAAAAGCCGTCGAACCTCGGGTCGTGGAAGCAAGGGGTGGCATTCTTGCTCACCACGCGCGGAATACCGCAAATATATTACGGAACCGAATTACTGATGTTTGGAAACAAGAAGCGTACCGACGGTGACATTCGCCTTGACGTGCCCGGTGGCTTCCCGGGTGACTCGCATAGCGAGTTTACCGCCGACGGGCGCAGCGCATTGCAGAACGAGGCTTACGACTTCATGAGCCGCATTGCCCGGTGGAGAAAGGGTAACGACGTGATAGCCCGTGGCTCGTTGAAGCATTTCATGCCCGAGAACGGTATGTATGTGTATGAGCGTAGTCTTGACGGCAAGCGCGTGATTGTGATAATGAACGGCACTGACCGCACGCTCGACATCGACATGTCGATATATGGCGAAATCATGCAGCCCGGTGCTGCTTTCCGCGACGTCGTTACCGGCGAGGAAGTGACCATATTGCCCAATATGTCGTTTGCACCGCGTGCACTTTATATATTGGAGTAAAACATAACGTGTGACTGAAAAGGCCGTATGGCAGCATTCCGTGCTGTTGCATACGGCCTTTTTTGTGCAGTTTCGTTGAGAGGGTTTTACCCAAAACGGTCATTAGACCGCAAATATTTGTTTTTCAAAGAAATCACCATAAAGTCAAACGACCGAGATTTGGGTTTAAATGTGCGTGTCAAGACTTGACGCGGTGATGCAAGGCAGGAATAACGAATCGGGATATATGGGCGTGAGTGGCATGAACCCCGAGGTGATTTTACCGTCGGATATTTGCAGCGGATGAGCCGCCGACTCGTCGGCCACTGATTTTATCAAGTTGTCGTGAGACTTGTGATATGTGACCTTGAACGTCGCTGTAGAGCCGGGGGCAACATATCGGTCGGCAAGGTGTATGGCCACTGTTCCCATTGTCATGCGCAGGTTCATTTCCACGCAGGGGTTGAGGCACATTGTGCCATTGTCGTTGAAGATCATCATGTCTATGCCCATGTAGCCGTTGTAATAGGGGGCAACGAGCCGTGTCAGTAGCATGGAGCATGCATCTCTCACGATTGATAGTTGCCATGCGTTGCCTTGCAGGTTGGCGCATATGAATTGCTCAAGGATGCTTTGCTGTGCCACAGTGCCGCTGTCGTAAGAACAATGGCTGTCGTTATTGAATACCGAGTATCCTACGAATCGGGCTTCGCCGCCCTTGCACAGGAACTCCATTGCGAAATCCACCACCTTGTTGTAAGGCTGCTCGCATATTATAGAGCCTTGCCGGTTGATAATCCCTTGCGCCCAAGTCTCAAAATTGCGGCTGCCTGCATCGAGAACCCTGTAAATGCCTTTTCCGCTGCCCGACCAGGGGGCTTTGATGTAGCAACCGGGATGATAGGCGTTGAACCGGCGTATCTCGTTCACGCTGCAGACTTCGACGGGAGCAGGGACGAATGACGTGCCGGTGGCATCATATAGGGAGTCGAGCATGATTATAGAGTTACGGCGGTGCGACAGTTCCTGCAACTTCAGCACAGTGTCGCGAGAGGGCAGGTCGGTGACCGGAACGCAGGCATTGAGCAGCCGTTGGCGCAGGTCGAGATTCCACCCCCACGGGCTGTAGCGGCTGTTGCGCCGTTGCAGCCTGTTGACGGCTACCGGCGTTGCGTGTAGATTCATCACGCGATTGATATCATCAATCCATGCGGCATCTTCATCGACATTTTGCGACAGTATGTCGGCGCCATTGCCGCAATACCATGCAGGCAGCATCTGCAAGTCGCGGCGCATCTGTCTGGCAAGGGGCGGAGCGGTATATCCCTCGGAACCATAGGCAAGAGCCAAGTCGTGTTCGGGATTAAAGATGTAAGTGTCGGTCATTTTTGTGGCGATTGGCATTACCTGTCAAACCTTATGGAGTCTAAGGCTTTCTTTATGTCGGCCAGCCGGTCGCGTATTTCACGCAGGCGGTCGATGACCTCGACGCGCTTCGACACGTTGTTGCGGTTGCGGTTTATTTCGGCACGCGCGGCATCGATCTTAAGCCCCTTTTCTTTTACCAAATAGTACACGAGCCTCACCGTCTCGATGTCGTGTGGCGTGTAGTAGCGAGTGTTGCCGTCGCTGCGCTTGGGGCGTATTATGCTAAACTCCCTTTCCCAATAACGCAGTGTGGTGATGGGCAGGTGCAGCATTTCCGACACTTCGCTTATTTTGTAAAATTTCTTGCTTAGTATGTTGTCGTCGGGCATTATGGTCGATATTTTGATTTTTATATCACAAGTTTGTGCTGTTGCTTTGCCATATCTTGTTGCAAAAATAATAATAATGGCGTACTTTTGTGGGTTAATTTAGAACAAAAAGGAGCCAATGCACCCTTCTTTGCAGAAATGCGTGGCAGGCAGGGCGGCATTAAGGCGCAACGATTGTGCATCATATAAATAACACTATATACACAATATGCTTACAGCAAAGGAAATAAGGGAATCGTTTAAAGATTTCTTCCGCAGCAAGGGTCACACTATAGTGCCTTCTGCTCCAATGGTGATTAAAGACGACCCGACATTGATGTTTACGAATGCCGGCATGAACCAGTTCAAGGATATCATATTGGGGAACGTGACCCCAAAATTCCGCCGAGCGGCCGATTCGCAGAAGTGCCTGCGCGTCAGCGGCAAGCACAACGACCTTGAAGAGGTGGGCTTGGACACATACCACCACACGATGTTTGAGATGCTTGGCAACTGGTCGTTTGGCGACTATTTCAAGAAAGAGGCCATCGACTGGGCATGGGAGTACCTCGTGGACGTGCTTAAGCTCGATCCCGACAGGTTGTATGCTACCGTGTTTGAAGGATATGCTCCCGAAGGGTTGGCTCGCGACGACGAGGCTGCCTCGTACTGGGAAGCCCACTTGCCCGGCGACCACATTATCAATGGCAACCGCCACGACAACTTTTGGGAAATGGGAGAGACCGGTCCTTGCGGCCCATGTTCCGAAATACACATAGACTTGCGTAGCGACGAGGAGCGCAAGGAAGTTCCCGGCCGGGAGCTTGTGAACAAGAGCAACCCGCTCGTCATAGAAATATGGAACCTCGTGTTCATGCAATATAACCGTAAGGCCGATGGTACGCTTGAACCCCTTCCGGCAAAAGTAATCGATACCGGCATGGGATTTGAGCGCCTGTGCATGGCGTTGCAAGGTAAGAAGTCGAATTACGACACCGACGTGTTTACCCCGCTCATACACAAGGTGGCCGAAATATCGGGCAAGGAATATGGCAAGGATGAAAAGGTTGACGTAGCGATGCGCGTGATTGCCGACCACGTGCGCACCATTGCATTCTCGATTGCCGATTCTCAATTGCCGTCGAACGCAAAGGCCGGTTATGTGATTCGTCGCATATTGCGCCGCGCAGTGCGTTACGGCTACACGTTCCTTGGCTTGAAAAATGCGTTCATGTACCGTCTTATCGACACGCTTATCGAGTCGATGGGCGAGGCATACCCCGAGCTTGCAAAGCAGGGCGAACTTATAAAGCGCGTAATCAAAGAAGAGGAAGAAGCATTCTTGCGCACTCTTGACACCGGCATGAGGCTGATAAACAAGGTTATTGCCGATGCCAAGACGGCAGGAAAGACCGTCGTGAGCGGCAAGGACGCATTTGTAATGTATGACACTTATGGTTTCCCGCTCGACTTGACCGAACTCATTTTGAAAGAGAATGGCTTGACGGTCGATACCGACGAGTTTGCCGTGGAAATGAACAAGCAGAAGGAGCGAGCCCGCAACGCCGCCGCCGTGGAAGCTACCGACTGGGTGGTGCTGCGTGAAGGCGAGAGCGAATTTGTGGGATACGATGTCGAAGAAGTCGAGACCGAGATATTGCGTTATCGCAAGGTTAAACAGAAGAACTATGAATTTTACCAGATTGTGCTTGCACGCACTCCGTTTTACGCCGAAATGGGCGGACAAGTAGGCGACACGGGGAAGTTGGTGTGTGGTGACGAAGTGGTAGAAATCATAAATACCAAGCGCGAGAACAACTTGCCTGTGCATATCGCCAAGAAGTTGCCTGCCGACGTGACTGCCACCTTCAACGCTGTGATAAACAAGGAAGCAAGGCTTGCCATAAGTTGCAACCACACTGCCACTCACTTGTTGCACGAGGCGTTGCGGGAGGTGCTTGGCACGCATGTAGAGCAGAAAGGATCTTATGTGTGTGCCGATTTCTTGCGGTTTGACTTCTCTCATTTCCAAAAGATGACCGACGAAGAGATACGCCGTGTCGAGCAATTGGTCAACAGCAAGGTGCGCATGGCAATCGACCTTTGCGAGTATCGTCACCTGCCCATAGCCGAAGCCCGGGCAATGGGAGCGATGGCTCTGTTTGGCGAAAAGTATGGCGACGATGTGCGCGTCATAAAGTATGGCGACTCGATTGAATTGTGTGGCGGAACGCATGTAAGGAACACTGGCAACATAGGCATGGTGAAGATTGTTTCGGAGAGCAGCATTGCTGCCGGAGTGCGCCGCATCGAGGCCATATCGGCCACAGGCGTCGAAAAGGCCACTTATGAAATTCAAAACATAATGAACCAGATAAAGTCGATGCTGAACAATGCGCCTAATGTCGTCGCTGCATTGCAACACTCTCTTGTGGAAAATGCTGGCTTACGCAAGCAAGCCGAGGAATTTATGCAAGAGCGCATAGGCATTGTGAAGAAGGCTGTTATGGAACAGGCCAAGATGATACATGGCATCGAGGTGGCTGCATGCTTCGGACGGAGAAATGCCGATGTGGTTAAAGGCGTGGCGTTTGCCTTAAGGGCCGAGAATAAGAACGATTTCATCTTTGTCGCCGCGACGCATGAAAATGACAAGCCCATGTTGACAATTGCCATAAGCGACAACCTCGTGAAGGATGGGTTGAATGCGGCAACGGTTGTCCGCGAGGCTGCCAAGTTGATTCACGGTGGCGGTGGCGGCCAGCCACACTTTGCCCAAGCCGGAGGCAAGAGCATCGACGGCTTGTCGGCAGCGTTTGACAAGATGCTTGAATTGCTGAATGTGAAAGAATAATTTGTCGTTCCGAGGACGATATGCTTGCATATTGCCCTCGGAATTGCTATATTTGCGATAACAAACAAAACGAGAATATATTATGCTAAGCGAGGAAGATAAAGATTATATCGACGGCATGGCAGCGCAAGCCGCCGAGCTTGAGAGTCGTTGCGCCACAAGCAAGCCTGCAAGGTTGCCCAAGCACGAGTTGGCTTTCTATATAATGAACAACAGTTTCAAGGCTTCTCAAGTGCTTTGGGGGCTGTCGTTGGTGATTCTTTTTGTAATTATAGAGTTTATTTTAGGGTAAAAAGATTTCCCGAGTTTTTTTGTAAGGGAGAACAACCACACAGATTGGCTGTTCCTTTGGACATATGAGCCGGATTGCTTTGATTTTCGTGCAGTCCGGCTCTTTCCTTGCTCGTGGTCTTCGAGTTGCGCAGGTCAGTCCCAGTGCAAATACAGTGATGGCAGCTGAACTGCCACATTCGGCTTAACCTGCCGCAATAGTTCGGCATCTCCGAAGCCGTTTTTCATGGGTGGAAGCCGCTGCGGTCCGCAAGCTGCGCTACGCTTGCATGACGGTTAAGCATAATTCGGCAGCTACGCAGCCGCAATCTTACTTTTTAACTTTGGTAGCAGTTGCCTAAAGGATAGCCAAATTTCGGACTGACCTGCCAAAAGTCGCGTTTGGCGGCAGTTTGTGTATGAGGCTTTTGCCGTTTTTTTGTGATGGTGATAAAGATAAGCGGCTAAAGGCACAAGCAATTGCGCCTTTAGCCGCTTAGGCTTTTATATGCGGTCGAGAACGGTGGCAATCAAGTCGCTGACAGATGTCTTGTAATTGGCCGTTGCATCGTGCGACAGTCGGTTGGCTATTATTGCGCATACGGTCATGGCACGGTGTCCCATTAGGCGGCACAAGCCTTGTAGTGCGGCACTTTCCATCTCGTAGTTGGTGATTCTCAGTCCGTTGTAATTGAATGCCTCGATTTTGCTGTTGAGCTTGGGGTCGGCAAGAGGCAGGCGAAGCTGTCGTCCCTGCGGGCCGTAAAAGCCGTTGGCCGATATGGTGCAGCCACGTTTCATGTCGTCGCGTCCTATGCGTTCTACAAGTTCGCTGTCGGCATCTGCGACGTATGGTTTGGCCCACAGTTCGTTCCAACCGACCGACTCGCAGAAGTGGCGTTCAAAGTCGAGGTCGCAGACATCGTTTCGTCCGGCATAAAAATTCAGCACTCCGTCAAATCCGATTCCTTTTCCGGCAATGACGAAACTGCCCACCGGGATGTCGGGTTGCAGCCCGCCCGATGTTCCTATCCTGATTATGTTTAGTTGCCTGAACGTGTCTTTTATTTCCCTTGTATTGAAGTCGATGTTGGCAAGAGCATCGAGTTCGTTAACCACAATGTCGATGTTGTCGCCGCCTATTCCGTGCGACAGGCACATTATGGGCTTTCCTTTATATGTTCCGCCTATAGTGTGGAACTCGCGTGACGAAACTTCAAATTCGATTCTGTCGAAAAACGCCGCCACCATGTTTACGCGAGCCGGGTCACCGACCACGATAATGTTGTCTTTCAACTGTTCGGGGCGCAGGTGTATGTGGAATATGCTCCCGTCGTCGTTGATAATTAATTCTGAATTGCCTATTTTTCTGTTTGTTTCCATGCAGGGCTGTTTTTTGTATTGGTAATATCGGTTATCTCAAGCTGTTTAAGACTGTTTTGATTTTCTCGTAAGTGGTGATGCGTGTCGGTACGAGGGGCAGGCGCAGCTCGTTTTCTATGAATCCCATTGCATTCAGCAGGCACTTGACCCCGGCGGGGTTGCCGTCAACGAATAGCAGGCTGAACAGCTCGGTGAAGCGGTGGTGTATTTCACGAGCCTTGTCATAGTCGCCGTCAAGGGCAAGCCGCACCATGCGGCTGAATTCCCGGGGAAACGCATTGCCTATTACCGATATCACACCTACGGCTCCGAGTGTGATGAGCGGGAATGTTATGCCGTCGTCGCCCGAAATCACCATGAAGTCGGCAGGCTTGTTCTTGATTATTTCGTCCATTTGCGAGATGTTGCCCGAAGCTTCTTTTACGCCTATTATGTTTTCAAACTCTCGGGCAAGGCGCAGGCATGTCTCGGGAGCCATGTTTACGCCGGTTCGGCCAGGAACGTTATAAAGGATTACGGGTAGCGGGCTTGCCGTGGCGATGGCCTTGTAATGCTGGTATATCCCTTCCTGCGAAGGCTTGTTGTAATATGGCACTACCGACAGTATGGCACTGAAAGCCGACATATCGAGCGTTTTTGCTGCCTCGACGATTGCCATGGTGTTGTTGCCTCCAAGCCCGAGTACAAGCGGCACGCGTCCATGCACGCGCTCGGCCACGAAGTTGCGCACTTGTGCCTGCTCGTCGGGCGTGAGTGTTGCCGTTTCGGCGGTAGTGCCGAGTACGACAAGATAATCTATGCCGCTATGTATTTGATATTCAAGTAAGCGGGCAAGCGAGTCGAAGTCGATGGATTTATCTTTATGGAATGGCGTTATCAAAGCTACGCCCATTCCTTTTAAGTTCATGCGAGCCATTTTAGTTATGACATCTTTGTTAAGTTATGGCATCGGCCTTAAATTAGGCACAATGTTTGAATTATATATTTGTAAAAACCATAAAATGTAAAGCGATGAATAATTTTGAAACTCTTATTTCGGGAACAAAGCCTGTGTTGGTTGACTTTTATGCCGATTGGTGCGGGCCGTGTAAAATGATGGCTCCGATACTTGAGGATGTCAAGTCTCAAATTGGCGACAAGGCGACAATTGTTAAAATAAATGTTGACGAGAATCAGGCTTTGGCTATGCAATACGGTATCCAGTCGATTCCGGCTTTGTTGATATTCAAGCAGGGTCAAGTAGTGTGGCAGGAAGTGGGTGTGCATCGCAGCACGCAACTTGTCTCGGCCTTGCAGAAGTTTGTCTGAAACATCACCTATACACTTGTATGGGGGAGAGGGAAGTTTGGAGATGAAGCAGTTTTCTCTCCGGGCTTCCCTCAGTGCTTTTATTCGCGTGAGAAATGCGCCGACGGCAATTTGCGGCAATTATACTGCATTGCCATAACCTCGCCATATGCGCCCGCCGAGCGGAAAGCCAACAGGTCTCCGCGTCTGGTGACAGGCAAGGTTTCGTCGGATGCGAATTTGTCGCTCGACTCGCATATGGGACCCACTATGTCGTACTGAGTAGTTTCGGTTGCTGCCGATGTGATATTTTGGGCAACGTGGTGGGCCTGGTATAAAGCCGGACGGATAAGGTCGGTCATTCCGGCATCGACTATTATGAAGTTTTTGGTGGTGCCGTTTTTGACATATAGAACCCTGCTTATGAGCGTGCCACATTGTCCGACTATGGCGCGGCCCAGCTCGAAGTGCAGTTCCTGGCCTTCCCTTAACCGCAAGTGCTGCTTGAAAGTGTCGAAGTAGCCTTTGAAGTCGGGTATCGGGTTGCCGTCGGGATTGTCGTAATCGATGCCCAGACCGCCGCCGACGTTGATTATCTTTAATTTTATTCCACGGCTTTCAAAATGGTCTTGCAACTCGTTGATGCGTTCGCACAGCATCTTGTAGGGCGTGAAGTCGAGCAATTGCGAGCCTATGTGGAAGTGCAGCCCCATGAAGTTTACGTCGGGCAATGCCAAGGCTTTGTCAACTGCCGCGTCGAGCTGCTCAAGGTTTATGCCAAACTTGTTTTCACTCAGCCCGGTGGTTATGTATTTGTGGGTGTGGGCATCGATGTTGGGGTTCACGCGTAGAGCCACGTTGGCCGTTTTCCCTTTTGTCGCGGCTATTTCATTGATGACTTCGAGTTCGGGTACCGATTCTACGTTGAAGCAGAAAATGTCATGGTTTATGCCGAGAGCTATTTCCTTGTCGGTTTTACCAACGCCGGCAAACGCTATTGTGTCGCCCTTGAACCCGGCGGCAAGCGCGGCTACTATTTCGCCGCCACTCACGCAGTCGATTGACAGTCCGGCTTCTTTTATTTCGTGCAGTATGCGAGGGTTGGCATTAGCCTTGACGGCATAATGTACCTTATAAGGCAAGCCCTTGATGCACGATTTCATCTCATGTAGCGTGGCTTTAAGCAAGTCGAGGTCGTAGTAATAAAAAGGGGTCTCGAAGTGCTTTATTGTATTTATAGGGAATGTGGTCATAGTGGGTGTCTTATTTTTTCTTGTTTTTGAAAAGATGGTCGCTAAGCAGGTTTAATGCCTTTACCTTGTCTTGCTTGCTTACGAGGAACGAAATGTTGTAGTTGCTGCCGCCGTAAGAAATCATCCTTACAGGGATATCTTTCAATGCGTCGAGAGCCGCGGCCTCTATGCCTTTGTTTTGCCATTCGAGGTCGCCCACGACGCATATTATCACCATGTCGCGGTCGATGGTCACCGTTCCGAATTTCTTCAAGTCGTCGAGTATGTGGTCGATGTTTTTTTCATTGTCGATGGTCACCGACACTCCCACCTCGGATGTGGCAATCATGTCGATAGGAGTCTTGTAGGTCTCGAATATTTCAAACACCTTGCGCAAGAATCCGTATGCAAGCAACATGCGGCCCGACTTTATCTTTATGGCGGTGATATTGTCTTTGGCGGCAACGGCTTTCACTCCGTGAGGGGTGGTGGTGTTGTATATGAGCGTGCCTTTGGCGGTGGGGCACATGGTGTTGAGCAGCCGCACCGGGATGTTGTTGAGCTTGGCAGGCAATACGCATGTGGGGTGCAGTATTTTTGCTCCGAAGTATGCGAGTTCGGCAGCTTCCTCGAAGTGCAGTTCATCTACCGGGTCGGTGCCTTCGACAAAGCGCGGGTCGTTGTTGTGCATGCCGTCGATGTCGGTCCATATTTCTATCTCCTCGGCATTGATTGCCGCGCCTATCAGCGATGCGCTATAGTCGCTACCTCCGCGCTGCAGGTTGTCTATTTCCCCATAAGCGTTGCGGCAGATGTATCCTTGCGTGATGTATAGGTCGGCATCGGCAAACTTGGCAAGCAGAGCCGTTAGCTTTTGCTTTATGTATTGTCCGTCGGGCTCGCTGTTCTTGTCGGTGCGCATGTAGTCGAGAGCCGGTAGCATCACCGATTTGACACCTTTCGACTGCAGGTATATGTTCATCATCGCCGTTGACATCAATTCGCCTTGGGCAAGTATTTCTTTCTCTTCGAAAACGGTGAACAGGTCCTTGGTGAAGGAGCGCATGTAGTTAAAGCATGCTTTGACCTCGGTGGTTGCGGCATCGAGTGCTGCGGCGTTGTCGGCAAACAACTCGGCAAGTGTAGCTTGATATTTCTTTTCGAGCGAATTGATGGTTTCTTTGGCTCCATCAATGTTATGCTTGTATAAATAGTCGGAAATTTCGACAAGAGTGTTTGTTGTCCCCGACATGGCAGACAACACGACTATGTTTTTGCCACGTTCGATTATTAAATCGGCTACGTTTTTTATTCTTTCGGCCGAGCCTACCGAAGTACCTCCGAATTTAAGAACTTTCATTGATAAAAAGTATATTTACGTAAATAAATATTAGCCTACAAAGTTACTACATTAATTCCCGTAATGTTATAACAAAGGGCAAAAAAACATTAAACAGGCTGTCGATATGCTTCAGTCAATATGTTTTTTTGCCAAGTGAATTTCCATGCTTAGGCTTAAACATCAGGAAATGTGTGTAAACCAATATGTGAAGGTTCGTGTCGTGCCGTCGTCAAGGCCGATGTCGTAACTTTTTGAAACCGGCTGCGTGATATTGAACGGAATGGGATGGCTGAATATGGGGCCGTCGTGGCACAGGGTGTGGTATTCCCCGTTTTCGCCGTTTGGATCTACACTTGCGGGCAGGGATGCTATGAATTCTGTGTCGATGAGCCTGCCAATGGCATCGCGTCCCAGTTCTTCGCCCGTGGTAACGATTGTGGCTTTCAGCCCCGATGCGAGAAACTCGTCCATCACCTCGGCAGAACTTTTTCCCCATAGCGGCTCAACGACTTCTATGCCACACCGGGCCAGTTGCCGTTCTCTGTAACTGCGCACGTCGTGCAGGAAAATGTCGCCGAATATGAAATGCGTCACGCCTTTCGACTTGAAGTGTTCGACCGCCTGCGCCATGGCTGCCGAATAATTGTCGATGCCGCATTGCGGGGCAAGACCTACGACATACAGCGGAATCCCTATTGAGGAAGCTTGCCGCTCAAGTATCGCAATCGGTATGTCGTGCATGGTAGAGCATCCGGTGTCGGCATTGACCGTGGTCAGCAATGCTATGATTTCATATTCGCCCGAGGCCAACGCTTTCAGCAAGGCGTGTGCCGAATCTTTCCCGCCGCTCCAGTTGAATACTGCTTTTGGCTTGCTCATCTCTTGTGCCTTTTAGCCTGATTAGCGGCGAGAGATACGCCATACGGTACCCTCGATGAGCGAGGTGTAGATGTCGCCGTTAGTGTCGCGTTCCCACCCGTTAAACTCTGAACTGCCAAGGCGGTAGGTATATAGAATCTCGTGCGTGGCCGCGTCTATAGCCACCATTATGCCACG
>CALUNI010000046.1 GCA_944321905.1 uncultured Muribaculaceae bacterium | reverse complement strand
CTCCCGTTTTTGCCCCCCGCCCGTCCACGGCACCAAGCCCGCCCACGCCCGGGGCGGCATGTCAGCTTGGAACTTCATCAAGGAGCGTTGCATAGAGCCGTTTCAGGCGGGTAAAGCTTGTGTCTTGCAAAAGAAATTCTTTCTATTCAGAATCCAAAAGACATGGAAAAGCAAGTCAGATTTTCTAAATCCATTCGTAATAAAACTTGGTTTGGCAGGCTTTTTTAGACGTTTTTTGTCGAGCAACATTGTCTATGGGTGCTGTGCACAGGGTACGAAATGGTATAATATTTTTAGCTTCGATTAGTGTTTTCGATAGTTGTCATTACTTGTTTCTATCGGCTTATGTTTAACTCAAACGGTCATTAGGCCGCAAATATTTGTTTCAGAAATGCTTCTTAAGCCGCTTTTTAGTTCCTGTCGCATCTTTTTAAGGCACAAACCTTGACATAGCCCGCTATGCCTGTGGCTCGTGCCTTGAAAACCAACTAGACATAATCCTTAAAATCTAACGACCAATTTGGGTTTAATGGTCGCAGCCATGCACCAAGAATGGCATTATTGCCACGTTTGCACTATCATTTTTAATGAGATTTGTCGGTATGGTCGAATGCTGCTATTGAAGGATACATTAACAGTTGTTTTAGCATATCTGTCGCTTGTCATAATTTTGCACCGCAATTAGAAAGAGGTAAAAAAGATTATGGATACGCAACTTATTATTATGTGGTTTTCAATCATTGGAATTGTGGTAGTGGCTATGGCTTTCCGTTGCATAGCGAAATTCAACAGTTGTTCTAACCATTATGGAGTTATTTGCTATGATATGGTAGAAGATGCTTTTGAATATGACGACGATGACAATGATGATGAAACAGTCGAGTAATATTGTCGCTGACGTGGACGTACACGATAAGTTAAAGAGTGCTTGCCGCTTTTTATCACAGTATGCGGCAGTGTTGCTTGGATGTGGAGCAACGTGCATACGCATAGAAAAGAACGTGGGTAGAATGGCGCAGGCTTTTGATTGCGACGTGGAGATAACATTGTTGCCCTCGCATGCGATGGTGGTGTTATGGGACAAGGAGCATGAGCATTCATATAATTGTTTTTCAAAGTCTGTCGGGGCAATAGACTTTTACCGAAACATAGAATTGAGCAAACTCAGTTGGCAGGTAGCCGAGGGAAAGCTTTCGCTTGAGCAGGCAAAAGAATGTTTTGATAATATATTAGACAGGCCGAGAATAAACAAGTGGGTCGTGCTTTTGTTGGCATCGGTAGCCAACGCGTCGTTCTGCCGACTCTTCGGAGGCGATTTCAGCGCAGTTGGCATAGTGTTTTGCGCCACGCTGTTGGGGTTCTTGATAAAACAAGTGTTGTTGGAAGATGGCATCGACGTGCGCATCACAACAATGGCATCTGCATTCATAGCGTCGATAGTCGGGGCATCGGGCAATTTGTTTGATTTGAGTTCCACCCCCGAGTTGGCTTTGGGTACGAGTGTGTTGTTCCTTATTCCCGGAATACCTTATATCAATGCCGGCAGCGACATGATTGCGGGCCATTACCTGTGTTCTGTCAGCCGTTTCATCCAAGCTGTCATCCTCACGGTATGTTTGTCGCTTGGATTGTGCGGGGGCATGTTTTTGATGCAGATAAAATTCTTTTAAACGGAAAAATACCGAAATCATGGGACTGTTATTTGAAATATTTCAAGATATGCTGTTTGCCGCCATTGCGGCCATAGGATTTGCCAGTATCAGCAATACGCCTTTTCATGTCATAAAATACTGTGCGTTGCTCGGCGCAGTGGGCCACGGGTTGCGGTTTGTTTTGATGAATTGTGCAGGATGGCACATAATAGTGAGTGCCACGCTTGCCGCGCTTGTGATAGGTTCGCTGTCGGTATTATATGCGCCAAAGGCCAAATGTCCGCCCGAGACTTTCTCTTTTCCGTCATTGCTGCCGATGATACCAGGAATGTATGCTTACAGAACGGTGCAGGGGCTTGTGATGTGCTTGTCGAGCCAAGACGAGAGTGTTTTCAATCATTATTTTTACCTTATGAGTTATAATGGAATAACGTGCTTTATAATAGTAGCCGGCATGGTGGTAGGCGTGACATTGCCTATATTTATATTCAAGCGCATTTCGTTTAGCGCCACGCGTGAAATCTTAAAAGGCTCTTATAATGATTGATAAAAATGTAGTACATTTGTCAACTGTATGGAATTACGTCAACTGAAATATTTTTGTAAGACTGCCGAATTGCTTAGTTTTTCGGAAGCGGCAAAGATGTTGTATATAACGCAAAGCACGCTGTCGCAGCAGATAAAGCAACTTGAGGGGGAGCTTGGGGTTCAATTGTTCCAACGTAACAGCCACGGTGTGACATTGACCGAAATGGGCGCGGAACTCTTGCCGTATGCCAAATCCACCATATATAACGCCGAGTCGTGCGTTGAGCATATACGCGATGTGCAGAACGTGCTTACCGGCACGTTGAACATAGGCGTGACCTATACTTTCAGTCCAACGCTTAACGAAACGTTGCTCACATTCATGAAGCAGCATCCGGGTGTAAAGCTCAACATCTATAATAAGACCATGGAAGAACTCATGTCGATGCTTGAGAAAAGGGACGTGGATATAGTATTATCGTTCAAGCCTACGCAGACCTACAGCCACATAGAGTCTCACATTCTATTTGACAACCACCTTGACGTTGTGGTAAACAAGAATCACGAACTTGCATCGCGCCGAAGCATCGACCTTCCCACATTGCAGCAATACAAGATAGCGTTGCCGGGAAAGGGGCTGCAGGCTCGCAACCAGTTTGATATTATCATTGCTAATGGCGGATATGAGTTTGACTGCCCCATAGAACTGAACGAGGTGAACATATTGCTGAAAATAGTGTCGAACAGCAATCTTGTAACTATCTTGTCGGAAGCAACCATTTGTGGGGAATCAAATCTTGTGGCCGTGCCTATAGATGCCCCGGGGACTCAAATGGAGGGTTGTGTGCATCTGTTGAAAGACAGCTATCGCAAATATTCGGCTGTAAAATTTGTAAAGTTGCTGTGCGAGTCAGAGTCGATACGCGAGAAAGCGTTCAACTGGCTGCGTACATAGCACGTCATGCCGGTTGTCATGTGGCGCATTATCGCTTGCGACGGAAGAAGTCGGTGACTATGCTGCCACATTCGTCGGCAAGGACTCCTGCCACGATTTCGGTTTTTTTATGAAACGGGTTTGCACAATATGTGTGGTACCCGCGTTTATCGTCGGCAGCACCGAAAACCACGCGCTTCATCTGGCTCCAAGCAATGGCTCCGGCACACATCAAGCATGGCTCCACGGTTACGTATAGGGTGCAGTCGGTCAAGTATTTCCCTCCAAGGTAACTTGTGGCCGATGTTATGGCTTGCATTTCGGCATGAGCCGTAGGGTCGGTTAGTGTTTCGGTTAGGTTGTGGGCTCGGGCTATTATTTGCTTGTTGCACACTATTACTGCGCCAATGGGCACCTCGTCGCGCATCTCGGCTTTTCGGGCTTCGTCAATGGCAGCGCGCATGAATTTTTCGTCGTCGGTGTTGTAAGTTGTCATATATTCGTGTAGTTGTTTCATTTTGCCCAATTTTCACGGTCGAGGTTGCGGTAGCTCAAGGCTTCCTGCAAGTGGCGCGGCATGATTTGTTCGTCGCCTGCAAGGTCGGCTATGGTGCGAGCCACTTTGAGTATGCGGTCGTAGGCTCGCGCCGACATGCTGAGCCGTGTCATGGCATCTTTAAGCATTTCCAATCCCTTGGCATCAGGTTGGGCGTACTGTCTTATCAATCTTGAATTCATTTGAGCGTTGCAGTGTATTCCTTTTTCGTCCTTGAAACGCCGTTGTTGTATCTCTCGGGCTTTTACCACCCGATCTCTTATTGTCGCACTGCTTTCGCCGGGAGTGCTTGAAGCCATTTCGTCGAATTGTACCGGTGAGACTTCGATCTGGATGTCGATGCGGTCGAGCAGCGGGCCTGAGATTTTGCTTAAGTACTTGCGTACTGCCCCCGGCGGGCATACGCATTGTTTGGTCGGGTGTCCGTAGTATCCGCACGGGCAAGGGTTCATTGAAGCTACGAGCATGAACGAAGCCGGATAATCTATCGAGTATTTTGCGCGAGAGATGGTTATGTGCCTGTCTTCGAGGGGTTGGCGCATTACTTCAAGTACTTGTCGGCTGAATTCGGGTAATTCGTCGAGAAACAGTATCCCGTTATGGGCAAGGCTAATCTCTCCGGGGGTCGGGTAAGTCCCTCCGCCTACCAACGCGACAGGAGAAATGGTGTGGTGAGGGGAACGGAACGGGCGGCGTGTCATCAGCGTGGCTCCTCGTTCCAGTTTTCCGGCTACCGAGTGTATCTTGGTGGTTTCCAGTGCTTCTTGCAGGCTCAGAGGTGGCAGTATCGAAGGCAGCCGCTTTGCCATCATAGATTTACCCGAACCGGGGCTTCCCACAAGGATGATGTTGTGGCCACCGGCGCAGGCTACTTCAAAGGCACGTTTTACATTTTCTTGTCCACGTACCTCTGAGAAGTCATAGTCGTAATTGCATACAGTGCTGAAGAATTCTTCCCGGGTGTTGATTTTCGTGGGAATCAAACGGCACTGTCCGTTGAAGAAGTCTATGACTTCGTTCATGTTTTCCACGCCGTATATGTCGATATTGTTTACTACTGCGGCTTCTTTCACATTGGCTTTTGGAACGATGAAACCATCGTAACCCAGTTCGCGGGCTTTTATGGCCATCGGTAAGGCTCCTTTTATGGGCAGAACCGAGCCGTCGAGAGACAACTCTCCCATAATCATGAAGCGACCGAGCCGGTCGGAGTTTATTTTTCCATCGGCGGCAAGTATGCCTATCGCGAGAGGCAGGTCGTAGGCAGCACCCTCTTTTCTCACATCGGCCGGAGACATGTTTATCACGACTTGCCTGTGTGGAAAATTCTGCCCGCACTGCTTCAATGCGGTTCTTATGCGTTCGTTGCTCTCTTTTACGGCGGCATCGGGCAGGCCGACGATGGTGTACCCTATGCCGGTATCCACCGAAACCTCGATGGTTACGATTATCGCATCAATGCCATGTACTGCTGCGCCGAAGATTTTAGTAAGCATGTCGTTTTAAGAAACTATTTCCACAAAATTAGCATAATTATCTGAAAAGATATGCCGGTTTTGAATAATTAGAGCCTGCCTTGATTTTGAAAGATTTGAAGAACGGACAAGTTGCTTTGATTCTTCGCCTGGCTTGCCGCCCTTTTCAATGCAGGCAGAACTGTGCCGGACGTGCTAAAGCAATGCTTTTTGCGAAAGAATCTGCCGGGTCCTGTCGCGGTCTTCTTCGAGTTGCGATTTTAATTTGTCCAGTGATTCCATTTTGAACTCTGAGCGTAGAAACTGTATGAAATATACTGTTATGGATTGTCCGTATATATCGCCTTCAAAGTCAAAAATATGCACCTCTATGCTTTGCTTGTATTCTTCATGGCTCAGCGTCGGGCGCACGCCTATATTGGCCATGCCGTTTAGCGTGGGGCCGTTTCCGATTTTCACTTTTACCGCATATGCTCCGCGGTGCGGAATTATTATTTCCGGGTCGATGTCGCCAACGTTGGCTGTCGGGAATCCAAGTTGCCGCCCTACTTCAAAGCCGTGTTTCACTGTGCCTTGTAGTGAGAAATAACGCCCGAGGCAGTCGGCGGCGGCATCTACCTTGCCTGCAAGAATCAGCCGCCTTATTATAGAGGAGCTTACCGGGCTGTATGGGCCATGATATTCCTCGGCTTGAACAAGTTTCACTCCGAGCATGTCGCCATATCGGCAGTAGTCGTTAAAATTTTCGGCACGGTTGTGTCCAAAGCGGTGGTTGAACCCGGTGACAAGCATGGCGACTCCGTAATTGGAGTGTATCAGCTTGATGTAGTCATGTGAATTTAATTGCGCAAGCTGCAAGTCAAAGTCCATTACCACCACATAGTCCACGCCCATTTTCCCGATGGCATCGATGCGCTCGTCGAGCGTCATAATCATTTGCAGGTCGGTATCTGGGCGCAGCACCTTTTGTGGATGTTTCTTGAAAGTGATTACTGCCGATTTCAGCCCTTTGCTTCGGGCTGTTTGGTTAAGATATTCGATGAGCATGGCATGTCCCCTGTGAACGCCGTCAAACATCCCTATGGTGGCGGCAACACTGTCGGCAGGTATGATATGGGGTTGCGTGATTATGTTCATCGTCTATTGTTTGGCGGGTGGCAAAATGCGTTGCAGTATGTCTTCGAACTCGCCTCCCGGCGGGACTAACGCTGTGGCAAATCCCATTTCGGCCGCTGCGTCGAGATTGCGTTGTGAGTCGTCGAGAAACAGCGTTTCACACGGATTTATGCCCAAATGTTCGATGGCATACTCAAATATCTTGCGTCCGGGCTTGTTGCTGCGGGCTATGAATGATACTACTTGTCCGTCGAAGTAGTCGTTGATTTCTTTGCCGTCTTGTTCAAACTGGCGTGCAATCTCCGAATAGTACATTATGGGGTTGGTGTTCGACAGCAGGTATATTTTGTAGTTTTTGCGCAATTTTTCGAGAGCCTTTAACCTGTTAACGGGTATGCCTGTCAAGAATGCGTTGAGCGCATTGTCGATTTCTTGGTCGCTTACCATGCGTCCGTCTTTTATGCTTCGGCGTAGTGAGTTGCGGAATTCATCCGCAGTGATAGAACCGTCCTCGAGGTGCATAAAATCACCCGATTGAACGTAAAGGCCGAGCATATGGTCGGCATCGGTTACGCCTAACCGCGTTAAGGCTTCGACGCAACGTTCTCGCTTTATGTTCATGATAACGCCGCCAAGGTCGAAAAGAAGGTTTCGGATGGTGTTCATAAGAATAACTATTTGTTGCGCAAAATTACTGAAAAAAAGAAAAAGAACCAATAAAACGCAGTGCTGTAAGGGCAAATGCCCATGTGGGAAGTTTGTCGCAGGTTTCATCGGAATCGGAATACAGAGTTGAATTAAGCGTAGTGCAGCTAAATTTGTAAAATTTAATAAAATGGCTTATCTTTGCGGGCTAAAATTTGTATATAAGTTAACAAGTGTATAATTTTATTTGCAGGGACTTTAATGCGTGTGTCCCTTGTGCAAGGTAAAAAAGATTGAAATGAACTTTAGCAGGAAAATCGAGTTTAAGCCAAAGTTGTTTAGCACATTGCATAACTACAACTTTGCCAAGTTTAAAGAAGACCTTGTGGCCGGAATCGTGGTTGGTATAGTGGCATTGCCGCTTGCCATCGCATTTGGTATCGCCAGTGGAGTTACGCCTACGGTAGGGTTGATTACTGCGATTATCGGCGGTTTCTGTGTGTCGGCGTTTGGTGGCAACAGTGTGCAGATAGGCGGGCCTACAGGCGCGTTTATAGTGATTGTCTATAATATCATTCAGCTATATGGCTTGCAGGGACTTGCGATAGCAACATTCATGGCCGGCGTGATACTCGTGGTCATGGGCATTTTCAAGTTGGGAACAATCATAAAGTTTATACCATATCCCATAGTGGTGGGTTTCACGAGCGGTATAGCGTTGACCATATTCTCGACGCAGATAGTTGACCTGTTTGGTTTGAAAATCGAGGGGGGAGTGCCGGGAGATTTTATTTCAAAATGGATAGTGTATATACAGAATTTCGACACGATGCATTTTGCCACGCTTGCCGTCGGCTTGCTCACCATTGCCATAGTGGCACTGATGCCACGCATATCAAAGAAGCTGCCGGGTGCGCTTATTGCCATAATAGTAATGACCGTGCTTGTGTATGTGCTTGAAAATTTTGCAGGCATTTCGGGTATAGAGACAATAGGCGACCGCTTTGGACGGCTGCCGTCGGAAATGCCGATGCCTCACTGGCTCGGGTTGAACATGACCACGATCAACGTGTTGCTGCCGTCGGCGTTTACCATTGCCATGCTTGGCGCAATAGAGTCGTTGCTGTCGGCCACGGTGGCCGATGGTGCTATCGGCGGGCGCACCAACAACAATACCGAGCTGATAGGGCAGGGCATTGCCAATATTGCCGTGCCGTTCTTTGGCGGGATACCCGTTACCGGTGCCATAGCCCGTACCATGACCAATATAACCAACGGCGGTCGCACGCCGGTTGCAGGAATCATCCATGCCGTTGTGCTGTTGCTTATTATGCTGTTGCTGATGCCGCTCATCAACTATGTGCCTATGGCTTGCCTTGCCGGGGTGCTTGTGATGGTGTCTTATGGCATGAGCGGATGGCGGACAGTGGTGGGAATATTTAAGAATCCCAAGTCGGATATCGCCGTGCTTGTCGCCACGTTCTTGCTGACGGTGGTGTTTGACCTTACGATAGCGATAGAGATAGGCTTGCTGCTTGCAATCGTGATGTTCTTGAAGCGTGTCATGGAGAACACGCAAATCAAGGTGTTCAGCGACCAGATAGACATAGCCGAGGGTAGCGAGGCAACGCAGCACGAGGTGCTGTCGGTGCCTAAGGGTGTGGAAATATATGAGATCGAAGGCCCGTTCTTTTTTGGAGTGGCGACCAAGTTTGACGATTTGATGCGCAACATGGGCGATAAGCCTGTGGTGAGGGTCATACGTATGCGCAAGGTGCCGTTTATCGATTCCACCGGCATACACAACCTTGAAGTGCTGATTAATTCGTCGCAGCGCGAAGGCATCCATGTGGTTCTGTCGGGTGTGAATCCTAAAGTGAACGAAGTGTTGGTTCACGCCGGAATCGACAAATTGGTTGGAGCCGACCACATATGCGACCATATAACCAAGGCTCTTGCCACGGCAAACAAGTTTGTCGAGAATCACACGCCCGTTAAGCAGATTGACTGGTAATGCGTAGGACTTTTATATAACCGCGGTTCTTTAAAATCTCTTTTAGAAAGACCGAGAGCCTGTTTAAATCTTGCTCAAAATAATCGGGAGCAAAATTTAAGCAGACTCTAAGAAGCGGTTGAGTGTGACGGTAATATGACGGCAATTCAATTAGGCAGTGAAATTTTTTTGTAAAAAATAGTTTGGTTTCATTGCAGATTAGAAAAATATGACTACCTTTGTACTCACAATTCGGCCCATTAGCTCAACTGAATAGAGTATCTGACTACGGATCAGAAGGTTACAGGTTTGAATCCTGTATGGGTCACACGACGGAGAAGGCACTTGCTAAAGTGTCTTCTCCGTTTTTTGTAAACGCGCGGCGGCATAATCAAAAAACATATGGGGGTGGAGAAGGAGTAAATCGGTGATGGTTTACGTTTTTCCAGAAATGTGTGTTATATTTGAACATTGTTATTAACATAAACCAGGTCAGATAATGGATAAGACAAAATCTTTGCTCGTGACGGCAGTGTTGGCCATGTGCGCCGCCACAAGTGCAAGCGGTGCAGTGTCGCTGCCCGACGTTATAAGCGATTACATGGTATTGCAGCAAAATTCTCAAGCAAGGTTGTGGGGATGGAGCGATGCCGGTGCCAAGGTTGTTGTGTCCACTTCGTGGAACGGTGAGGCCTATGAGACCGTTGCCGATCGCTCGGGTCGCTGGCAGGTGCAAGTAGCCACGCCCGCAGGTTCTTACAGCCCATATTCCATTACTTTTGCCGACGATGAGAGCAGCGTTACGGTCAGTAACGTGCTGATAGGCGAAGTGTGGCTCTGTTCGGGGCAGTCCAACATGGAAATGCCGCTAAACGGATTCTTCAATCAGCCGGTCGAGAACGGAAACCTTGAAATAGCATATTCCGGGCAATACAAGGGCAAGGTGAGGATGGCCAATGTGGCGCGTATCTCGGCCTTGGAACCTATCGACAGCGTGCCGGGGAAATGGCAAGAGTGTATTCCGGTAAATTCGCGGTGGTTTAGTGCCGTAGGGTATTATTTTGCCGTTCAGCTCAATCGCATTCTCGATGTGCCGGTAGGCATGATTAACAGCAGTTGGGGCGGTTCGAGCGTGTATTGCTGGAACTCGCGCGAGGCTCTTGAGCAATACGACTTCATTGACTTCTCGATGGTGGGCAACGACGACGTGATGATTACCAAGCAGCCCACTGTGATGTATAATTCCATGATATACCCCGTGAGCGACTATACAATAAAAGGCTTCATATGGAACCAAGGCGAAGCCAACATTGACGAATACCGCCGTTATCCCGAACAGCTTGCCAGCATGGTGAAGACGTGGCGCGAACTGTGGGGGTTGGGCGAGCTGCCATTCTACAGCGTGGAGATTCCGCCGCATTCCTATGGCAACTCGATGGCCGTCGATGCAGCCCTCATGCGCGAGGCGCAGCATTTCTCGGCCAAGGTGATACCGTCGAGCGGCGTGATTTGCACCAACGACCTCTCAAAGCCTTATGAGGCCGACAACATACACCCGAGCATGAAGCAGCCCGTGGGCGAGCGGCTCGCCTTGATGGCCGCCGTGCGCACGTATGGCATTGCCGGGATAGTGTGTGACAGTCCCGAGTTTAAAAGCATCGAACTTGCAGAAGACGGCAGTGCTTTGCTGCATTTCGACAACATCGAAAACGGATTTGTCAACGATGGCAACATGCAGGGTTTTGAGGCTGCAGGAGCCGACGGCGAGTTCCATCCGGCCACTGCGACCTTGGTAGGCAAGGACATAAAAGTGACTTGTGATGCGGTGGGGCAGGTCAAGGCCGTGCGTTACTGCTTCCGCAACTGGCAGGTGGGCACAGTCCGCAGTGCCGACGGACTGCCGCTCGTGCCATTCAGGGCTAAGGCAGATTAGTCGATATGATTAGAGATATGCCGGCGAGGCTGCAAGGAAGCGATTCTTTGCAGCCTCGTTGTTTGTTAACAATATTTAACTCATATGTTATAAACAGGACATTATTTTTACTGGTTTGTTATAGCTATATGACTGTAAAATTGCTATTTTTGTAACTGATACAGTGTGTGTTTCAACTTGCATCATGGGGGACTTCTATTTTTCTAACTAAATAAATGTCATTATGAAGAAATTATTACTTGTTTATTTGTTTGCGTTGTTTGCCGTCACGGCAGTCAGTGCAAAGGATGTCACGATTTCAGTGGCAGAGTGTACATGGAATGAATTTAATGGAAATATGCAAACCGTTGTTGATGATATCCTCGTAGAAGTTAAAGGCTACAGTAGGAATATTGTTAATGATGGGCATATTAGGCATTACGCGGGAGACATGATTGTAATAAGTAGCCAACTTGGCCAGAATATTACAAATGTTGTTATCACCTGCACGGCAGGTGATGGAGAAAACGCGATATCAATAAATGGCCAATCCATAACAAGTTCAAATGACAACTTCACATGGAGTGGTTCAGCAAATGAATTGCAGATTGTAAATGAAGGGGGTGCTCAAAATAGGTATAGTCAATTTGTTATTACCACCGAAGATGGCGGAGTCATAACTCTTGCTGCTCCCACTTTCTCTCCGGCCGAAGGCGAATATTACGGGACTCAATATGTCACAATTTCGGCTGCCGGCAGTGCAAATATTTATTATACAACCGACGAGAGCGAACCGACCACCAATTCAATTCCCTACACCGAGCCTGTCGAGGTTGCCCAGTCGATGACCATCAAGGCTATTGCCACACTCGACGGTGCTACAAGCGACGTGGCCACGGCTGTTTATACAATCAAGGATGAAAGCGAATTGCCCAATATCAATCTCACCGACAATTGGAGCAAGCTCCAAGAAAGCGGGAATTGGAGCAACGGCTATGAACAGCGTGAAGTGGATTTCGGATTCGCAACAGTATTGTTTGCCGGTGCGGCCAAGCAGACGACAAACATAACCGACTGCCCGGTAGTGAAAAACGCTCCTGTCACCGTCACGCTTAACGACTTGAGCAACGACATAACCGGTGTAACCGTAGCGTTAAAGCAATGGACGACAAAGACAAAGACTGTTTCGTTGCAATATAGCTTCGACGGGCAGATATTTGAGGATGCCGGCATTTCGAGCGATAATTTCACTCTTGTCGGAGAAAATCTTCCCGCAGGGACGAAGGCCGTCAGATTGACATTTAACAATGACAACCAAGTGGGTATCGCATCTATCGACCTTGAATATGGCAGTGGCAGCGGCGAGATTGTTGTTTCGGCACCCGTGTTCTCACCGGCTGCCGGAACTTATCTCACGGCTCAAACGGTAACAATCACGGCAGCCGATGGTGCGGCAATCTACTATACCACCAATGGCGAGGAGCCGACCACCGCCTCCACTCCCTACACCGAGCCTATCGAGGTTGCCCAGTCGATGACTATCAAGGCGATTGCGGTAATCGATGGCACAGCCAGCACGGTCGCAACTGCCGAATATGTTATCGAATCGCTCAAGACGGTTGCCGACGTTGCGGCTTTCCTCGCACTTGAAGACGGCGAGGTGGCAATGATAAGCAGCGACTTGACTATGGTTTATCAAAACGGCAGCTACAATTATGTAACCGACGGTACCGACATGTTGCTCATCTTTGGCCGGACGGGCATAGAATATGTTCAAGGCGACGTGATTAGCGGAGGCGTTTACGGGCGCAGGGACACGTATAGAGGAACGCCGCAAATGAATTTGCAGATAGACGCAAATGACGACAGCTCTTGGGCTTCGGATCAGTTTAAGGCCGCAACCGAAAACACCGGCTCGATAGCCCCGACCGAAGTAAGCGACCTTGCCACGGTCACAGCAGACGGTGTCAATCAGTACGTCATTTTGACGGGAGTGACTTGGAACTCTGAAGATCTCACCTTGAGCAACGAAACAGGAAGCGTGGCTGTTTACAAACGTTTCAGCGGTGTCGAGTATCCTGCCGACGGTGTTTACAATGTTGCAGGCTTTGTGGCCGTGTTTGACGACAATGTTCAAATTTATCCTACCGAATTTGTTGACCCATACCTTGTAGAAGCTCCGACATTCTCGCTCGAAGCCGGGACATACCCCGAAGCCGTGGAAGTAGAGATTGCCTGCGCTACCGAAGGTGCGGAGATACGATATACGCTCGACGGTACCACACCGTCGGCCGAATCGGCCTTGTATGATGGCACGGCAATCATGATTGCCGAAACCACCACTATCTCGGCTATCGCCATACTTGGCGAAAACAGCAGCGAGGTTTCTACGGCCACTTACACCATTGCCGAACCTGGCGAGGGACCAAATATTAATTTCGTCGGTTGGGCATTCCCGGGTGCAGACGAATGGAGCAGCACGTATGAAGAGCATGTCGTAAACTTCGGTTTTGCCACAGTGACGTTTGCCTCGGCCGACAAGCAGAGCGGTACTATTACCGATTGCCCGGTAACGAAAGGCGGAGACGTGGTTGTGGAACTTAATTCGGCAAGCAACGTGATTACAGGAATCATTGTCAACTTAAAACAGTGGACCAACAAAGCCCAGACGGCTACCTTGTGGTATAGCACCGACGGCCTGAACTTTGAGGAAACCGGCACCGAAAGCGACGAGTTTTATCTTGAAAACAGCACACTGCCCGAGGGTACAGTAGCCGTGAAGATTACTTTCGGCAACCAGAACCAAGTGGGTATCGCATCTATCGACCTCGACTATGAAAGCGTGACTACCGGAGTCGAGAACGTCGATGCCGAAGGTGTCAAGGTCATAGGTGTTGACGGTGGTATTGTTGTCGCCGGTGACGCGGCCGACATTGAGGTTTACACCATCGGCGGCGCACTCGTCGGCAAGGCCGAAACAACCCGCATAGATTGCGCGGCAGGCATTTACATCGTCAAGGTTGACGGCACAGTGCATAAAGTTATTGTCAAGTAATCTTGGATGTTACATTCATATAAGCGCGTCCCGGTGGCAACTTGAGCCATCGGGACGCATTTGCTTTGTGATGCGATGTTTGACGGGGGGGGAGGCGCGTAGCCATATAACGGTTTCATGCTTGATAGCAGCAAGCTTTAAATTAGTAATTATTAGCGAAGAATAAAGAAAAATAGACGATAAATTTACTTATTTGTAACATCGGTATGACATCAAATTTGTTATCTTTGTCGTTGTGGTGCAGTGTGTGCACTGCAATGGCATATTATTAACTAAAACGTATCATTATGAAGAAATTATTACTTACATTCTTGACCATGTTTGCCGTCATGGCAGTAAATGCGGCCGAGGTTGCAATTACCACCGACGACGCTACGACATGGACTACCGGCAGCGATGCCACTTATGGCGACGGTTACGTGACAACCGTCGATGGCGTATTCTTCGGCTTGTATAAGTATGGAAACAATGTTGCAATTCCCGACCCGACCGGCAGCCAAATCCGCCACTACAAAAACTCGATGGTAGTAATCCGCAGCACCGCAGGCGAGAGCATCACAAACGTAGTGTTTACATGCGCGACAACCAACGGACACTGCAATGATATGACCATCAACGGAGAGACCGTTACTGCCGACACCGAGA
This sequence comes from uncultured Muribaculaceae bacterium, assembly GCA_944321905.1. Taxonomy (GTDB): domain Bacteria; phylum Bacteroidota; class Bacteroidia; order Bacteroidales; family Muribaculaceae; genus Avimuribaculum. The sequence goes on along the minus strand of CALUNI010000046.1, from coordinate 6,071 downwards.
ATAAGACCATCACTTGGAGCGGGCAGGCAACTGAAATCCTTGCAGAAGCCAATGTCGCCCAGAACCGTTACTTGAAGGTCGTTGTCACCACTACCGAGGGAGGCGAGGTTGTGCTTTCAGCCCCCAAATTCTCGCCCGAAGGCGGCACTTATTACGCAGCACAAAACGTAACATTGTCGGCTGTGACTGGTGCCGAGATTTATTACACCACTAACGGCGACACTCCCACTACATCGTCGTTCCAATATGACGGGAACCCGATTGAAGTAACAACCACTACTACCATCAAGGCCATTGCATCGCTCAATGGCGAAACCAGTGAAGTAGCCGAAGCCACCTACACCATAGCCGAGGCTGCCCCGGTTGCCAACATTGCCGAGTTTGTCGCAACCGCAGTCGGTACCATAGTAGAGTTTACAAATCCCGTCACGTGCGTGTTCCAAGACGGCAGCAATACTTATGTGAAAGACGAAACGGGTTGGACGCTCATCTACGGTTCTTTATCGACTGAATATGCAAAGGGCGACATCATTCCTGCAGGATTCTGTGGAGAACGCGTCGATTACAACGATGCCCCGCAGCTGACCGCAGGGGACTATGCAAGCACATTCAAGCCTGCAAGTGGCAACAATGGCGAGGTTGAAGCCGTTGAAACAGCCGTTGGCGACGTAACCGCAGACATGTCGCACCGGTATGTCAAGTTGGCCGGCGTAACCGTTGAGCAAGAACCGGGTTCTTCGGAAGGACAATATAACTATTATGCCGTATCGGGCAGCGACCGCGTTATGCTTTATTCGCGCTTTAGCACTGTGGCATGGAGCGACCTCGCCGCACTTGACTTCTCTTTGAAATATGACGTGGTAGGCTTCGTGACTTCCTATAAGGGAGAAGTTGAAATATACGTAGAGCAAATATATGAAGCCGGTACGCAACCCGGTGGTGGCGACGAACCCTTTGACGGAATATTCTATGAAGAGTCGCTTGTCGAGGGTGACGGCAACTTCACGTTCCAAGACGTGGATCTTGGCGGACTGTCGTGGGTGTGGTCTTATGACGACAATTATCACTATTGGAAAGCTTCGGCCTACGTGAGCGGGACAAACCATGCTGCCGAAAGTTGGCTTGTAACTCCCGAAATCGACTTGACAAACGCAGCCACAGCTGAATTGCAATACAAAGAATTGCTCAATTTCTTGAGCGGCAATCCTGCCGACGACTTCTGCACCGTCCAAATATCCGACAACTATGTTGACGATGTGACTTCGGCCACATGGACTCAGATGAACGTTACTAACAGGTCGGCCGGCACCAGTTGGGACGACGAATCGGTCGTTGACCCGATAGATCTGGCTCAATTCGTTGGCAAGAAGATTCGCGTCGCTTTCAAGTATGCAAGCACGAGCAGCTGCGCTCCCACATGGGAAATTTTCAACATTGTCGTAAGCGGAACTCAGGCAAGCTCAAGCGTTGATGATGCCGCCGTTGAGGACGCGGCTCGTGCTATAGGGCTTGATGGCGAAATTGCCATCATCGGCAATGCAACCGACGTTGAGGTTTACACCATTGGCGGTGCGCTCATGAGCAAGGGCGAGGTAGAAAACATACCGTGTGCCGCAGGCATATACATCGTCAAGGTTGACGGTAAGGCTCAGAAGGTTATTGTAAAGTAACTTCTTCGTCTTAAAAGTTAAAAACAATCCCGACGGTATGATGAACTGCCGCCGGGATTGTTTTGTTTAACCCCAAATCTAATGACCGTTTTGGGTTTATTCGGTGGTAATGCGCATGTGAGCTTTGGGGTAGCGAAGGACGAGGCAGCTGGCCTCGGTGAGCACGAGTGCGTCGGTGTTGCGCACCCCTGCGCTTTTTAGGTCGAGTGCTTCGGTGCCGAATGGCAGGTGGTTATACTTTTGCAGGTATGCCGGGTCGATAATCATGCCGTTTGCTTCCATGCCACACTCGTCAAACACCTCCGACAGCAGCACATACAGTCGTCCAAACTTGCTGTTGATTTCGGTGAAGTCTATTCCCCACTTTGTCACGGTGTCGCGTGCGTTCACAACCTTGGTATATTCAAGTTTGTTGATTGTCTCGATGAGGGACGAACCTCCAATCAGCACTTTGCGCTTTGAGCCTGCATTGCCGGTGAAGGCCATGCGCATCATGCTTATCAACGAATCTTGGTCGAACGTCTCGGGACTGTAGGTAAAACTTTTTCCGGCCTGGTACCATATTCCCTCGGTAAACATCACATTCTCTTTCTTGCGATAGTCATAAAGTTGGTTCTTCGTCCCGAACAAGAAGCTTTTTTCCATTCCGAGTCTCATGTCATAAATTGCAGCCTCTTCCTGGTCGCTCAAGGTCCAGTCCACGGCCTTGTCGGCAATCTTCTGCAAGGTGCTTTGTTCTACCTGCATCTTGAATATCTGGCAATAGTTCTGGGCTTTCTGCGGCAACGATTCAAATTGCGATGTCTGCACGTCGAGTTCGGTAGCAGCGCGTCCCATCCTTACCACCGTGGCAAAGGCGGGCAACTTAGGTACGCAATTTGGTGTCGAACCCACTACCATGCCGTTGACTGCCATGACTGTAATGCCCGTATCGTCTTTGGCTGCCACATACAGCACGAGGCTCTTTCCCGACAGTGTTGTCCCGTCGGATTCATAACCTTCCACCTCGGGTATCATCATCGTGTCGCTTACGGCAAACATGTCGTCGTTGTCGGTTTTTATTACCACCCGTTGCGCCTCTGTACCCTCACTCCCAGGGGTGTAGCCTTCGGCAAGTGTGCATACGGTGGGTTTGGTATCGACCGTGTAATAGTCCACTATCATGCTGTTTGCGTGCTTCGACCGTGCGCACCTCGAAATCTGGTCGATTGGTGTAGCCATCGGGCGAATCTTTACTATGCGTTTGTCGATTTCGTTAAGCAGCAGCCCGTCGTCGGCTTGGCGCACGGTGTCGGTGGTGAGCGGGCCGTCAACCACATGTTTCCCGCCATCGGTTCCGGCTATTACGGCGGCAAGGGCCATTGCGCCGTCGCCCATGTCGCACCCGGCAAGCAGGATGGCCACGGCTGCAATTATGCATAGCAAAAGTATGATTTTGTCACGGTTGGCAGTAATTGTCTGCCATACGTTTTGCATGACTGAATTTGAGTTTTGATTGTCGTTCATGATTCTGATATTTGTAATGGTTAGTTTATGGGTCTGAATTTGGTTGTGCGTTGTCGCATGTGAGCCTCGATTGCCGAGTTTCGCCCTCGCAGGTAGCCGGTCTCCTCGGCTTCTTTCATGTCGCTGTCGTGATTGACGGCCTGCAGCAATATTTTCACGGCTCGTTCGCTCCAGTCTCCCTTCATGATTTCAAGTCCGCAATCGGCCACTTGTCGTGCCGTGGCTTCGTCCATTCCGTATTCCTTGGCTATGCCGTCGGGCATAAGAGGCGGAACTTGCGGAAAGTTGCGCTTCACCGCGCATTCGGTGTCTTCTCCGGCCAACAAGTCTCCGATGAACCGGCACAGCCTTGGTTCGGCAATTGCGATTGAAACTAATGGGTTGTCGAGCCACCGTGCAAATTGCCCGGCAAAGTCGGTGTCGGTCGGCGAGCGTGTTTCGGCTTTTTCGTTGATTGTTACGTTTTCTTCAGGCAAGCCGTCGTTCTGCTTGTCAGACAAGTCGATTGTCTCTTCAATGTTTTCCATGATAACTTGGTTTTATGTTCACGTCACAAAGTTACACACCCGGTCGGGGCGCATTGACAATCAAACGTGACCTCACGCAAAATCTGAACAGGCTCTTAAACTTGGTTTATTGGCACGGCTGTATTATCTTTGACGTGCAATTACAAGACTATGAAACATATCAAGAGCTTAATAGCAATATTTTCGGTAATGCTGCTCCTTGCCGGGTGCAAAAAGGAGTATTTCACAATCGATGGCTCGATGTCGGACGGCGGCACTCAAAACATACGCGCCGTGTATGTGACCGACTACGAGACGTTGCAATCGGAATGGATAACAATGACCGACGGACAGTTTGAGCTTAAGGGAATAAACTATGACTGGACCATAGTATATCTTATTAACAACAAGCGAGACATCATAGCCCGCGCTGCGGTGAAAAATGGCGACAACATAACCATAACCGGCTCGATGGCCGACCCATATCACACGACAGTCGAGGGAAATGACGCCAACGAGGAATGGAGTCATTTCATGACCGAGAATGCAGAATTGTACTCCGATACCGATCGTTCAAAACTCAACTCGGCCATCGAGAAATATGTAGAAAGTAATCCCGACCGCATATCGAGTACGTTGCTGCTGCTCAACGACTATGCCGCCGGCGTGGAGGGCGCAACCGACGTTGATTCGCTTTTCAAGCATATAAGCATCGATGCCCGTCCGTCGGGGTTGGTAAACAACTACTTCGCCCTGTCGCAACAGCTCGATACCGAAAAGAGCAACAACAATATCCAGTCGATAATGCTCTATAACAGCGAAGACACCATCACCACATTTTTCACATCGCGCTATCGTGCCACGGTCATGTATTTTTGGAACAAGAACGATGCAGGCAGGGCGGATGCCGTCAAGGCTCTGAAGCAATTATATGAAAAACACGAAAAGGGAGGACGGCTGCAAGTGGTCGATATATTGATGTCGCCCGACACCATCGGTTGGAAACGCACGCTACAGGCCGACAGCACCGATTGGAAACATTTTTGGGCTCCGGGTAGCTCGCTCAACCGTAACTTGGTAACTATAAACGTCGGTAACACGCCATATTTCATTGTGGCTTCGGCCATGGGCAAGCAAATCTACCGTGGCACGTCGGCCGGCGAAGCTGTTACTGCAACCGACGGGCTGTTGAAATAATTGAAAAACAATATTAACTTTGTCTGCCACATGGCGGATACCACAGTAACAGTAGGTGGTAGCCTTGGCAATTTAAAGACGCTCACGGAGTGTCATATGATATTATCGAGGCCGTGAGGTGGTATCGCGAGGCTGCTGGGCAAGGAGAGACTTTTGCGCAAGAACGATTAGAGGCTCTTGGCTACTGATGAAGGTGATGTGCCGGTGGCATATGGCATAGGTGTGGTTTAAAAGTCTGTGGCCGCGTTGCCGCCACTGTTCCACACGCCACGTCGGCTTCAATCATAAAAATACGAAAATGGTTGAATATTAACGAGAAAGTTTGTATCTTTGTGCCGATTTAACTCTACTATTTTGGAAAAATTTAACGAATTCGACCTTTTTCTAAAAGGTATGCCCCTTGGTACACAAGAATTTAGCTATCACCTTGGGGATGATTTTTTCAGAAATATGGAAAGTGTCGATGTGACATCCGGCAATGTCGATGTGGCGTTGTCGGTGAAGCATGTCGGCAATATTTACGAACTTGCGTTCGTGCTTAAGGGCGTAATAGGCATCCCGTGCGACCGTTGCCTCGAAGAAATGGAGCAGCAGGTGGATACCTCTTATGCGATGAGCATAAAATATGGCGACGACTATGACGAGGGTGACGACTGCGTCACGCTTCCCGAAGGAGAAGCCGGCTACAACGTGGCACGCGTAATTTACGACACCGTTGCACTGGCCATCCCCATAATGCATGTCCATCCCGATGGGCAATGTGACAAGGAAATGAGCAGCCTGCTTGAGGAACACTTGGCCACAGGCGACGGGAGCAACGACGACTGCGATTGCGACGACGACAATTGCGACCCGCGTTGGGAGGCTCTAAAGAAGCTGAAAGACAATAATTAATTAAAAACATATAATCATAAACAGAGATGGCACATCCTAAACGAAAACAATCGAAGACCCGCACAGCCAAGAGAAGGACTCACGACAAGGCTGTTGCTCCAACTATTGCCCTTTGCCCTAACTGCGGTGCATGGCACATATATCACACCGTATGTCCGGAATGCGGATATTACCGTGGCAAGATAGCTATCGAAAAGGGAGCGGCTCAGTAAGAGGGACGACCACGACGCGTTAAAGTTGAATCAAGGAAAAGAGGAATCACGAATTACTATATCCAAGCAAGGGTGGCGTAGCAATG
>CALUNI010000045.1 GCA_944321905.1 uncultured Muribaculaceae bacterium | reverse complement strand
AGTACGCTTTTAGTACGCCCTGGGAAAACAAATAAGGCTGATAATCAGTCGATTATCAGCCTTTCTATGTACCCAGAGCCGGGATCGAACCGGCATGGAGGTGAATCCACTGGTGTTTGAGACCAGCGCGTCTACCAATTCCGCCATCTGGGCTTAATTGCGGTGCAAAGTTATAATCTTTTTTCTACATTGCAAAGACTTTTGTACGAAAAAATGTTGTGATTTTCATCTCTTGTCGGTTATATACTCATTTTTAGCATATTTGTTGGTTGGGTTCGCTTTTGATTATAGCCTAATTTTGTATGTTTTTGTAGGGCGGCGAAGTATAAAAATAGTATCTAATTGTTTTATTCTGTAGCCAACTTGCAGTATCTTTGCATAAAATAGGCTGCATCTCGGCATAACGCCACAAGCGAGCTTGCGCGTTCTGCACAAGTGGTGGTGTGACATTATACCGACTGATGCCGACTGTATAAATTATGATTATAGAACGATGTCGATATGATAATGCGCACAGATAAATATTGTGAGAACGACTTAAGGCACACCGTGCATGAATTGTCTGACAAGGATAGCTTGTGTCGCATGTGTCATTTGCGGCTTGGATTCGAGCCTTTGCCGCAAGAGCCGATGATTAGGGAACTTGTAATGTTATGCCGCTCGGTTCTGTTCCCCGGCTTTTTCGGCAAGGATGTCGTGAATGCGTTCAACTTGGAATATCTGCTCGGGCTACAGGTAGAAAGGCTGAAAGGATTGCTCGAAAACCAACTTGTGGCGGGATTGATGTTTGCAAAAGATGACAGCGACGACTGCAATGGCGAAGACAGGGATCTCGCTCCGTTGATAGACAAGGCTCGCGAGGTGGCTTTGCGGTTTTTACAACGATTGCCCGAATTGAGGCGCATATTGCACACCGATGTCGAGGCCATTTATCTCGGCGACCCGGCGGCCATCAGCCGAGAAGAAGTGATATACTGTTATCCGGCAATTAAAGCCATAATCAACTATCGTATAGCGCACGAGTTGTTGATAGAGGGTATTCCCATCATTCCTCGCATGATAAGCGAGATGGCGCATTCCGAGACTGGAATCGACATTCATCCCGGCGCGAGAATAGGCCACCATTTCGCCATCGACCATGGCACTGGCGTGGTGATTGGCGCGACGGCCATAATAGGCAACAATGTGAAATTGTACCAGGGTGTGACTCTTGGTGCCAAGAGCTTCGACCTTGACGAAGACAATAACCCGATAAAGGGGGTACCGCGACACCCGATTATCGGAAACAATGTGATTGTTTATTCAAATGCGTCGATACTTGGGCGCATCACCATAGGCGACGGTGCCGTGATTGGCGGCAACATCTGGGTGACTGCCGATGTGATGCCCGGCGAAAGGTTGACGCAGGCTAAAGCTAACAATAATAATAGTTTACATACTACCAACAAGAGTGATGATAAGTAATTTTGAGATGGTGGCCAAGACGTTCAAGGGGCTTGAAAACGTGTTGGCTGATGAATTGAGACAATTAGGAGCCGAAAACGTGGAGCCGGGCAACCGCATGGTTTCATTTACTGGCGACCTTGCAATGTTGTATCGTGCCAATATCGGCTGCCGCACCGCTCTTAGGATATTAAAGCCTATTTATAAATTCTATGCGCAGGATGCCGACGAATTGTATAACGCTGTAAAGGATTTTGCATGGGACGAGTATTTGTCGTCGTCGCAAACGTTCTCGATCGACGCAACCGTGTTCAGCGAGAAATTCAGGCACAGCCGGTTTGTGACTTATCGCGTAAAGGATGCCATTGCCGACTATTTCACCGAGAAGTATGGCAAGCGCCCATCGATAAGGCTTAATAATCCCGACCTGGTGTTTGACGTGCATATTTCCGACAACGAGGTTACATTGTCGCTCGACAGCTCGGGCGAGTCGCTTCACAAGCGCGGTTACAGAGAGGCTCAGACCGAGGCTCCTATCAACGAGGTGCTTGCGGCCGGTATAATATTGCTCACCGGTTGGCGCGGCGAGACCGATTTCGTTGACCCGATGTGCGGTTCCGGCACTTTCTTAATAGAAGCTGCGCTTATAGCGGCCAACATCAATCCTGGAATATTCAGGTCGAGCTTCGCATTCGAGCGTTGGCCCGACTTCGACCAGGAACTGTTTGACGAGATATACAACGACGACAGCAAGGAGCGTCCGTTTGAACACAAGATTTACGGGTCGGATATTTCGCCCAAGGCGATAGACATCGCTTTGCGCAACATCAAGAGTGCTGCCGTGGGGAAATATGTCGAGGTCAAAACCCAACCGTTGCAGAGCATAGAGCATGCACCACACGAGGGCAGCGGAGGCATACTTGTCACAAATCCGCCTTACGGCGAGCGCATATCGGTTGACGACATGGAGGCATTGTACCGTTCGTTGGGTGAGAAGTTGAAGAATGTGTTCAAGGGATACAAGGCGTGGGTAATAGGTTACAACACCGACCTGCTCGATGCCATAGGGTTGAAGCCGTCATTGAAATTCCCGTTGTTTAATGGGGCTCTCGACTGCGAACTCCGCGAATATGTAATCTTTGAAGGCACATATGCCGAGTTTAGGAAAGAGGGTCGAAGCGTGAAGAACGAGGAGTTTAAGGGTGAGAGAAATCCAGTGTATAAACGCCGCGATTTCGTGCCTACGGTCGATGCCAACAGCGAGGAACGCAAACCTCGATATAACAAGTGGCGCAGAGAGGATGACGGCGAACGAAAGGAACGCCGTGACGATGACCGTCGAGGACGGCAACCAAGGTTCCGCACCGAGGGTAAGCCGAAGAATGCGCTCGAAGAAAAATTGCGCAAGCCTTATCACGAACGCCGCAAGGACGAGGAAGATCGCCGCAGATTTAAGTCGCCGGGCGGAGAGCGCATGACACATGACGGACAAGACGAGCAACAACGTCAGCCGGTCGTGCATAACGAAGCGCGCACGAGTCGCATGGTGAGATTCAAGCAGCCCCGGTTGGCTGCCGACAAGGAGCAGCCCATCATACATGGTCGCCGCAACAGTTGGCGCCGGAATGACTTGCCTGTCAAGGAAAAGGGTGGAGATGATAATAACAACGAATAAATAACAAGATGGATAGGTCAATGAAAGAATATACAGTATTGCTTTTAGGATCGGGCGGACGCGAGTCGGCTTTGGCTTGGAAATTATCGCAAAGTCCACGACTGAAAAAGTTGTATATAGCTCCCGGAAACGGAGGAACATTACAATACGGTACCAACGTCGGCATGTCGCCGCTTGATTTTGAGGTAATAAAGAAGTTTGTCTTGGATAATGGCATCAACATGGTGGTCGTCGGCAACGAGGACTCTCTTGTTGCAGGCATTTATGATTATTTTGCCGGAGACGCGTCATTAAACGGCGTGCCGGTGGTGGGTCCGTCGAAAGAGGGAGCGCAACTCGAAGGCAGCAAGGATTTTGCCAAGGAGTTTATGGCACGTCACGGCATACCGACGGCCGAACACTTGAGCGTGGATGCTTCGACGATAGAAGACGGCTTCCGTTTCTTCGAAAACCATAAGCCTCCATATGTGCTTAAGGCCGACGGCCTTGCAGCCGGCAAGGGTGTGCTTATCATCCCCGAGCTTGACGAGGCTAAGGAACAATTGCGAGCCATGCTTGGCGGCATGTTTGGCGCATCGTCGAGCAAAGTGGTGCTTGAGCAGTTCCTTAGCGGGATAGAATGCTCGGTATTTGTACTGACCGACGGCAGTGCGTATAAGATACTCCCTGTGGCCAAGGATTACAAGCGCATAGGCGAGGGAGACACCGGCCCGAATACCGGCGGAATGGGTGCCGTGTCGCCGGTAAGCTTTGCCGATGCCGGTTTCATGCAGAAGGTGGAAGAACGCATCATCAAGCCTACCATCGACGGGCTGAAGCAAGAAAATATAACATACCGTGGTTTCATATTCTTTGGCTTGATAAATGTCGGCGGTGAGCCTTATGTAATCGAATATAATGTGAGGATGGGCGACCCCGAAACCGAAGTAGTCATGTTGCGCACGGGTGGCGACTTGCTCGACTTGCTTGAAGGGGTAGTCACCGGAACCCTTGCCGGGCGCAACCTTGAAATTGATCCGAGGTACGCCACCACGGTAATGATTGTTTCAAGTGGTTATCCGGGCAGCTATGCAAAAGGTAAGGTCATCACCGGTACCGATGCCGTTGATGGCAGCATACTGTTCCACGCAGGTACACGCCGCACCGACGATGGCGAGCTTCTTACCTCGGGCGGTCGCGTTATAGCTGTCAGTTCATATGGCAGCAGCAAAGACGAGGCGTTGGCCAAGTCGTATGCCAATATAAGCAAAATTGAGTTTGAAGGAAAGAACTTCCGTCGCGACATAGGTTTTGATTTGAAGTAGAATCTGCAAAAGCCACATAATATATGTGCGCTCCCCATGCCTGATGTCAAGGCATGGGGAGTTTTCTATGTCTGTTAGAGCCCGCCGTCTTGGTTGCATGATGTTTGACGGGTTGTGGCTTTGGACGGTTTTGTGCAGCTGTGATGATTTTAAGCTCAAGGCTCTTAGGAAATATAATGTAAAATTCTTTACTTTGTAAATGAGTATTAATGCGATATATCGAATAGGTTAAAGTGAATAGAGAAGCAATGATAAACCGGTTCATCGGCGGACGGGGCCTTAATGTAGCCGTCACGTTCCTCATAGTACTGGCCGGAGTGGTTTATGTGGTTTTTGCCGACGAAACAATCTTTGTCAACGATACCGGGCTGTGCCTGCCGTCATGCAACTTATGGCTCGGCAGCGGGTGGATGTCGTTTTTCCTCAATGTGTGTTGCATTGTGGCTGTCGGGTATATGCTTAAGCACCTTAACCGCCTGCATGGCTTTATCAGGGCCGACGCATCTGTGGCGTTGTCTGCTTTCATGTTGCTTGAGATGGCATCTCCGAGTGTGGTCGCATGTTTTTATGAAGGGACGATGATGCTTCTCGTAGTGTTGCTGTCGGCATACCTTCTATTCGACACTTATCACAGGCGGCTGTCGCAGCGCAGTATTTTTCTCGTGTTCTTCTTGCTCAGCCTTTATTCCATGTTCCAGTGTTCGGCATTGTATCTCGTGGCGGTAGCTGTTCTTGGGTTCATACAAATGCAGGTGATGCGCTTCCGCGGCATGATAGCCACTTTGCTTGGACTGGTCACTCCATATTGGATATTTTACGGATTTGGCATTATTTCGTTTGACGACTTCAGGCTTCCCGAGATATGCAATTCGTGGTTTGTGCTTCATTCTGTCGATTCGTGGGTGGTGGTGGCTACATGCGGCTTGACCGCGCTTGTGGCATTGATACTTATGGCTACCAACATGGTGAAGATAATAAGCTATAATGCCAAGCGCAGGGCATGCAATGGTTTCTTCTCGGTGCTTACGATTGCGACAGTCATAATGTCGGGTGTCGATTACGCCAACATTTTCACATATCTGCCCACGCTGAACCTGTGTCTTGCCATACAAGTGGGGCATGCGTTCACCATAAGCAGCAACGAGCGTCGCTATATTCCTGTTTTGGTGTTGTGTGCCGTTTGTCTTGGTTTGTATGTATATAACTTTTACAATATTTTGTGATGAAAATAATAGTCGAAAATCATATCCCATATATCCAGGGCAGGCTCGAACCGTTTGCCTCGGTCGAGTATCTGCCATATCAGGCAATTACGCCGGAGACTGTTGCCGATGCCGATGCCCTAATTGTACGCACACGCAACAGGTGCGATGCCGCATTGTTGTCGGGGAGCAGATGTTCGTTTGTGGGCAGTGCCACCATAGGAACCGACCACATCGACATCGGTTATTGCAAAAGCCGTGGCATAGCAGTGCATAACGCACCCGGTTGCAATGCACCTGCCGTGGCTCAGTATGTGATTTCCACCATAGGCAGGCAGCTGGCTCGCGACAGTGAGTCGTGTGATCTAAGCGATATTACAATAGGAGTCATAGGGGTTGGACATGTGGGAAGTATTGTTGCCCGTTGGGCCGAAGAAATAGGGTTCAAAGTGTTGTTGAACGACCCTCCGCGGCAACGCATGGAGAGCGGTTTCCCGGGCGTAACGCTTGACGAGATAGCCCGTGAGGCCGATATAATCACATTCCACACGCCTTTTACGACGAGTGGTCGGGATGCCACGTTGCACTTGTGCAATGCCGGGTTTATAGAGAAACTGAGGCATTGCCGATTGCTCATAAATAGTGCAAGAGGCCCTGTGACCGATACTCGGGCGGTGCTTAATGGGCTGGAAAGTGGGCGAGTGGGCGACGTGGCCATCGACTGTTGGGAGAACGAGCCTCATATAGACTCGCTTTTGCTTGACAAGGCTTTTGTTGCCACTCCGCATATCGCGGGATATTCGCAAGAAGGGAAAATGAGAGGCACGGCCATGATAATAGAGGCATTGAATGCTCATTTTGGCATAAATGCAACAGTGCCTGCGGTGTCGGCTCCTGCCCAAGGGGCATGCAATGTTACGCTGGAGCAGGTTGTGGAAAGCTATGATCCGTTGGCCGACACGGCCATGCTTAGGGCCGCACCGATGCAGTTTGAGCAACTGCGCAATCATTATGCGCTTCGCCACGAAGTGGAGTGAAGTCACGAGCCATTGCGGTATGTGATACGGTTAAGGGCAGCCTTGAAAGGCTGCCCTTAACCGTGCAATATGTGTTTGTGAGTGTGTTGATGTTTAGTCGTTCATCGACAGTAGCAATTCTTCGTTTGAGCGAGTGCGTTCCATGCGGTCTTTGATAAACTCCATCGCCTCGATTGAATTGCGGTCGCTTAAGAAGCGGCGCAGCACCCACATTCGGTTAAGCGTGTCGCGCGACAGCAGCAAGTCGTCGCGTCGAGTGCTTGATGCCATTATATCGACCGACGGGAATATTCGCTTGTTGGAGAGCTTGCGGTCGAGCTGTAGCTCCATGTTGCCCGTACCCTTGAATTCCTCGAAAATCACTTCGTCCATTTTCGAGCCTGTTTCAATCAAGGCAGTTGCGATTATCGTAAGGCTGCCACCATTTTCTATGTTTCGAGCCGCTCCGAAGAAGCGTTTGGGCTTCTGCAACGCATTGGCATCCACGCCGCCCGACAATATCTTGCCCGACGCAGGAGAAACGGTGTTGTAGGCTCGTGCAAGGCGTGTTATCGAGTCGAGCAATATCACCACGTCATGTCCGCATTCCACAAGTCGTTTTGCCTTTTCAAGCACGAGACCTGCGATTTTCACGTGACGCTCTGCCGGCTCGTCGAACGTTGAAGCTATTACTTCGGCATTTACGCTACGTGCCATGTCGGTAACCTCCTCGGGACGCTCGTCGATGAGCAGTATGATCATGTATGTTTCGGGATGATTTTCCGATATTGCGTTGGCAATGTCTTTCAGCAGGACGGTCTTTCCCGTTTTCGGCGGGGCGACTATAAGTCCGCGTTGCCCCTTGCCGATAGGGGCGAACATGTCAACTATTCGTGTCGATATGTTGCATGTCTTTCCGCTGGTGAGGTCGAATTTCTCTTCGGGGAATAGCGGCACGAGGTGTTCAAACGGGATGCGGTCGCGCACAAACTCGGGGGTACGCCCATTGATTAATTCCACCTTGCATAGAGGAAAATATTTTTCGCCTTCTTTTGGAGGACGTATCGTCCCTTCCACCACATCGCCGGTCTTAAGTCCGTTAAGTTTTATTTGGTTTTGTGCTACATAAATGTCGTCGGGAGATGTCAGATAATTGTAGTCCGACGACCTTAAGAATCCGTAGCCGTCGGGCATCACCTCAAGTACGCCGGTTGCCCTAAGTATCCCTTCAAAGTTAAAAGGTTCCGGCTCGGGTTCGGCTTGTTTGGCCGCTTGTTTAGAGTTTTGTTTGGCAAATTTTCCGCGTTTATTGTTTGCCGTAGTCTGGTCGGCCTCTTGCTTGTCGGCTTGAGGCTCTTGTATTATGATCGGAGCCTTTGCTGCTTCTTCGGCGGCACGCCGAGCCTCTTCGGCAGCGCGTCGGGCAGCTTCTTCCCTCTCTTGCTGGCTGCGTGGCTTGAAAGTCTTGCGGCTGCCGGTGTTAAAGAAGCTGTCAAGAGTTATCGACGGTTTTTTTATCTCGGCTGCGACCTGTTGGGTGTTGCTTTCGGCTGCTGGGGCTTCTGAGGGGGCTTCGGCAGACTGGACGTTTGCTTCGGGTTGGCTTGATTCTACTGACTCATGTAGAGAGTCGGTGCTCGGTTGCTCGCTTGGTTGTGTCTCTATGGCATCGCTTGAAGCAGTGCCGCTTGCTGCCGCAATTGTTTCAACGTCGGCATCGGCTTTGGCTTCAACCACATTGTTGTTGTTCTCCATCTTTTTGCTTTTCTTCGTTTTTTGTTGTTTTGCCCGGTTGCCGACGGCTTGTTCGGTTGAATCGGTCTGAGGCTTGGGCGATTCCTCAGTTTGAGCCTTTTTATCTATCTTTTTTGACTTCTTGGATTGTTGGTTTTTCTTTTCGGCGGTTTGCATTTTTGCTTTTTCGTCCGAAGTTCCGTTGCCGTTTGCTGTGGCATTGGCGGCATCTGTGTTTTTTGCAGATTTGGCCTTTGTTTTAGGGCTTCGTTTCTTTTGCTCCGATAAGTTGGCTGCCGAGGCTTTAGAGCTATTGATAGCTTGTTGGTCGAGAATGGTATAAATCAAGTCGTCTTGACTCAAGTCGTCAATTTTCTTGATGTTCATCGACGTTGCAATAGCCTTTAATTCTATTAAATCCAGTGAACTTAAATCAGAAAGAGTGTACATATATTTTTGAAATATATTAAATAAGCATGGCACATGGGCGTTGGCACCATAATGCCCGGCATGTGGTTATGCCGCAAGTCATGTGAGAAATATAAAATTATTTTTGAAAAATCGTCCTGTTGGAAATGCCGCGACCTCCACTTTCACGAGCGTAAGGTGACGATGCTCAGGTAACGGCTGTAGTCGAATTATGGTGCAAATATACAAAAAAAATTGATTGCAAGGGACATCCGTGTTCTTTTTGTTGCACGCGCCTGCTTGCAAAGTGGGATTAGGCTGCTTGAACGGGTTTTCTCCCGGAGTGTTTGGGAAATGTGAAATTAGATATAAAATGTTATTTTTCCTTATGGCACAATCTGTTTCTCATGTTTTTTGCTATATTTGCAAATAGGATTTATTCGGCCATGGATTAAATAATTAAGGGTCGGCGAGGTTTTTGCCGAGTGTGGTTCCGGGATTTATGTTACCGGTCTCGGCAAGGATTCAAGCAGTTCCTATAATGATACTGTGGATAATAAGGCAGCAACCGTGCCATGATGTTATCAATACATCGTTTTTTATATTCTTAAGTTTGTCTATTTATTCAGAAAAATATAGCAATCATGCTTAAAGAACTCAAAGAAAAGGTATTTCATGCCAATCTCGACTTGGTGAAACACGGGTTAGTGATTTTCACGTGGGGCAACGTGTCGGCAATCGACCGTGAAAGCGGATTGGTTGTAATAAAACCGAGCGGCGTGTCGTATGACACCATGAAGCCCGAAGACATGGTGGTGGTTGACTTGGACGGCAATGTCGTGGAAGGTGACTTGCGCCCGTCGTCCGACACGCCCACGCATGTGGTGCTTTATAAGGCATTCCCCGAGATTGGCGGTGTGGTGCATACTCATTCGACCTATGCCACTGCTTGGGCTCAGGCAGGGAAGGATATCCCGAACATAGGAACCACTCACGCCGATTATTTTCACGACGATATTCCGTGTACCGGCGATATGACGCGTGAAGAGGTTATGGGCGATTACGAGCTTGAAACAGGCAACGTCATTGTGAAACGTTTCGAGGGGCTTAATCCGGTTCACACCCCTGGAGTGTTGGTAAAGAATCATGGCCCGTTCTCGTGGGGTAAGGACGCGGCCGATGCCGTGCACAACGCCGTGGTCATGGAACAGGTGGCCAAGATGGCATTTGTGGCATTCAGCGTCAACCCAGGGTTGACCATGAATCCGCTGCTCATCGAGAAGCATTTCAACCGCAAGCACGGGCCGAATGCTTATTATGGGCAGATAAAGAAGTAACAAACCTAAATTAAACATATTAACAACAACCTAGAAATTAACAAACAATGAACGCTTTTGACAATTATGAAGTTTGGTTTATAACAGGTGCCCAACTCCTTTATGGCGGAGATGCAGTGGTCGCCGTTGATGCTCATTCAAACAAGATGGTTGAAGGGCTGAACGAGAGTGGCAAGCTACCTGTGAAAGTGGTGTATAAGGGTACGGTGAACTCATCGGCCGAGGTTACTGCCGCATTCAAGGCTGCCAATAACGACGAAAAGTGTATAGGCGTAATCACATGGATGCATACTTTCTCTCCGGCCAAGATGTGGATACACGGCCTGCAACAATTGAATAAACCGTTGCTTCACCTTCATACTCAATTCAATGAAGAAATTCCATGGGATACAATGGATATGGACTTCATGAACCTTAACCAGTCGGCTCACGGAGACCGTGAATTTGGTCACATATGCGCTCGTATGCGTGTGCGCCGCAAGGTGGTTGTGGGCTATTGGAAGGATGCAGAGACTCAGCGCAAGATAGCCGTGTGGATGCGAGTGTGTGCCGCATGGGCCGACGCTCAAGACATGTTGATAATACGCTTTGGCGACCAAATGAACAACGTGGCCGTTACCGACGGCGACAAGGTTGAGGCTGAAGTGCGCATGGGCTACCATGTGGATTATTGCCCGGCGAGCGAGTTGATGGAATATCACGCACAAGTCAAGGACGAAGATGTAAAGGCTCTCGTGGATGAGTATTTCCGCCTGTATGACCACGACAAGGAATTGGAAGATGAAACTACCGAGGCTTATGGAAAGGTGTGGAATTCGGCAAAGGCCGAGCTTGCTTTGCGTGCCATATTAAAAGCCAAGGGTGCAAAGGGATTCACCACCAACTTCGACGACCTTGGGCAGCTCGACGGCAGCCACTTCGACCAAATTCCGGGTCTTGCATCTCAACGCCTGATGGCCGAGGGCTATGGGTTCGGAGCCGAAGGCGACTGGAAGTCGGCAGCATTGTATCGCACAGTATGGGTAATGAACCAAGGCTTGCCTAACGGATGCTCGTTCCTTGAAGATTACACGTTGAACTTTGCAGGCGAGCGCAGTGCCATTCTGCAAGCACACATGCTCGAAGTTTGCCCGCTCATAGCAGCCAAGAAGCCTCGTCTTGAAGTCCATTTCTTGGGCATAGGCGTTCGCAAGAGCCAGACCGCACGTTTGGTATTCACAAGCAAGGTTGGCATGGGATGCACGGCTACAGTGGTGGACATGGGTAATCGTTTCCGCCTCATAGTTAACGACGTTGAATGCATCGAGCCCAAGCCGCTGCCAAAGTTGCCGGTTGCATCGGCATTGTGGATTCCGCAGCCTAACTTTGAAGTGGGTGCAGGCGCATGGATACTTGCGGGCGGTACTCACCACTCATGCTTCTCTTATGACCTTACTGCCGAATACTGGCAAGACTATGCCGAGATTGCAGGCATCGAGATGGTTCATATCAACAAGGATACCAATATCGAAGAGTTTAAGAAAGAGCTTCGCATGAACGAAGTTTATTACATGCTAAACAAGGCTCTTTGCTAATTTAAAAATCACATGGGCGATAGGCGGGCTTGCCGGCACATGGCAAGAGCCTATTGCCTTGTTTCTTTTTTAATCGAAAACTATGGACAAATATGTTATAGGACTGGACTATGGCAGCGATTCTGCACGTGCCGTAGTGGTCAATGCAGGCAATGGCGAGGTGCTTGCAACCTCGGTGAAATATTATCCTCGATGGGTTGAAGGGAAATATTGCAACCCGGCAATCAATCAATACAGGCAGCATCCACAAGACTACATCGACGTGCTTGAGGCTTCGGTCAGGGAAGCCTTGTCGATGTGTCCCTCGGGAACTGCCGAGAATGTGGTGGGCATAGCTTTTGACACCACCGGTAGTACGCCGGTATTTACCGACGCTACAGGTACGCCGCTTGCCATGCTGCCCGAGTTTGCCGAGAACCCGAATGCCATGTTCGTGTTGTGGAAAGACCACACGGCTATAAAGGAAGCGGCAGAGATAAACAAGTTGTGCAAGGAATGGGACATCGATTACACGGCTTACGAAGGCGGAATATATTCGTCGGAATGGTTCTGGGCCAAGGCTTTGCACGTATTGCGAGAGGATGAGGCTGTCCGTGCCAAGGCTTACAGCATAGTGGAGCATTGCGAATGGATGCCGGCGTTGTTGACCGGCGTGAGCAGCAGCAAGGACATAGTGCGCAGCCGCTGTGCCTGTGGCCACAAGACCATGTGGAACGAGAAATGGGGAGGCCTGCCGAGCGAGGAGTTCCTTGTAGCTCTCGACCCGCTGTTGAAGGGGTTCCGCGACCGTCTGTTTGAGACAACTGAGACCGCCGATAAACCGGTGGGACACTTGACCGAAGAATGGGCTCAACGCTTGGGCTTGACAACCAATGTGGTTGTCGCCGGCGGAGCTTTTGACTGCCATATGGGAGCCGTCGGTGCAAATGTGACGCCTCACACATTTGTGCGCGTAATCGGTACGTCCACTTGCGACATCATGGTTGCGTCTTATGAAGAGATTGGCCATAACCTTATCAAAGGTATATGCGGGCAAGTTGACGGTTCGGTTATTCCGGGCATGGTGGGTCTCGAAGCAGGGCAATCGGGATTTGGCGACATATACGCATGGTTTAAGCGGGTGCTTGAATATCCGTTGAAGTCGATAGTCGCACAATCCACGCTCATCGACGAGGAAACCAAGGCTAAGTTGATAAGCGAGGCCTGCGACAAGATAATCCCGGCCTTGACAGCCGAAGCCGAGAAGATACCTATCAGCGAAAGTTCGATAATTGCCACCGACTGGATGAATGGCCGTCGCACCCCCGATGCCAACCAGTTGCTGAAGGGAACCATCACAGGATTGACGCTCGGTTCTACTGCTCCGCGCATTTTCCGTGCGCTCGTCGAGGCTACAGCGTTTGGCAGCAAGGCCATAGTTGACCGTTTCATAGAAGAAGGTGTCAAAATCGACTCGGTTATAGGCATTGGCGGCATTGCCTTGAAGTCGCCGTTTGTGATGCAGACGCTGAGCGACGTGCTGAACATGCCTATCAAGGTGTGCAAGACCGACCAGGCTTGCGCTCTTGGCGCGGCTATGTTTGCCGCAACGGCTGCCGGAGTGTATTCCAAGGTAGAGGATGCCCAGCAGGCCATGAATTCGGGCTTTGCCAAGGAGTATCAGCCTAATCGGGCAAATGCCGAGGCTTATAAAGCTATTTACAACGACTATTTGAAGGTAGGACAGTTTACCGAGAAAGAATTGTTCTGCTGATTTGGGATTTAAATCGACACAGGATGGCAGTGAACGCCATCCTGTGCGCCTTTTTAATTAGAGCAATAACATCAAATTGCATTTTTATGAACTTAAAGGTATTTTTATTTTCTGCGGCACTGTTGCCGTGTGTGGCTTTTGCCCAAACTCGTGTGAGCAGTCCCGACGGGAATTTGGAAGTGTCGGTATCCGGCAATGGCGGGAAACCTACCTACAGCGTGACATATAAAGGGAAAACAATTATTGAGGAGTCTCCTCTCGGGGTGAAAACCACGATTGGAGACTTTAGCTCGGGATTGACATTGACCGATTGCGAAACAGATGCGATTAATACTAATTACACGCTCAGCAGGTCAAAGACGAGTCGCGTGCACTACGTGGCCAATGAAGCTATATGCCGTTTCTCCAAGGATGGCAAGAACGTGCTTGACGTGACCTTCCGCGTGAGCAATAATGACGTGGCGTTTCGCTACGTCATAAATAAAACCGGCGAGTGTGGAAGTTGCATTGTGGAGAGCGAAGCAACCGGCTTTGACTTTCCGTCGTATGCCACCACGTTTCTCACTCCGCAAAGTGATGCGATGATAGGGTGGAAGCGTACCAAACCAAGTTATGAAGAATTGTACAAAGCCGACGAGCCTGTAGGCACTCCGTCGCAATATGGGCAAGGCTATACATTCCCAGCGTTGTTCCGCATCGGTGACGACGGTTGGGCATTGATAAGCGAGACCGGTGTCGATGGCAGCTACTGTGCATCACACTTGAGCGACGGCACTTCAGATGGGTTATATACAATAGCCTACCCGATGCCGGAAGAAAACAACGGTAACGGTAACGCTGCTCCGGGAGTGGCATTGCCTGCCGCTACCCCGTGGCGCACCATTACGGTGGGCGACAATTTGAAGCCCATAGTCGAGACCACCGTTCCATGGGATGTTGTCGAGCCTCGGTATGAAACCGCATGGGATTACAAGTTTGGTCGCAGCACGTGGAGTTGGATTGTATGGCAGGATGCCAGCATCAACTATGACGACCAGATTAAGTTTATAGACCTTGCTGCCGCAATGGGGTATGAATACACCCTTATCGACAGCGGGTGGGATGTGAATATAGGCCGCGACAGGATGAAGGAGCTTGCCGACTATGGTCGGAGCAAAGGCGTGGAACTGTTTGTATGGTATAGTTCAAGCGGCTATTGGAACGACATAGTACAAAGTCCGACAAACCTTATGTGCAATCCAATAGTCCGCAAGCGTGAAATGAAGTGGCTTCGTGAAATAGGCGCGAAAGGTATCAAGGTTGACTTTTTCGGTGGCGACAAGCAGGAAACGATGCGGTTGTACGAGGCTATATTAAGCGATGCCGATGATTACGGCTTGATGGTTATCTTCCACGGCTGTACGCTACCGCGCGGATGGGAACGCATGTATCCCAATTATGTCGGCAGCGAGGCAGTGTTGGCGTCGGAAAACATGGTTTTCAACCAAAGTTTCTGCGACGGCGAGGCTTTTAATGCAGCGTTGCATCCTTTTATCCGCAACACGGTGGGGTGCATGGAGTTTGGCGGGACATTCCTAAACAAGCGTCTCAACAAGACCAACGATGGCGGTTCGGAGCGCAAGACTACCGATGTGTTTGAACTTGCCACGGCTGTCCTGTTCCAGAATCCCATACAGAACTTTGCTTTGACCCCCAATAATCTGGAGGATGCATCGGCAGTTGCCATCGAATTTATGAAGTATGTGCCCACCACATGGGACGAGACTCGCTTCATCGACGGCTATCCCGGCAAATATTGCGTATTGGCACGCCGCCATGCCGACCGTTGGTATGTGGCAGCTATCAATGCCACAGACGAGACATTGAAGGTGGAAGTGAAGGTGCCGATGCTTGCCGGCCAAAACGTGGATTTTTATTATGACGGGCGCGACAAGGCTCCCGAGGTCAAGAACCTTGAAGTGGGAAGTGACGGGAAAGTAAAGTTGGAATTGGTTACCGGCGGTGGCGCAGTATTGGTAAAATAAAACGGAGAAATGGCATCCATGCCGATGTAATTAGTAAATTTGTAGTATAATTAACACACTAATAATTTATGAACGACAGTAAACTTATGACACGTGCAGCCGACAACATTCGCATATTGGCTGCTTCGATGGTTGAGAAGGCAAATTCGGGGCATCCTGGTGGTGCAATGGGAGGTGCCGACTTTGTGAACGTGCTTTTCTCTGAGTTTTTGACATACGATCCCGAAAATCCGCGTTGGGAGGGGCGCGACCGCTTCTTCCTCGACCCCGGACATATGTCGCCTATGCTGTATTCGGTGCTTGCTTTGTCGGGAAAATTCACGCTCGACGAGCTTAAGACATTCCGCCAGTGGGGCTCTCCTTGTCCCGGCCATCCCGAGGTTGACGTGATGCGCGGAATCGAGAACACTTCGGGCCCGCTCGGGCAAGGTCATTGTTTTGCCGTCGGCGCGGCCATTGCGGCAAAGTTCCTTGCCGCACGTTTCGGCAACGAAGTGATGGGGCAGACCATATATGCATATATCTCAGATGGCGGCGTGCAGGAAGAAATCTCGCAGGGCGCAGGACGTATCGCCGGGAAGCTCGGGCTTGACAATTTAATCATGTTCTATGACTCCAACGAGATACAGCTGTCAACGGCTTGCAATGCTGTAACGTGTGAGGATGTTGCCGAGAAATATAAATCTTGGAACTGGAACGTCATAAAAATCAACGGTAACGATCCCGATGAGATACGTGCGGCACTGACTGCGGCAAAGGCAGAAAAAGAGCGTCCGACTATCATAATCGGTTCGACCGTCATGGGCAAGGGCGCATTGAAGGCCGATGGCTCAAGCTATGAACACAATTGTGCCACTCACGGTGCGCCTCTTGGCGACGGGGCTTATGTCAATACCATAAAGCACCTTGGCGGCGACCCCGAGAATCCGTTTGTCGTGTTCCCCGAGGTGCAGGAACTTTATGCACGGCGCAGGGAGGAACTTAAGGAAATAGTTGCAGCCAAGTATGCCGCAAAGGCTGCTTGGGCAAAGGAGCATCCCGAACTTGCAGCTAAGTTGGAATTGTTCTTCAGCGGGAAGGCTCCGAAGGTTGACTGGGATGGCATAAAGCAAAAGGCAGGAGCCGCCACTCGCGCAGCATCGGCCACCGTGCTCGGTGCTCTTGCTGAGCAGGTGGAGAACATGATTTGCGCGTCGGCCGACCTTAGCAATTCCGACAAGACCGACGGGTTCTTGAAAAAGACACATGCGTTTGACAAGGGAGACTTCTCGGGGGCTTTCTTCCAGGCAGGCGTGGCCGAGTTGACGATGGCCTGCTGCTGCATAGGCATGGCATTGCATGGAGGTGTGATACCGGCTTGCGGAACTTTCTTCGTATTCTCGGATTACATGAAGCCAGCCATACGCATGGCGGCGCTTATGGAAATGCCGGTAAAGTTTATATGGACTCACGATGCCTTCCGCGTGGGAGAAGATGGTCCTACTCATGAACCGGTGGAGCAGGAAGCACAAATAAGGCTCATGGAAAAGCTGCAGAACCATCACGGGCGTAACTCGATGCTCGTGCTGCGCCCTGCCGATGCAGAGGAAACCACGCAGGCTTGGAGACTCGCGATGGAAAATACATGTACGCCCACAGGGCTTATCTTCTCTCGCCAAAACATAGAAAATCTGCCCCAAGGCAATGATTATTCGTTGACGGCGAAGGGCGCGTATGTGGTGGCAGGTTCCGACGAGAATCCCGACGTGACACTTGTCGCAAGCGGGTCGGAGGTTTCGACTCTCGTGGCAGGTGCTGGATTGTTGCGTAACGACGGGGTGAAGGTGCGCATCGTTTCGGCTCCGTCCGAAGGGTTATTCCGTACACAAAGCAAGGAGTACCAAGACAGTGTGATTCCTGCCGATGGAAAGATTTTCGGGCTTACTGCCGGGCTGCCGGTTAACTTGCAAGGCCTTGTAGGAGCGCACGGCAAGGTATGGGGACTGAACTCTTTCGGCTTCTCGGCTCCTTACAAAGTGCTTGACGAAAAACTCGGTTTTACGGCCCAGAACGTGTATGAACAAGTAAAGCAGATGCTGTAGTAGTACGGGCATCCATAAAAATAACAGAACCGGGCTGTCTCTATCGGTGGGCAGCCCGGTTCTGTGTTTTTTAGCCTGTCAGTGTGGTCAGAATGGCGAAGATACCATGTCGCGTGTGATTTGCGCCAACGTGGCAGCACCGCACATTTCCATTGTGTCTTGCAATTCGTCGGCAATCTTTTGGATATAGCATTTTACTCCGTCTTCTGCGCCTCCGAATGCGGCCACCACCATCGGGCGGCATATCAATACTCCGTCGGCACCCAGGGCCAATGCTTTGAACACGTCAATTCCCGAGCGTATTCCACCATCGACAAGCACCTTGCATCGCCCGTTGACGGCTGTGGCGATTTC
Source organism: uncultured Muribaculaceae bacterium (assembly GCA_944321905.1). Taxonomy (GTDB): domain Bacteria; phylum Bacteroidota; class Bacteroidia; order Bacteroidales; family Muribaculaceae; genus Avimuribaculum. Next base: position 3,043 of record CALUNI010000045.1, on the reverse strand, counting down.
CTCTATCACTTCGGCCGTGGCTTGGCACTGGTCGAGTACGCGGCCGCCGTGGTTCGATACCACTATTGCCGATGCTCCGGCATCGATAGCTTTTTCGGCTCCACGCACAGTCATTATGCCTTTTACAACGAAAGGACGGTTTGCCGTTTTTATAATAGCTCGGAGTTCATCGACATTTTTGCTCCCTGCGGGAGGATTGCTGTTACGCAGGAATGGCAGTCCGGCAGCGTCGATGTCCATGGCTATTGCCATTGCCCCGCAGTCGATGGCGTATTGCATCTTATGTCTCATCGTTTCCTTGTCCCACGGCTTTATCGTCGGGATGCCTATGCCCCGGTTGTTGCCTATGGTCGCGCAGGCATCGGGGACTACCTGTTCAAGCACGCCGTCGCCTGTGAAGGCTGCGATTCCGGCCTCGGCGCAGGCACGCACCATAATGTCGTTGTACCGGCGGTCGTCGTATTTTTCGCCAAAGTGTATGTTTACTGCACCTACAGGTGCGGCAAAAAACGGATACTTGAATCTATGCCCAAACATCTCGACGCTCGTGTCGATGGTCTGCTTGGTGCATATCGTGTCCATCTTCACGCGTATTTGCCGCCAAGCGTCGTAGTTGCGTATGGCTGTGTCGCCTATTCCTTTTGCCCCCGGACCCGGAATCATGTTTCGGCAGGCGCGTCCGTTGCATTCGTCACAAGCCTTGCACAGCTTGCCTCCAAGGGCGGTGCGGGCATTCTTTATTATTTCGTTGTAGGTCATGACAGTGTGAAAAGATAAATGTGCGCACGAGATACCACCCATATGGGTGGATGCCGTGCACACACTTATGGTATTGGCATTATTTTGCTATAATTAGGTAATAATTCTTCTTCCCTCGTTGTACCAGTATGTATTTTCCGTTGAGCAGCAAAGAGCTGTCGGCCACGGCTGCCGCATCGGTCACCTTTTCCTTGTTTACCGAAACGCCGCCGCTTTGCGTGAGCTTGCGCATTTCTCCTTTCGACGGGAATATGGGTGCATGAATCGTAACCAAGTCAACGAGAGGTACGCCGGCTGCTATGACGTTAGCTGGGACTTCAAACGTAGGCACACCTTCAAACACCGAAAGAAGAGTGTCCTCGTCTATGCGGTGCAGTATTTCATTGGCCTTGTTTGAAAAAAGAATCTGCGAGGCCTCGACTGCTGCTTCGTAGTCTTGTTGGGAATGCACCATAATGGTGATTTCCTTGGCGAGGCGTTTTTGTAGGGGGCGCAATCCCGGGTCTTTTGCTTGCTCGGCTTCAAGCGACTCGATTTCTTCCTTTGTCAGGTCGGTGAATATCTTTATGTATTTTGCCGCATCGGTGTCGCTGACATTGAGCCAGAATTGGTAGAACTTGTATGGCGATGTGCGCTTAGGATCAAGCCATACGTTGCCCGACTCGGTTTTGCCGAATTTCCCGCCGTCGGCCTTGGTGATGAGCGGACATGTCAGAGCATAAGCCTCTCCGCCATTCATGCGGCGAATGAGTTCTGTCCCAGTCGTCATGTTGCCCCATTGGTCAGAGCCACCCATTTGCAGCTTGCATCCCATTGTTTCATACAAGTGCAGGAAGTCATAGCCTTGCAGGAGCTGGTAAGAAAATTCGGTAAACGACATGCCATGCTGTGTGTCGCTCCCGAGGCGTTTCTTAACCGAGTCCTTAGCCATCATATAGTTGACCGTGATATGCTTGCCTATATCGCGGATGAAGTTGAGGAATCCGTAGTCTTTCATCCAGTCATAGTTATTGACAAGGATGGCATGGTTTGGCGCATCGCTGTCAAAGTCGAGGAATTTAGCGAGTTGCCTTTTGATGCACTCTTGGTTGTGGCGCAATGTCGGTTCATCGATTAGCACACGTTCTTGTGATTTCATCGAAGGGTCTCCGATCATGCCTGTGGCGCCACCCACGAGAGCGATAGGACGATGGCCCGAACGTTGCAAGTGCTTAAGCATCATTACACCCACCAAGTGGCCGATGTGTAATGAATCGGCCGTAGGGTCGATTCCCAGATAAGCCGTGGTCATTTCTTTGTTAAGTTGCTCTTCGGTTCCCGGCATCATATTGTTAATCATGCCGCGCCATTTCAGTTCTTCAATAAAATTCATCGAATTAGTTAATTAATTAAAATGTTTGTGTTTGCAAAGATAGTGCAAGGCGAGGGCAGAACAAAACAAACTTGTTTGTTTTTTATACCGAGCCGCCGCCTGTCTTATGTAAAGATAGTGCAAGGCGAGGGCAGAACAAAACAAACTTGTTTGTTCTTTTATGCAGGTATATGTGCAGATATTGGGATATAAAGTAAGTTATACGTATCTATTGCTTCCCAAAGAGTGAATATTGAAAAATGTTAGTTTGTTCCCGAGTTATTTATTTTTAATTTTAGAACGTATTTTTGAATGTCTGAAATAATATTCTGCACACATTCTATAACTTTGTTTTCTTGATAAAAATTATAATTATGTTTGCTATATTCATTTTTATCGTCATTTTTGTTAAAGTCATATTTTGTTAATGTCGGTATTTCTTCAGCCCATTCAAGAGTTCGTATTCCATTATTGTTTTGGTCTTGACCAAAAACATATATGTCATAGTTTTTTTCTGAAGTCCAAATATCAATTTTATATTGTATTCTATTTACTTCAAAAAGAATACCGCAAAAATTTGACTTATATTTCCATACTGAATATAATCCTTCATTTTCTTTAAATTTTTCTACTAATCTGTCTGCCATATGTACAGGCAAATCAGTTAACATGCTTCTAATAGAAACAGCTATGTCTAAATTTTCTCTATTTTTTATGAGTATTTGATAAAATTTCTCTAATAACATATTGTTCATATTATTTGCGTTTAGAAGTTTAATGAGTTCTCCATATTGTCTTAAAATAAAAACACAATCAATGTTTTTGGAGAGCAAAGAGCAAGGATATATCCAATTGTCTCACTACTGTCCCGTAAAAGTTGATAAATAGTTCTTTGAAATTATTGAAATATAGTCAATTACGTGGTTTCTTGAG
>CALUNI010000044.1 GCA_944321905.1 uncultured Muribaculaceae bacterium | reverse complement strand
GGTCTGAGGCGACAGAGACAAGCCATATTTTTTAGCCCGTAAGGCATATATCATTGCAGAGAAATCATCAAGATACAAAACCCCTGTTCGCTACAAATCCATTCTCCATTATTATTACGCACCAAATGCCACTTCCGTTCCTTTTGCTGTTCCATTATGCATATTCAAATTTGGGTGAGTCAATCACTACATGTTCTTCTTCGCCTTCATCGTCCGATGTCGGCATGGCAAGTCGTATTATTCCATTGCGCATCGAATTATCTATTAATAAAGTCAATGGGTAAATGCCTTTTTCTTCGTCAATGGCAATGTGTCCATCCGATGTTTCCATATAAGCAGAATCGATGCCATAGACAAAGATATGCCGGCTATGACCCTCGATGGCATGGTTGATGTAAGGGTCTTTCGCAACTATGCCGCTGATGGAAATCTCGTTCAAATTCTTTCACTACATCGCGGAATGTCATGCTATCGGACTTTCTACGCCCGTCATGATAATCTTCAGGATTGAAAGTATAAGTTTCTATAATCTCTTGTTCCATAGACAAATGGATTTTACTGTACAAAGAAACAGATATTTATCGACAAAAACGAATTTTGTGCCAAGAATTCATTCTGATGTGTTTTATTTTTGTATTTTTGCATCTGTAAGAGTTACCCGAACAAGCAAAGCGATGCAGACCACGGCATTTAGGACGGTTGCCAACTCATTACCCGAAAACGGGGTAATTTTTCTAACTCTCTTGATTTCAAAGAGGTATATTCCTTATACAGATTTACGTGAAAAAAATCCTATTTCAATTATTCGTCCGATAAAAATTATTATTGAGAGTATTTGGAATCACCTTGATATCTATCGGTTATAAAACAGGCGCAACAGGTATGCGATTACATGCCCGTTGCGCCCGTTATTGTTGTGGCTTGCGGCCTTTATTTTGACAATTCTTCTTTAAGTGCCGATTTCATTACATCGTGGTTGCGGAAATCGTTGCGCAGGCTGTAATTGCCCGATTTGTCAACAAGGACGTAAGACGGGATGCCGTCGAGCCGGAAGTTGCCGCCTGCCGTTATGTAGTTCCATTGCTCGTTGTTTAGGCGGTAATGGATGCCTTTGATGTCGGCAATCATGGTCTGGTAGGTGATGAGTGGAGAGCTTTCGTTGGCTATGTAAATCCATACAAGGTCGTCGTTTTTCAGCTCGGTGTCTTTTAGCGGTTCATTTTTCGCTATTGCGTTACGGCAAGGCCTGCACCATGTGTTCCAGAAATCGACGAGTATCACTTTGCCGCGATAAGGCGCGATGATTGCGTCAAACAACTTGGCATTAGGCACCGCAGGAGCGGTTTCTACCTTTGCTTTCCCTTTAAGGGCGGCGAGCGATGCTTCGGTCTGGGCTTGAATCTGCATCAAGGCATCGGCATAGAATCCCTGTAGGCCAAGCGATTTTATTTCTGATTCTTTTAATTTGCCTTCTGCGGCTTTAGGCGCGAGTTTAAGCGACTTGCGTAAGTTTGGGACTATGCCAGCCGTTATGTTTGCAATATTGGCCCAGTCGATGTCGGGAGATTTCAGCGCAGCTATGTAGTACACTATATTTTTGCCCATCAACAGTTTAGGGTCGTTGATGTCAAATAGTTCGGCCACTCTGGCAAGGTGCTTGGCTGTTATTTTGTCGATGCCGTTGACTTCTTTTGTCGGATCCCACATGTCGTGTGCAAGCCGGTAGCCATTTTCACGCATATTGTCGGCAAACGTTATCAAGTATAAAGTTTCTTGTTTCAAGGCTGTCGATTGCAACTCTTTTGTCAATTGCGGCATGTCGCTTTTTTCGATGCTGTCGGTAATCGACTTGTAGGTGGCTATTAGTGTGTCGGTATATTCGTCGGCACTCATTTCATAGTTATAGAACACCTTGCTTAGCATAGAGTAGTCGGCATCGGGTGTCGCATAGGCATTTGACAAGTCTCCGTATGTTCCCGCTGCATAAGCCCCTTTGAGTGCCGGGATTTCTTTGTCAAGACCTTTTTTGCTACGGCGCGCTACGATAAGTTCTCCGCTTTGCCGCATGTCAACGTAAATATCGGCAGTTTCCCCCGGAGCGAGCCACACGAATTGCAGCTTCCTGCCTACTCCGAAAATCGCTTGTGCCGGGCCGTGTTGCATGAATTTGAGTGTGCCTGTTCCTGTGAGCGTGTCGGTGCTTACCGTGTATGTCTGGTCAAGGCCAAATATGTTGGCAATCGAAACGTTTGACTCGGTACGGATTTCTTTTCGGTAGCCCATGTAGTGGATGTTGAGCGTGGTTTCTCCCGACTTGAAAACAGGGTCGGGGATTGCTTCACTTTTAATGGGGTTGAGCAGTTCAGATGGTAGCCCGGTCGGCGGGTCGTAGCTTTTCTTTCCCGTCAGGTCTATGCCCAGAATTTTCCAACTATCATCGCTCTCACCTTCGATGAAGTCGAACTGCCGTGTGTTTCGAGGCATCGGTTCAAAGAAAAGCGTGAATTGAGCTTCACCCGAGTCGGGCATGAAAAAGAGCGAGTCGGCTTCGATTCCGTTGCTGCCGGTTAGCATGTACTTTTCGCCATCGGCGAGCAGGTATGACTCCGAGCTTATCCTAATCCAGTTATGGGGTCTGAAGTAGGCGTTGGTATGCAAGATGGTTGCCGTGTCGGTAAGCTCGATTTTTGCAAAGTCGAGGGCATCGGTGTTTGCCATGTCTATCAACGGGTATTCCACCACCTTGTCTTGCTGCGAGCAAGAGGTTGCAGCAAGCATTGCGGCAACTATGGCAATCAGACTAAAAGATGATTTAATCATAGCTTTTTTTATTGTTTTATGAGTATGGATGATTGGTTGTTTGCATTTATTACGTAGCAGCCCTTGGTGAGCCGGGATATGTCTATTTCGTTGTCGGTGATTGATTCGGATAGTACAGCTTTTCCCGAGAGGTCGCATATAACTATGTCGGTCGTCGGACGGTCGTTTGCGTCATTGGTGATATACAGTACGTCTTTCGTAGGGTTGGGAAAGAAGAACGTGTCGGCGGTCTTTTCGTCGATTTGCTTGATACTTGAGAAAGAGCCGTCGTCGGCATATACTTGCAATTCATCTACATATATGCGGGTGCCTGTTGCTTGCAATTTTATGGTATTTGTTTTGCCCGGATTCAAACTTACCGGCAATGTGTATGTGCCGAATGTGTCGAATCCTCCTGTTGCCGGGAGTGCCACAGTCTGCTCGTTGCCGTTTATCGACAGTGATATAGTAGCCCCTGCTCTGTTGCCTACTGCATACCTGATGCCTATTGCTGTTTTCCCATCGGCAAGGCCATCTACGTCAGACCATTCTATCGACCCGTTTTCCAAGGTTTTCACATATCCATGACAGGCGAATCCATCTTTGCCGGAGTATGCTGTAGAGACTTCAGCTCCATCGCCGTAGGTGGCAAATTCGGCTTGCATCACAGCTTCGGGACGCTTCCAGTCTTCTCCTGCATGTGTCAGTTTCACTACCGTGGCTTCGGGCGGCGTCATGGATGTGGCAGTGAATGCCACGCTACCTTCGTCAACCCAATTATTGTTCTCGTCGAAGTATCCCTTGCTTGCAGCCGTCACTCCCAATGTCTCGGGATAAGAGAATGTACCCCCCTTTGTGTTTACCAAGATGGTTTCGGTGCCACTGTGCTTGATGCTTATGGCTTGTGACGATGAGGTTTTAGGCTTGAACGCTATTCCTTCGGGATTTTCGGTCGAGGCCGAAGAACTCCCTTCCATGTTATAGACAAACAGTCCGTATCCCATTGCGTTGACGGCAAGGTCGGTCATTACGCTTTTCATCAGTCGGTTTACGGTACGCACGTTGGGGACGTGACCCTTGGGCGTAAAGCCGTTGCTGCCGTCTTGCGAGTACAGGCCGTGATTGTCGGGACCGCACATGTCGTAGTGCACGTATGCCGTGTTGCCATACAATGCGGCCATCTGGTAGATATATGCGTCGGGAACTTCGGCTCCGCTTTCCATTATCATGCGATAATTCTTGCCGATGTATGGGACTATCTCCGAGATGTTGATGGGATTGGTTCCATACACGTCTATTCCAACGATGTCGATGTTGGTTCCGCCGGTTGCGCGTAAAGCTTCGTTGGCCGTCATGTAGCTTTCAAATTTGCCATTTACGCAGTTGACGCGTGTCCATACCGAGTAATCTGAATTTTTCACAGCCGCACCCACTTCATTGTAATAGTCGATTATGTCTTTGGCCGGAACGTCCTGTTCGTGACCCAACGGTTCGTTGCCAAGCTGTACGCCTATTACCGTGTGCGGGTTACCCTCGGCGATGTCCCATGCAGCTATGTGCTCCATTATTTTGCTTAATACATAAGTTTCTCGCTCACGCAGGTCTTGGTCATACCAGTCGAGAGTCCAAGGGTCGGTTGTGCGCAGTATGGTGTATTCGCTTGTGCCTTGCGGCGTACACACGTAGTCGGGGGTACGCAACAGGTTTCTGCTCTTGTCGAGCCATTGTATGCGACCGCCGCTACTCCAACTGAACCAGAGCATTTCCATTTTCAATCCATGTTTTTTGCACAGCCCCATGTATTCATCGATTATAGTCCAGTCAAAATTGTCTTTCGACGGTTCTACTTACCGCCATTGTATGGGGATGGAAACTGTGTTGAATCCGTCTTCGGCCGCTTGGGCTATGATGGCATCACGAGTGTCGGCGTTCCAGTCCCAGTCGTAACGCAACTTGTCGAGGCGCACTTGTATGTTGGTCATGAAATATGGTTTTTCATCCACTCTTAATACTATTTTATGTGCCTCTTTTGGATTTAGGTCCACATATGAGATGGTATTGGCAAGCCCGAGTAGCGGGATTGCGATAAGTGCAGTTGTCAGTGCAGTTCTTGTATTCATGATGTTAATTTTTTGTAGATAAAAAAGTTTTAGGTTTTTTTACAACTCAAAATTAGCGATACCCATTGTAGCCGAGAACTTTTTATGTTTCATGAATGTCTGCATATGTTTCAAGGTGGTAATCTGCCACTTTTTGGGGACAAAAATTGTATAAAACGCACCCCAACCGAATGCCTCACTAAAACATTGTTCGGTTGGGGTGGGTGTGTACAGTCAGAGTTGGATTATAATTTGTGGATGACTTTTATCAATTGTTCGCCCAGTCCTATGGTGTAACCTTGAGAGCAGAACACCACGCGATTGAACGTGTCGCCTATGATGAATATAGGCAACGTGCTGCTACGCAGTTTCATGTTTTCTTTGATTTGTTGCATAATCGCGCCATCGGTGTCGATGCCATAGGTGATTGTTGAGGGCAGTCCCGGGAATTCATCGGGATTGAACTTGCGGAATTGCTCTTCGCTTGGGAATAGTATCACCATGCTTCGGCCCCATTGTTCCAGTTCCTTTGACATGGCGGCGATGTCGCGCATTGCATGGTTGGTGGGTTCTTGTCCGACTCCTAATATTCCCACCACGAAATATCCGCGACCTGTGGTCGAGAGTATTGATTTTGCCATCTCCCCGTCTATGGGCATGTAGGTGGATTCTGAATTGAAATTGCCTATCACTTGCACTTCGTCGCTGCTTTCACGCATTACCAAGTTGACATTGGTGGTCTTTCCCGGCGCGATGTTGAAGAATTCGAGGTGGGAAAGGACTCCTCCGTTGGCAAGTCGGGTGCCGCTTACCATCAGGTAGTTCCCGGCATCGAGCGTGGTACCGTCTTTCAGAAGTTGCGACCATGTGGCACCATCGTTATATTCGAGCAGTCGTAGGGTGCCGTCGTCGTTTATGCGAGAGATTGTGTAGTGGTAATAATATTTAGGATCGTCATTCGACTTTATAGGCGAGTACTTTGCCACAAGTTTCCCGGTCTGAGCGGTTGCTTGTTGTGCGTTTTCAAAGTCCACGTCGGTTATATTGGCATCCTTGTCGAAGAGTTGCACCTTCCCGGTTATGCCGTCTATGCGAGCCGGTATTCCCATGCTTCGAGCCAACGACACGAAGAATATGTCGCGGCTGTGGCGGTCGGCTGTGCGTGCTTTCCACACGCCTTCGGGGGTGATTGGTGCGCCACCGAGGTTGCAATTGCCATCGATTGCAATGCTGTCGGTAACCCATGTGACGAGCTGCATCGGGTCCTCTTTGAAAGAGTCTTGCAGCCCGGCAGGTACGTTCTTGGCAAAGAATTCCTTGTATGGAGTAATCATTTCGTTGCTTACGCGAGGGTTACGCACATACAGGCTATATAATTCGGGATTCTTGTATAGGTTGATAGAGTACCTCATATGGTCGTTCAGAACGTCGATGCTCACGTCGCGCAGGTCTTTTTCCGACACTCGCTGTAACAGGTCGATTCCGGCTTGTTTCGTTTCATCGGTGGTCAATGATGACAAGAACTCGCTTATGACGGCATGGTTTCCGCGAGAAGCCACGAGCAGCCCGGCAACGGTTTCGGCAGGGGCGAGGTTGTACTTGGTGGCAAATTCCATTCCGGCCTCGGTGGTGTAGAAACTTGCTTCGTAGGCACGTCGTATGGAATCTTCTTGGGCAAAGCGGCGGTCATTCTCGGCACGCTGTTCGGGTGTGACTTCCGGCATGTTGCCACCTTCGGGCGGTGGTACTATGTCGAAGTCGATTCCCACGTTTTCGCTTGTTTGCTCCGACAGGGTGATGTCGATGCGGCTGTCCTTGCCGAAAGAAGCCTTGGCATAACCATATTTCCCGTCTTTTGAAGCCCATACTATCATGTCTCCCTTTCCGGCAGTGAGGAATGTCTTGCCGTCGGTATCGGTCTCTTTGGTGGCAACTGAATAGAATTCTCCATAATTGTAAACCTTGAATTCCACTTTGGCCTTATCGACCGGAGCCTTGTCGGCATCGGTGACATACACGTCTATCCTGGCGGTGGGGGCATAGTTGTCGATTACGTTGATTTCGGTGTATCGAGGGGTGCGGTACATTACCTCTTCCGGCCCTGTGTACCGGCCGAATACCTTGGTGTGCATGAGCATTCCACGCGATGCCGGGGCATTGAACCATGCGAGGTTGAGTACCGGCTCTGGCTCGCATGCGCCAAGGAAGTACCATTTCCCATCTACCCAGGCTTCAACCCAGGCGTGGTTGTCGTCGGTGTGTGCCCAACGCGGGGTATATACCTGCCTTGCCGGTATGCCGACCGAGCGCAGAGCTGCCACGGTGAATGTTGACTCTTCGCCGCAACGTCCGTAGGCCGTTTTTACCGAGGCAAGAGGGCTGCTCGTGCGGGCATCCGACGGGCGGTATGTCACTTTCTCGTGGCACCAGTGGTTGACTTCAAGCACGGCATCGTATAGCGACAGGCCTTTTACACGGTCTTTAAGTTCATTGTAAAACACTTGGCGGCTGTCGTCGAGGTTCTCGTTGTTGACGCGAACCGGCAACACGAAGTGGCGGAACTCACGTTCGGGAACGGTTTTGCCCCAAGGCATTTCTTCGCGTGCGCGCAAAGATGAGTTGACGTTTTCAAGAAAGTATTCGCCCGAGTGGTCGGCGATGTCGGCAAGAGGCATGTAGGCATAGAGGAACATCATGGCTTCGCGCTGGATGTTGTTCATTTCTAATGTGTCGAATGCCTCGAACATGTTGCCGTAAGGCATTGATGCGCGTCTGGCCTCAAAGTCAGTGGCCACGGCAGCCCGTTCAGTTTCATCGCTGATGAAATGGCTGTCGTCGCATGACGACATGCACACAGCGAGTGCGAGCAAGGCCGAGATGGTGATTATAAAATGTTTCATATGAGTGTGAAAGTTAATAGGTTTATGTCTAATTGGATATACCGTTGTGTATGCTAATTAGTGATGATGTAGCCACCTGTGTTGCGCGGCCTAACCGAGTATCGTCGCAGCGCATAGTTCCGCTCCACGGCGGGACCTGCGACAGGAATGCCGGCACCCTCGCACACGTCGTAGCGCGACTTGCAGTTGGGACAGTAGGCCTCGAATGTTTCGGAATCGAAGGATAACGTTACGTCGCGCTTGGATTCGTATGGGCATGCACTGTCGTAGGCTATGGGAGAATTATATTCGCCTATCTCGAAGTCGTATCCCGACACGAGCAGGATTCCTCCGTATCCTGTCAATGCGTCGGGGTCGAAGTTGAAATATCCCGACGGCGTGTATGTGAAATGGTCGAAGAATCTGTGTTGCCCGTATGTGTGTACGCCATACAATTCCCATACCTGTTGGTTGAATTCCATCCTCACAGGGTATGCCGGAATGCGGTCGTCGTTGACTTGTTGGCATGCCGAGGCCAATATCGTCAGAGTGGCGCATGTGAGAATATTCCGTAAGAACGTTGTCATTGCATTGCTAATATTTGGTCGATTTTGATTAGTTCTTCTCCTGTGAAACGCGTGTTGCGTATGGCATTCAAGCTGTCGGACAATTGTTCGACTGTGCGCGACCCGATGATTACCGATGTCGTCGATTGCCTCGACAGCAGCCATGCTGTTGCCATTTGAGCCAATGACTGGCCACGTTCGGCGGCCATGCTGTTGAGGGCGTTTATCTTGGCAAGCAGGCGAGGCGTGATGGTTTCGGGCTTCAAGTGATGCTTTAGCGCGGCGCGTGTCCCGTCGGGGATGCCGTTGAGGTATTTGTCGGTCAGTACGCCTTCGGCCAAAGGTGAGAAAGCCGTCATGCCAATGCCGAGTTTTGAAAGCAGTGCTATGTGCTTCTCTTCGACATCCCGCACGAGCATGTTGTATTTGCCTTGGTATATGAGCGGATGCACGTGTTGAGCCTCAAGGTATTCGGCAGCTGCTGCCAGTTTGTCGGCCGGATAGTTCGACAGCCCCACATACAGAGCTTTTCCGCTGTGTACGATATCGATAAGCGCCTGCATTGTTTCCTCGATGGGAGTGAAGCCGTCGTAGCGGTGGGAGTAGAATATGTCAACGTAGTCGAGTTTCATGCGTTGCAACGATTCGTCGAGGCTTGTCATGAGCATCTTGCGCGACGAGCCTATCCCGTATGGTCCCGGCCACATGTCATATCCGGCTTTTGTGGTTATCATCAATTCGTGCCTGTGGCCGCGCAGGTTTTCGTCAAATATCTTGCCGAATGTTTCTTCGGCAGTGCCGTAAGGTGGCCCGTAGTTGTTTGCAAGGTCGAAGCAAGTCACCCCGTGGTCGAAGGCAAACAAGACTTTCTCGCGTGATTCCTCATAGGCATTGATGCCGCCGAAGTGCCACCACATTCCAAGTGATATTTCCGGCATTTTTATACCCGAAGCCCCGCATTGGCGGTATTTCATCATGCCATCGGCATAACGGTCGGGATTGGCCGTGTATGTAGGCTTGCAGTTCATCGTATTTTTCCTAACAGTTTGTCATAAGCTTGGTGGTAGGTGTCGAAGTCGAAACGTTCGAGTTCGCGCCTGTAAAGGTTTTCTATTTCAGAGGTGCATAAGTTGCCTATCGAGCCTGCATGGGTGTGTGCTACCTGTTTTACGGGCTTGAATTGTCCGGCCTCGATTTCCAATCCTACGGTTTTGTAAGCGTCGCGGAACGACATGCCCTTTTGCGTCAGCCTGTTCACTTCTTCTACCGAGAACATGAGGTCGTATCTGTTGTCGTCGAGAATATGCTCGTTTACTTTTATTTGCCCTATCATGGCATCGACCATGTTCAGGATGTCGATGATTTCGTCGAATGCCGGCAGGAAATTTTCTTTGATTAGCTGCAGGTCGCGGAAGTACCCCGATGGCAGGTTGTTTGTGATAAGGGTGATTTCGACCGGCAATGCCTGTAGCTTGTTGCACTTGGCTCGGGTGAGTTCAAACACGTCGGGATTTTTCTTGTGCGGCATGATTGACGAGCCTGTTGTGAACTCGTCGGCAAGGCGTATGAACCCGAAATTTTGTGAATTATACATGCAGGCATCAAAAGCAAGCTTTGATACGGTCGCCGCCACGCCCGCTATGGCTTGTGCCACGATGCGCTCGGTCTTGCCGCGACCCATTTGGGCATATACCACGTTGTAGTCCATAGAGGCAAATCCCAGCAATCGTGTTGTCATTTCCCTGTCGAGCGGGAACGACGAGCCGTATCCGGCGGCAGAGCCGAGCGGGTTGCGGTTGTTGATGTCATATGCGGCTCGCATCAGCGTGAGGTCGTCGGCAAGGGCTTCGGCATATGCTCCAAACCATAGCCCGAAAGATGATGGCATGGCCACTTGCAGGTGTGTGTATCCCGGCATAAGGATATTCTTGTAGCGTTCTGACTGCGATTGCAGCGTCTTGAACAGGCGGGTCATGGCCACGACCACATCTTCGATTTTACTGCGAATGAACAAGCGCAGGTCAACAAGCACCTGGTCGTTGCGGGAGCGGCCCGAGTGAATCTTCTTGCCAAGGTCGCCGAGTCGCCGGGTGAGCATGAGTTCTATCTGGGAGTGCACGTCTTCCACGCCTTCTTCTATTTCAAACCGGCCTGTGCCTGTCTCGTCGTAGATGAGGCGCAGCTCATGTGTGAGCTTTTCCAGCTCTTCGGCGGTGAGCAGTCCTATTTTTTGCAACATGGTTATGTGGGCAATAGAGCCGAGAATGTCGTATGGTGCGAGAAACAGGTCCATTTCCCTGTCACGGCCTATGGTGTATTTTTCTACGTCGTGATTGACCTGTATGTTTTTTTCCCAAAGTTTAGATGCCATTACGTATAAATGTTTGTTGATTGCAAATTTAGGCACTGTTTCGATTTTATACAAGTTGTTTTGTTGCCTGTTTGGATGGTAGCATTTTAAAATTCTGCAAAAATCATACAGACTGCAAAAGACAGAAGTTGCGGATATTTCTCGCGATGGCACTATATTCTCATAATTAAACATAATAGTTGTAAAACCGATGAGCCGGTGAGTGCTTTGGAACAGTGGCTTGTCGGGAAAAAAGGTTACATTTGCACATAGAATTTTTATATTTTACCAATGGATGACTTGAAACTCGAAGAATCATTTTCAGATTACGGGTACGCAGTTTTCGACTGCCGTGTGGCCGATGAGCTTGAATCCATGAGTATGATAAAATATGGCACATTGCTCGTGTGCGAGGAAGGGTCTGCCGTCATAGAGGTAAACATGCTCGAATATATGTTGGCGGCCAACATGTGTGTGGTTCTCTCTCCGGGAATGATGCTTAGGGTGGTGTCTTTGTCGGGTGATTTTAAAATAACGGTGTTGCAGACAAGCCATGAAACTTCGTTGGCATCGTTCATAGGATTGGAAACAGAAATGTTCAATGTCATATACAGGGAGCCATGTTTTGCCGCATCAGACTTGCGTGAGTTGACCCTGTTGCGAAATTTTATCGAGAACCTGCGGGTGTTCACTCAATTGCCGCCTTCGGCCCACAAGAAAGACTTTGTGTATGGCACGATACACTGCATATATGTGACTATTTACGACATGCGCTTGAGGATGGTTGCGAATGAAACATCGCAAAGTGTGTCATACACGTCGGCCGACAATTATTTTCGCCAGTTCCTGCATTTGATAAATGACCATTGCCGCCTGCATCACGATGTGGCTTTTTATGCCGACAAGTTGCATATCACGCCCAAGTACCTTAATGAAATCTCACGCAAGAAGGCCAATTTTACTGCCAAGGAGGTTATAACGCAGTTCATTGTCACGCTCATCAAGCGGGAATTGCTTGTGTCGGGCAACTCGGTACAACGCATTGCTTACGATTATAATTTTTGTGACCAGTCGAGCTTGGGAAAATTTTTCAAAAAAGCCACAGGAATGTCGCCTGTAGCCTATCGTCGCATGCGGTGATTGAGGAAAGGCGTTCATTAAACCCGTAAACGGCCTAATGAACCGATTTGGGGTTAACTGTCTCTTAATAAGGCTTACGGTATTTTGGGTCGTTTGAATCTTCGAGGATGCTCAAGTAACTGGCGTATCTCGACTCGCTGATGAGGCTGTTTTCGACTGCTTTGCGGACGGCGCAGCCCGGCTCGTGGGTGTGAGTGCAGTTGTTGTAACGGCATTCGGCCGACGTTTTGAATATTTCGGGGAAATAGTGCGCCACTTGGCTTTTGTCGAAGTCGATAGTGCCAAATCCTTTTATGCCCGGGGTGTCGATGATGTAGCCATCGCAATCGGGCAGTTGCAGCATCTCGGAAAAAGTGGTCGTGTGCATGCCTGTGTGGTGGGATGTGCTTATGTTTCCTACCTTCAGCCCCGCTCCGGGAATAAGCAGGTTGATGATTGTGGATTTCCCCACTCCCGAATTACCCGAGAATAATGATATGCGTCCGGTTGCAAGGCTCATTATCCGGCTTATACCTTCTTGTGGGTTGTCGCCTGTGGCCGACATCATTATCACGTCGTATCCGATTGAGGTGTAAAGGTATCGCAAGGCTTCGGCATACTGCTGCTCCTCTTCGTCGAGCAAGTCGGTCTTGTTTACCACGATTACCGCCGTTATGCCGTAGGCCTCGGCTGTGGCAAGGAAGCGGTCGATAAACGTCGTGCTGGTTTCCGGCTCTTTTATGGTGACGATGAGAAAGGCAAGGTCGATGTTGGCAGCTATGATGTGGGATTCTTTCGACAGGTTGCTTGCACGGCGTATGATGTAATTGCGCCTGCTGTCGATGGCGGTGATGAATGAAGTGCCGTCGAGCGTGGCGGCAGATATCTCCACGTTGTCGCCGACGGCGACCGGATTGGTGGTGCGAATGCCACGCAACCTGAAGTTGCCTTTGATTTTGCAGTTGACGATGTTGCCGTCTGTCGTTTTCACGACATACCAGCTGCCGGTGTTTTTGATAACCAAACCTTTCATAACGTCGGCAAATGTAGTAATTATCTTCAAATGTGGCAAATACAATCGGTTAATCGAACTTAAATGCAATTCGTTGGCAATTAGGGTGTTATGTTTTGCTGTGTTTAGCGTTTGAAATTTATCTGTCAGAAAATCATGTTTTTAACCGAAATAATCGTAAATTTGCGTCATCTTTACAATCAAAATTTCAGTTTGACTAAAAAAGAGTAGTTAAAATTATGAACGTAGAAATCATTGGAAACTGGGCCGGTCTCGTGTGGGTAGCTCTCAACGAAAAAGGCAAAGTTGGCGTTAAGGGTCTGAAGAAAGCCACCAAGCTCAAAGAAAAAGAAGTGTATGCAGCTATTGGTTGGCTTGCTCGCGAAGGCAAGGTTAACGTTGAAGAAGAAGAAACCGATGTAATGGTATCATTGGTTTAAGAACCTTTAAATCTCCTTGATAAAAGGAGATTCCTTGTTTTTCCTCATCCGTGATTCGGGAGAGGAATTTTTTTTTCCGTTTTTTTTGGGCGCGGACGGCATGATATAAAACAATAATGGGGGAACTTGTCAAAGTTCCCCCATTATTATTGCAATGAGTGTGGTCTCGTTATTGCTTTACTATAACTTTTTCTACTGCACGGTTGCCGGCATTATCGGTGGCTACGACGATGTAAATGCCATCCGACACTGCGCCGCGCTCAACGCATTCGCCGTCGATGTCGGCTACTTTTGTGCCGCTTATGGTGTAAACCTCGATGCCTGTTGCCGTCGGGGCATAGATGTTTCCGTTGGCACTGTATATATCGAGGCTTGAGCCGTCGCCGGCTACAATTTCTTCGATACCGCTAACGCCAAGGGTGCAAGATGCCGTCAGACCGTCGATTTCGGCTGTGATTACGGCTGTGCCGGTGGTGTGGCAGCGGATGGTGGCAGTTGCGGTGTTGCCGTCGATTGAGATTGCAATCACTTCGGCAATGTCGCTATCGCTTGACGTAAACACTACGCGGTCGGCAGTCGTGCCTTCTACGGTGGCGGTCACTGTGGTCAGACTCGATTCCATGGCTTCGGTTTCGTTTACGTCGAGCGTGATACCGGTGGCTCGTTGCTCGAAGTAGAGTATCGGCAGGCTTGAAGTTGCTTTCCACGGAGAGTCGGCAGTGGTGCCGAACTTGAATTTGAGGGTCTCGGTGAAGAACTCGGTGTTCAGAGCCTCGGCATCCACGTCTGCGCCGTTGACCGACGTTGCGTCGCTGCTTGCCACAGTCTCGCCGCCGATGGTCATGCCCTCGATTGCGTAATTGCCGACGAGACCTCCGTCAACAGAGCCTTCCATGTCGATGGCAACGGTGTATCCTGCTATGCGTCCCACGGCGAGTGCTTCGGCGCCTTCGGGGATGTTTATCGACTCGATGGCGGCAAGGCTGTTGCAGATGGTGCTGTCGGCCAATTCGGGTTCCGACCAATTGGGATTGATGGAACCTGCTATGCCGCCCACGTTGAAGTATCCGCTCCAGTCGCCCTCGGTTGCCGTGATGTTGCCTGTGGCGTAGCAATTGCTGATTGCGCTGATGTAATCATCGCCGTTTGCCGTGCTTCTGTCGGAAAGGCCCACGATACCGCCTATGGTGTTGCTGCCTGTGATGTCGATGTCGGCGTAGCAGTTTGTTACGGTGTATCCTGTGCCGCCATTACCCACGATTCCACCTATTTCGGTATCGGCTACAATTGTTCCGCTTGCAGTAGAAGCCGAAACCGATGCGCTGGTGCGCATAGAACCTACGATACCGCCCACGCTGTATCCTGTGGGAACGTCAATCGAAACGTTGTTGACCGAGCAACCGATAATCTTGGAATAAGAAGTGAGCATGCCCACAAGGCCGCCAACCGCAGCTCCGAATTCGGGGCCGCCGTTTACAGTGGTAAACGAGGCATTGTTGACATGTACGTTTTCAATGACGAAGCCTGCACTTGCGCTCGAAATTGAGCCGGCAAGCACTCCTGCCTCGGAGCAGTCGGGAGAGATTGCAACAACAGGATTGTTGAACGTGAGATTCTTGATAGAGCCGTTTGAATCGTATATGCCTTGGAATAGACCCGAATCCATCTGGTCGGCGTTGATGGTGAGGTTGTCGATGCTGTAACCGCAACCGTCGAGCGAGCCGTTAAAGTCGGCTATCGGGTCGAAGCTGCCGTAGAACTTGCTCATATCGATGTCGTTGCCAAGCTTGTAGCAGGCATTTGGCATGTTGCGCACCTGGTCGAGGTCGCCCGGGGTGGAGATTATATACGGATCTTCGGCAGTTCCCGAGCCACCACCGTCAAACATCGAGAATGGCAATGGGTAGAATTCCAACGAGAATTGGTCGTCATCGTTGACGTATGCTACAATCAAGCTTACTTTCCCATTGGCATTTGCATTGCTCAAATAGCCAAAATTGTATGCGCCCTTTCCTGCGTCGGTGTTAAAGCGGCGTATTATTTCACCCTTATCGTTGGCTATGCACAATTCGGTCTCGGCCGAGCCGTCGGCATCCTGTATGTTTGCCATGAGGATGTATTCGTGCATGTCGTCGGTGTTGAACAGATACGGGTCGAGCGAGCCGGTCACGAATTGGTGTTTGGCATAAATCGCATTCGGGCCGAGGTTGATGTCAACGAAGTGGTCGAGCGTGGTGTCGATATTGTACCATCCTACACGCGTGATGGTGTTGCCGTTGCCGTCATCATATCCGCTTCCGAGGCCTATCACATATTGGTAGGTGTCGTTCACAGGGTAACGGTCGAGGTTGGTAGATAGCAAGTCGCCGTTCAGTATGCCGGGGAACGTGGCAACCGATTCGCAGCTTGGCAGGTTGACCATTTCAATCGACTCGCTTGAACCTGAGGTGCGGACAAATGCAACTTGCTTGGGTTGGCCCTCGATATCGCTAAGGCTAAGCCACGTGGTAATGCCTTCGCCGATGATATCGACAAGGTTGCCGTCTTGGTCGTAAACGTCAAAGTTGTAAAGATAGCTGTCGCTCGAAGTGATATAGTCGTAACGGGTGACAATGAGATTCAACTTGTCGTCGCCGCTGTATTCACCCAAGTTCAAGTCATCGTAGGAGAAGTAGCCGAAGGTGTACATGGTGTAAAGTGACTCGCCCATGCCTTCTGCCACCGGAATCGACAGCGATGCCACCTCCTCATAGTCTTTGTTGTAAACAGTGATTAGGTAGTTGTTGTCGGGGGTGAGTGTCATCGACCAGTCGTCGCCGTATTGCATATATGGCTTTTCGTAGTATGAAGTTACGAAGTATGGCTCGTCGTTGATGAAGTATGTGTTGAAATATGCGCCATCGCTGTATTGCACGTTTTCGAATGGGAACGTGAACGAGTGTTCCACAACTGGAACTTCCGACTGCCACGAAACCGGCGAGTAAATGTCGATGACTATGCTGTTGACCCCATCCACAATTTCGTTTCGGGCAATCATGTAGCGTTGGTAGGTTGACCAGTTTGCGGTATGGCTCGCGTACAGGGCAGAGTCGCCTTCATAAGATGCGATTAATGTGCCATCTGCAACGTTGTACACGTTG
Organism: uncultured Muribaculaceae bacterium; assembly: GCA_944321905.1. Lineage (GTDB taxonomy): Bacteria > Bacteroidota > Bacteroidia > Bacteroidales > Muribaculaceae > Avimuribaculum. Next base: position 4,880 of record CALUNI010000044.1, on the reverse strand, counting down.
ATTTGGCTGGTGGAATTATAACTTTCGTCGATTTTTTGTATATATACTGTGATTTCGTATGTGCTTGAATTTGAATCGAAGAAATTGTTTGTCACATAGCCAAATACTTGCATGTCGTTAACTTTCTCGTTTTCGGGGATATCGATCGAGAATTGGCCCACTTGTTGGTTATCGGCGTTATACACGGTTATTGTAGATGAATCTACGTCGCCATATGTGCCTTCTACGACGGTAACTTCTTGGGTGTAAAGCCACTCGTTGCCGTCGGGGCCTTTCAATGTGCCCCAGTATGAAGTCGGCCCGATGGACGTGCCTTCATTTGTGACAGATTTTGGAGCAATGGAGCAGTTTTGTAGCCCATTGGTGGACAGAAGTCCGGTTTGTCTCATCTTGGGTGCGGCAAAAGCTGTGGGATTGCCTTTGAGCTTCTCGATTGTTGCTTTGTCGAGAGTTTGGCTTGCAGCCGTGGCACTCGATGTGGCAGCAAGCAGCAGCGCAGCACCAAGGGATAATGCAAATGTTCTCATAAACTCAAATAAATATATTAAATTTTAATTAGAATGTGAATGACATACAAATAAGTGCGGCTGCAAAAGTAGTACTTTTTTGTCAAATAAAATGGTTATGTGAATGTTAATTTGCAAGAAAATTTGCGTTTTGTATAGAAAAAAGGCCGTGAGCATTGGCATTTTGTTAATATGTGCGCTGCATAGATGTGCCTGCTTGTGTAATTTTTTGAACTTTCGTAATTTTGCACGGTCTATTTTTTGTTGAATTTTAATAATTACGTGATTATGGATATGATTAGCACAGGCAAGTATATTGAGCTTGCCTATAAGATATATTCGGTTGACGATGCCGGGGTGCGGACGCTCGAATATGAATTTACTGAACAAAATCCCGACCATTTCATATATGGTGCCGAACCGGGATTGCTTGAAGACTTTTCCCGGAAGCTTCAAGGACTTGTGAAGGGCGATGCCTTCAAGTTTACACTGACTCCCGAGCAGGCTTTCGGCATGCGTCAGGAAAACCTTGTAATGCAGCTTGAGCGCAACATCTTCAACGATGCCGAAGGGCGGTTTATGGACGACATGGTGCAGGTGGGCAAGGTGCTTACCATGATGACATCGACGGGACAGCCTGCCCAAGGCTTGGTGACCGAAATAGGGGAGCAGACGGTGACGATGGATTTCAACCATCGCCTGGCGGGGAAGAATGTGGAATATGAAGGGCATGTGATGCTCGTGCGCGATGCTACAGCCGACGATGTTCCGCAGCATCACTGCGGTGGCGGATGCAGCTGCGAAAGTTGTGGTGGCGGTTGTGGCGACCACGACCATGGCGGCTGTGGCGGTTGCTGCCATTGACGTGGAATTAGTGCACGGTATATAGGACGTTGCATGAGAAGCTGTTTTTTGGGTTTTTCAGGAAAAAGCTCAAAACAGCTTCTTATCTTTTGTAGATAAGCAAAAGTGTTCTTAATTTTGTCATCGCTATGGATTATTCTATTACCGCACCGGCGCAGGTGGCTGGCGAGATTGATTTGCCGGCATCTAAAAGCATAAGCAACAGGGTGTTGATTGTGAACGCCTTGAGCGGAGGATTGTGCGACATAAAAAACATTGCCCGATGTGACGACACCCATGCAATGACAGAGGCTCTGGCTAGTGGGGAACGACTGATAGACATCGGTGCCGCAGGCACGGCGATGCGCTTCCTTACGGCTTATTTTTCGTTACAAGTTGGGCGCACGGTGACTCTCGATGGCACGCCGCGCATGAGGCAGCGTCCTATCAAGACGCTTGCCGACACTCTAAATTCTTGCGGAGCCGATATAAGGTATGTCGTAAACGATGGATACCCGCCATTGGAAATACACGGGTGCAACTATCATTGCAGCCAAGTGTCAATAGACGCGGCAATGAGTTCGCAATTCATTTCGGCCATACTTATGATTGCTCCCGTAATCGGGTGTACCGAAATTATGCTCAAAGGGAAAATAACGTCGCGCCCGTATATCGACATGACACTCGGGATAATGGCCGATTTCGGTGTCGAATCACGGTTCGTTGGTAATAAAATCACGCTCGACGGTAACGGTTACACGCCGCCGCGTGGCTTTTTGATAGAAAACGACTGGTCGGCAGCAAGCTATTGGTATGAGTTGCAATCGCTATTGCCCGTGTCTCGTATATCGTTGAAAGGCTTGTTTCGCGACAGCCTGCAAGGTGATGCCCGGGTATGCGACATTTTCAAGTTTCTCGGAGTTGAGTCGCATGGTTGTGGCTCGTATGTAGATTTGCGTGCGTCACGGTTGCATGGCGGCAACCTCTTGGACATAGACATGTCAGACACGCCCGATCTTGCCCAAACCGTTGTCGTAACTGCGTGTCTGCAGGGATTGCATTTCAATATATCAGGCCTGCAAACTCTGAAAATCAAGGAAACCGACCGGATGGAAGCACTGCGTTCTCAGTTGCTGAAGTTGGGGTATGTGATTAAAGCATCGGATGGCAGCCTGTCGTGGAACGGAGAAACGGTTCAAGCCGAAGCCTGTCCGATCATTGAGACTTTCGACGACCACCGAATGGCGATGGCCTTTGCCCCGGCGGCGGTGAAGTTCCCGGGAATCATAATATCAGACGCACAGGTGGTGTCGAAATCTTATCCCGATTATTGGGAACATCTCGGCAAATGTGGTTTTGTCATAAAGGAGGTTAGATAAACGATGAAGGGAGCATTATTAATATTGCTTGCGCTTGTGGTAACCGGCGTGATATTGTACATACATCACAGGCTCACCGATAAAGGAGACTCGATAAACGACGAACAGCCATCAGCTGGCGAGGCCGCCCGGCCGGAAGGGTGCTGCGGCCAACACTTGGTGTGTGAGAAAGAGTCACTGTTGGCGGGCGTCAGCAAAGAAATCGAATATTATGAAGACGAGGAACTCGACGCATACCGTGGAATAAGTCCCGATGAATATACCGACGAGCAAATCGAGCAATTCCGTGACGTGCTTTATACGCTGCGACCCGAGGAAATCGGCGGATGGGCGCGTTCGATACAATTGCGCAAGATAGAGCTGCCATCGGCCGTGCGCGACGAACTTGTGATGCTCGCCGCCGAAGCACGCGAAGCACATAACCGAAACGACAACAACGCAAATGCTTGACATTCTTAATTATTCATTCTTCCAAAACGCACTGCTCGGCATACTGCTTGTGAGTATAGCCTCGGCAATGATAGGTACTTATATCGTTACACGGCGCATGGTGTTCATTACCGGCGGCATCACTCACGCCTGTTTCGGAGGCTTGGGCTTGGGGTATTTCTTAAGCGTAAATCCGATAATGGCTGCCGGAGTGTTTGCGGTGGCATCGTCGATAGGCGTGGAATGGATGGCAAAACGCCAAAACATACGCGAAGATTCGGCAATTGCCGTGATTTGGGCTTTAGGCATGGCAATAGGCACACTTTTCATATTTCTCACGCCGGGTTACGTGCCAGACTTGAACTCGTTCCTGTTTGGCAACATACTTACCATAAGCCGAACCGACATTTATGCTTTTGCCGTATTCCTTGCCGTGTTGTCGGTTTTTTTCCTGTTGTTCTACCGTCAAATCATAGCATGTGCTTTCGACCGTGACTTTGCCGCCACCAAGCAGATGCATGTCAAGGCCATCAACTGCGTTATGTCGGTAATGGTGGCAATATGCGTGGTGCTGACAATAAGGCTCATCGGCATCATGCTGCTTATGTCGTTGCTCACCATGCCACAAATGATTGCCGAACTGTTTGCCGAGCGATATGGCAAGATGATGGTCGTGTCGGTAGTGACGAGCCTGTCATGCGCAATTGTCGGGCTTGTCGGCAGCTACCTCTTGGGCATGTATGCTGCGAGCGTGCCGGCATCGGCAACGATAGTCATAACGCTCATCGCAGTATATTTCATGGCAAGGATAATGCGTTCATTCGCAAAAAAGTAACAGTCTCCTTGCAATTAAACGGGGCAAACTTGCTTATGTGGGATAAATGTGATACTTTTGCAGCGTTCTTAAAATAACTGTATTATGGCACAATTACCAAGTGATGTAATGATGTTATTGAGTTTTGTGAACATGAAATTGCGCGACCAGTATAGCTCGCTCGATGAAATGTGTGAAGAGATGCAAATCGACCGCAACTGGTTGGAAGAGCGTCTCGCAACTGTAGGGTTCAAGTATAACAAGGCTCAAAACAGATTTTGGTAAGCCGTTATCGATTACCAAAAAGGTTTTGCCGGGAAAAGCAAGCAATTCCTTTGTCTGACAGTAGATGGGGTATCCATCTGCTTTTTTTGTGCAAAATTTCACAGTGGCGTATTGCGCAATTAAAAAATAAGCACTATCTTTGCACCGCAATTGAGCAAAATGAGCTTGATTCTCGGGGTGTAGCGCAGTCCGGTTAGCGCACCTGCTTTGGGAGCAGGGGGTCGCGAGTTCGAATCCCGCCACCCCGACAAGCCGCAAGGCGTTGGTTTTCAGTTTGATAAACTAAAAGCCAACGCTTTTTTGTTGTACCTATATGTGCGATGGTTTGACGGTTCGGCGATTTTCGGGGATCAGCGGATAATCCCGGTTTTGGGCTGTCTGGGATTTAGGGATCAGTCCGAAAAAACGGTTGCAGTCTGCAGGAGCAAAATATGGTAATTTGGCTATTTTTAGGCAACTGCTACCGAAGTTAAAAAGTAAGATTGCGGCAGCAGAGCTGCCACAATAGTTCGGCATCTCCGAAGCCGCTTAATGTATATACCTATCATTCCGCAGGTTACGTTCGCTATCGCTCACTCCACCGGCGGTTAAGCCAAGTGCAGCCACTCCGAGGCTGTTCTCGTG
>CALUNI010000043.1 GCA_944321905.1 uncultured Muribaculaceae bacterium | reverse complement strand
CGCAATTCTACCGTCAATCCCATTGCAGAGGCTATTTTATAGAGGGTGGCGACGGTCGGCACTGTCAATCCCCGTTCTATCCTTGAAATATACCCCTTGTCCGCACCGATTCGCTTTGCAAGTTCTGCTTGCGTGAGATGCGCGTTTTTACGTGCCTCCAACAATATTTGGGCATTGTATTCTTCCCAAGCCTTTTCTCGGTTCTTTTCTCGTTCGGGAGTGCCTTCCGTCCCAAGGCCTTCATCCAACCATGCATCCACATCGTAGATGTCTTTACTGATTTTCTTTAGTTGCATAATATTCCTCCTTTAACTTTATAGCTTTTTTTATCTCGTTGTCGGGTGTTCTCTGCGTTTTCTTCTTAAAAGCATTAAAGAGGACAACGACAATATCTCCATCATATATGAAAAAGATACGAAACTCATTATTTCCATAGTTTACACGAAATTCGTAGATGCCGTCACGTATGAACTTTATGAAATGCCTTGGCATTTTATCTTCCACTTTAAACAAGTCCAGTGCGCGGCGAATCTTGTTTATTTCGTCTGTTGACAATTTCTTTATAAAGTCACTGAAATAATTCTTGTATGCGATTATCCTTCTCATGGTGCAAAGATACAAAAAGTTATATAGTAATATAACCTCATTCAGACTTTTCCTTGATTTTCTATCGATTCTTTCCGGTTCGCTATCGTAGTGGCTTTGTAGAAACCTATTTTTATTGGATAAGGGCAGTAAATTCCTCATTCGCTTCTGCGCTAAACAGTTCCGCGACGAAGACGTTTAGAGCATTCTTGATGCGTCCTAAAGTTTGCAACTGAGGGTAGTCTCCTCTTAAAGTTTTTACCTTTTTTATTTTCGGCAAATCAAAACACGCAATAAAACGCGACAAAAGACACCGGACTTCGCTAAATCGCTGAAATCCGATGTCTTGTAGCTTTTTGCGCTTGCCTAAGCCCGCGCCTCGTACACCCATAGGGAGTCGAACCCTAATCGAAGGAACCGGAATCCTTTATTCTATCCATTGAACTATGGGTGCGTCAACAGGTTTGCAACAGCTTACCTATAAAAATGCTTGAATCCACATTTTCGGTTGGCAAAAGTAATAATATATTCGTAGCTTTGCAAGTACATTCTTTATAATTCAAGAAGTTTTTTATGAACGTAAAGATAGAAGAAAGTTGGAACAACGAGCTTGCCGAAGAGTGGCAGCAGCCTTATTTCAAGCAACTCGTTAATTTCATTCATGACGAATACAGTCATTACCAGATATTTCCACCGGGGCGAGAGATTTTTGCAGCATTTAATGCCACACCCTTCGACAAAGTGAAAGTCGTAATCTTAGGGCAAGATCCTTACCACGACCTTGGGCAGGCCAACGGCCTATGCTTCTCGGTTCGCGACGGCATACCGTTCCCGCCGTCGCTCGTCAACATTTTCAAAGAGATACACGACGACCTGGGCAAGCCTATGCCAACAAGCGGCGACCTCACACGTTGGGCCCGGCAAGGCGTGCTGCTGCTAAACTCCACGCTCACCGTGAGAGCGCACTGCGCGGGATCTCACCAAAACCGCGGATGGGAAGAGTTTACCGACCACGTGATAACCCACCTTGCCATGCGCCGCGAGCATCTGGTGTTCATCTTGTGGGGCGCGTATGCCATAAAGAAAGGCGCATTCATCGACCGCACACGGCATCTCGTACTCACATCGCCCCATCCATCGCCACTATCGGCACACCGCGGCTTCTTCGGCAACAAGCACTTCTCCCGAGCCAACGAATACCTCGTGGCTAATGGCATAGAACCCATCGACTGGTAACCAAGAACAATTTTCAATCATGAAACAAATACTAATGTTCATAGCAATGTCATTGCCATTCGTTGCACCGGCACAAGCAATCGACACGCGCACACAAATCTTCGACGGCAATTTCAAGTCATTGCAAGTAAAGCTCTCGGGCAACGACTATTTTCCTCCCGTACTGATGATGGGAAGCGACAAGACGATAGAAATACGCTTCGACGAGCTAAGCCCCGAACTGTCTTACCTTCGATACAGCGTCATACACTGCAACGCCGATTGGCAGCCATCGGCCCTTGTTGACACAGAATACCTCGAAGGCTTTAATTATGCCAATATCGAAGACTATGAATATTCAAGCGGCACATTCACCAATTACGTCCATTATAAATTCTCCCTGCCCAACGAAGATATTTCATTCACCAAGTCGGGCAACTACTTGGTACAAGTATATCGAGAAGACACGCCCGACGTAATACTGCTCCAAGCCCGCTTCTCGCTCTGCGAAAATGCAATATCGGTGTATCCGTCGGTGACATCACGCACCGACCTCGACTACAACGGCAGCCACCAACAAATAGACATCACCGTCGATACAAAAGAATATCGGGTGCGCGACATGTACCAAGACTTGATGGTGTTCGTGAATCAAAATTCGCGAATAGACAATGAGGCGTTTGTAAACAAGCCTTTACGGGTCATGGGGAACAAGGCCGTGTTTGAACATGACAGGAATCTCATATTCCCTGCCGGCAACGAATTCAGACGCATGGAAATCGTCGCTGTCAGCTATCCCACGATGAGGGTCGCGCAAATGGAATACTTCGACCCTTACTACCACGCCACGCTATATACCGACGAGCCACGCACCGAAGAAATGTACCTCTACGACAAGACGCAGAACGGACGATTCACCATCAGGAACGCCGAAACCGAAGACTCGGACAGCCGTGCCGATTATATAGTAACGCACTTCTCGCTGGCCACCGACGGGAAACTGACAGGCGGGAAAATATACATCGACGGCGAATTCACCAATCACTTGTTCACGCCATCGACGCTGATGAACTATGACCCCTACTCGGGATGCTACATAGCCGACATACTATTAAAGCAAGGAGCATATAATTATCAATACCTGTTCGTCCCGGACGGGACCAACGTCGGGCTGACATCAACGATAGAAGGAGACAAGTACCAAACCGTGAACGAATACTCGGTGCGAGTGTATAACAGGCAACAGGGAGAACGCTATGACCGAATGATAGGATTTGGAATGATTTTCTCGGGACGGTAACAGCCAACCACACCGAAGCTTGCTTAAATTTCGCTTAAGGATATTTTGACACAATTTCAAAACTCTGCTAAATTTAAACAGACTTTATTTATTAAACAGACTTTATTTATTAAACAGAATATTTTAATTAAATTTGCACATTACGAAAAACTTCATACTATGAAAATAATCGCCGAAAGCAGCACCACACGCACCGAATGGGCTTTGGCTGAAGAAAACAATGTCATCGAGCAAGCTTTTACCGAGGGACTGAACCCTTTTTTCCAATCTCGGCGTGAAATAAGCCACAGTATCCGATTACAACTGCCCGATGCATTTTTCAAACGCAGATGGGACAAAATTTATTTCTATGGCGCAGGCTGTTCTTCCGACGAAAAGAAGAACATTGTAAAGGCATCGCTTGTCGCTCAATTCAAGACTCCAGTGGAGGTAGAAAGCGACCTGCTCGGTGCCGCCCGTGGCCTGTTTATCAACGAGCCCGGACTTGCATGCATACTTGGCACGGGTTCCAACTCATGCCTTTACAACGGCCGCGACATAGTGCAGAACGTCCGCCCTCTGGGATTCATACTTGGCGACGAGGGGAGCGGTTCCTCGTTAGGGAAAATATTCCTTAGCGACTGCCTCAAGAATCTTGCACCCAAGCACCTGCGCGAAGAGTTCTATTCAAGATTTGAAGTGACCCCCGACGAAATCATGGACAAGGTTTACGTGATGGCGTTGTCAAACAAGACATTGAGCAACTACTCCTATTTCCTTGCCGACCATCTCGACGACGAATATGTCCACGACCTCGTGTATGAGGAAATCATGCGTTTCTTCAAGCGAAACATAAGCCAATACGACTATGCCAACTATCCCATATGCTTTGTCGGAGCAGTAGCTTGCACCTATTCCGAAATCTTGAAAGACGTTGCCGCAAAATTCGGAGCAAACATCAAAAAAATACTGCTGCGCTCCATTCCCGGCTTGGTAGAATACCACTCGGCATAGCTGCTTGATACGCAGTATGCGCACCATTGCCAATATTGGGTAGTAAGGGTTACGCCCGGCTTGATGCTAAAAATACGTATTCAAATCATAAATTATATTTAACACCCGAATTTATTGAAATAATTCTTTCCTAAAACAGAGCGCTTGTGCTACCTTTGCTGTAATTATAAACCGATAAAATTAAGCCATGTTTGATAAAACCTTCTTACCTAAAAGTGCATACATAATGGCTTTTGCCGCCATTGGCTGCATTCTTCCTGCCTCGGCCAAACAATTGCCCCGACATGCAAGCGAGACTGCCACACAAGCCATCACACAGATACTTCCGCCCAACATGGGCATAGGCCAAATCAAAGTCAAAAGCATCGATGCCAACAACAACCGAAAGCAACTGACAGTGGTACTGAGCGGCAATTTTGCCGACGTACCGTTTAACGCCGAATATCTCAACCTCGTAAAGGAGACCATAAGCTCAAATATTCCAAGCCGATACAACGGCTACAAAATCAATTTGAAAATAGGCGACCGTAACGCAAGCGATTACCTGCCCGAGTATGACAAGGAATACCGCCGCAGCCATGCCCCGTTCGTGAGCAACGACAATCCCGACAAGCATTACAGCAAAGGACTTGACGACAACATCATAGCCCTATGGCAAAGCCACGGATGGTATTTCGAGCCGAAGCTTAACAGGTGGGAATGGCAACGCGCCCGCATATTCCAGACCGTAGAAGACCTGTACACACAAAGCTTCGTAATGCCATACTTGATGCCGATGCTCGAAAATGCCGGGGCATACGTAATGAGCCCTCGCGAACGCGACACAAGCATCCATGAAATGATTGTCGATGCCGATGGCGGGAAAGCACAAAATTCATACAAGGAAACCGACGGCAAAGAGAAATGGCAAAAAGGCAAAGAACCCGGATTTGCCTATATGAAAGACACTTATACCGATTTCGACAATCCGTTTGCCGAAGGGTCTTTCAGGCAAGTAAAAGCCACAAACGACAAGAAGAATCTGTCACGCGCCTCATGGAGCGTAGAAGTTCCAGAGGACGGGACTTATGCCATATACGTTTCCTACAAGACCCTGCCTGCAAGTGTCACCGACGCCAGTTATACAATAAACAGTCTCTCGGGAAGTGAATCGTTCACCGTCAACCAGCAAATGGGCGGCGGCACGTGGATCTACCTCGGCCACTTCCCTCTACGGAAAGGGCAAAACAACGATGTGGTGCAACTAAGCAACTATTCAAAATCGGGAAAAGGAGTAGTCACAGCCGATGCCGTGAAAATAGGCGGCGGAATGGGCAATATTGCACGCAAAGTGGAATTTGAGCGCGACGAGGATGGCAACCCAATTCCGCCAAAGGACGGAAAGATGCTTGACATTGATTACCGCTATACCCTTAGCAACCATCCGCGCTACACCGAAGGGGCAAGATACTTCCTGCAATGGGCAGGCGTCCCCGACAGCGTATATTCTCCTACCGAAGGGATAAACGACTATAACGACGACTATCAAAGCCGTGGACTGTGGGTAAACTATCTCGCCGGAGGCTCTGACGCGTTGCCCGACAAGGAAGGGCTTAACATCCCGGTTGACATAGCCTTTGCATTCCACAGCGATGCCGGCACTACCATGAACGACAGCATCATAGGCTCTCTCGGCATTTATTTTACCAACGATTTCGACAGCTACGCCAACGGCACGCCGCGCATAATGTCGCGTGCACTCACCGATTCGGTCCTGACAAACATCGTAAACGACGTGAGAAGCCGGTTTGAGCCCGAATGGACTCGCCGTGGAATGTGGGATCGATCGTACTTCGAGGCTCGCGTCCCCGAAGTACCTACCATGCTTCTTGAACTGCTGTCGCACCAGAATTTTGCCGACATGAAATATGGCCTTGACCCCAATTTCCGATTCACCGTAAGCCGTGCCATTTACAAAGGCATGTTACAGTTCATAGCAGCGCGCGACGGACGCGAATATGTCGTACAGCCTCTGCCGGTAAACTCATTTGCCATCGACATGACGGGCGACAATGAGTTCACCCTGTCTTGGAAGCCGACCAAAGACACCCTGTGCGACAATGCCGATGCGACAAAATACGTGATACTCGAACGCATCGGCGACTCGGGATTTAAAGAAATAGCCGTAGTTGACGAAACTCATTATAGCGTCAAGATTAGCGACAACAAAATACACAGCTACAAAATCGTGGCCATGAACGACGGTGGACGCAGTTTCCCGTCAGAAGTCCTGGCATGTGGAACTGCTCCCGATTCCAAGGGCAAAATCCTTGTCATAAACGGGTTCACCCGAGTATCGGCTCCCGACTATTTCGATGCCGGGACAATAGCCGGTTTTTATAGCGAACGCGACCACGGAGTGCCTTACATGCAAGAAATCTGCTACATAGGGCAGCAGTTTGAATTCCGCCGCAATATTCCGTGGATGGACGATGATGCCGCAGGTTTTGGCGCAAGCCGCTCCGACTATGAAACCACCGTGATTGCAGGCAACACCTTCGACTATCCTGCCATCCACGGAGAAGCCATAATAGCTGCAGGCTACTCGTTCACGTCGGCAAGTGCCAAGGCCGTCGAGGATGGGACAATCGACATGAACAGGTACCAATCGACCGACTTGATACTGGGCAAGCAAAAAGAATATACCGTGGGGCGCGGAGCGCACCCGTCAAGGTACGCCATTTTCAACGCCGACATGCGCAAGCGTATAAGCGACTATTGCCACCGCGGCGGAAACATTCTTGTCTCGGGCGCATTCATTGCCACCGACATATGGGACAAGCAATCACCCGACTCAGACAAAATAGAGTTTGCCGAAAATGTACTCGGCTACAAGTGGCGCACGGGGCAAGCCTCCCTATCGGGCGAAGTTTATTCAGTTCCATCAGAATACAAGCAGACCGACATGCCAAATGCCGAATGGCAATTCTATAACACACTTAACGGAGACATGTACTGCGTGGAATCGCCCGACGCAATAATTCCGGCACAAGAAAATGCAGCGACAATCTTGCGGTACAAGGAAAACAACCTGCCCGCAGGAGTCGCAGCCGACATGGGCAAGTACAAGACCTATGTAATAGGCTTCCCGTTCGAGACCGTCAAGGATGCCGGTTCCCGTGCCGTAATGATGAAGAGCATACTTAACTTCTTTGAAACAAATACAAAAACAAAACAATAAATTCCTCCTGTTATGAAAGCTACCATTAACTGCTTCCTGCCGTTTGCCGACTGCGCACAGGCTGCCGAGACTATCAAAAACATACAAGCATGCGATGCCGTATCTAAAATCTTCCTCTTGCACACCGGTCCGTCACACGAAGATTGCCCTGCAGGATGTGAAATTATAGAAATAAAGTCGCTCGAAGCTTCGGCAACAATTAAACTAATTGCCGAACATGCCGATGCCGACTACGTAATGTTATATACAAAATACACAACCCTGCGTCCGGGATTGTTCGCCATCGAACGGATGACCAGACTCGCCTCAGACAGCGGCGCCGGAATGGTCTATGCCGACCGCTACAACGTTACTGCCGACGGACAACGCTCCAACGCTCCGGTAATCGATTACCAGTTGGGGAGCCTCCGCGACGACTTCGATTTTGGCTCGCTGCTATTGTTCCCGAGCCACGCCTTCGTAAAAGCCGCAGGAATGATGAAAGCCGACTACGAGGCAGCCGGACTTTATGACTTGAGGCTCAAATTGTCGCAATTTGCACCGATTGTGCATATAAACGAATACCTATACAGCGACATAGAACTTGACAACCGCCGCAGCGGCGAAAAGATATTCGACTACGTTGATCCGCGCAATCGTGGTCGCCAATTGGAAATGGAAGCGGCCTGCACCGAACACTTGAAAGAAATAGGAGGCTATCTGGCTCCGAAATTTGAACATATCGATTTCGACAAAGGCGACTTTGAATATGAAGCTTCGGTAATAATCCCGGTCCGCAACCGCATCCGCACCATTCGCGATGCCATAAATTCGGCTCTGTCACAAAAGTGCGACTTCAAGTTTACGGTCATCGTCATCGACAACCACTCTACCGATGGCACGACCGAGGCTATCCGCGAATTCAACGATGACCGCCTCGTACACATAATACCCGACCGCGACGACCTGGGCATAGGCGGCTGTTGGAATCTGGGCGCACACCATCCTCGATGCGGGAAATTTGCGGTACAGCTCGACAGCGACGATGTATATTCCGATGAAAACACATTGGCAAAAGTCGTTGCCGCATTCTACGAACAGAATTGTGCCATGGTGGTAGGAACCTACATGTTGACCGACATCAACAAAAACATGATTGCCCCTGGCATAATAGACCATAAAGAATGGACACCCGACAACGGTCGCAACAACGCCCTTCGAATCAACGGGTTTGGAGCTCCGCGGGCATTCTACACGCCAATGGTTCGCGAAATAAAGATACCTAACACGAGTTATGGCGAAGACTACGCAATGGGGCTCAACTTCTCTCGCCGTTACCAGATAGGACGAATATGGGAACCCATATACATGTGCCGCCGCTGGGAAGACAATTCTGACGCCTCGCTCGACATCAACAAGATGAATGCCAACAACCTGTATAAAGACCGCATCCGCACATGGGAACTACAAGCCCGCATTGCGATGAACAAACAAGCATAAGCGATGAACCATAACCACATAACCATACGAAACGACGAGATTAAGTCACTATTCGACCGGCAACTGCGCGACTGGAAGCTTGCGTGCGACAACTATGCCGCGCTTGACAACGTGAAGATAAAGGACCTTAACATAGGCAACGCCCGGTTTAAGGTCCAGTTCAACCCGGCTCGCATAATTTCATCGGCGGCAAAGGTAGATGCCAAATCAATCAAGGAACGCAAGTGTTTCTTGTGCAGCGGTAACAGGCCGGTGGAACAAGAGGGGTTGCCTTGGGGCGACAATTACATCATATTGCTCAACCCATACCCAATCTTTCCTCGCCACCTCACCGTGCCAAGTTTGAAGCATGAACCTCAACGCATAAAAGGGCGCATGGCCGACATGATGCGTCTGGCTGCGTATCTTGACGACTTTATCGTATTTTACAACGGCCCGCGATGCGGCGCATCGGCTCCCGACCATATCCATTTCCAAGCAGGAAACAAGGGATTCATGACCTACGACCAAGATTTAGCCCAAAGCGGCAGCTTGAAAGAAGTGACGAACGCAACCGGAGCGACTCTGTACCTTGCCGACGGCCTGGCCCGAACAGCGTTTGTCATCTATGCAACAAGCGTCGAGGCAGGAGCCGGAATGTTCGACAGGCTTTATGACGCCCTACCCATGCCCGATGGCGAAGAAGAACCCATGCTCAATATATTGTGTTGGGTCGAGGGTGGCGAATGGCGCATAGCCGTGTTCCCCAGACTAAAGCACCGCCCGGCGTGCTATTTTGCCGAAGGGGACGACAACATACTCATCACTCCCGCCTCGGTCGATATGGGTGGCGTATTCATCACCCCTCTCGAAAAAGACTTTGACAAAGTGACTGCCGGCAACATCAAAAACATACTCGACGAAGTATGCATCTCAGAAGCTGCTGCCAACGAAATCGCAAAACGAATCAAATGACTGCCAACGACATGAACCAAGAACCAAATGTAACAGTGGGCATAATGAATGCCTCGCAGATAGAGTTCGTTTTAAACGGCTCATATTCATGCGACGGCTCGACAATTGCAGAACGGCACACCGCCTGCATCGAATCGGGGAAAATAATGCTCGACGGGAAGCCCCTCGGCAGTGAAGCCATCCTCTCGCCAACCGACAACGGCAATTGCTCATTCGACTTGCTCGGCGTTGTAATCGGCATTAATTTCCACTGGGAACGCAAGGAAGACCAACGTTTCAAGGGGTCGCTGAAACTAATCTGCGAAAACGGTCGTGTCACGGTAATCAATGTGCTGCCGGTCGAAGATTACCTGCAAAGTGTGATATCTTCTGAGATGAGCGCGACATCGTCGCTCGAATTGCTTAAAGCCCATGCCGTGATATCACGCAGCTGGCTTTTGGCTCAAATCTGTAAAAAAGAAAAATTGGCCGATGAGGAATTTCACGCCGACGAGACCGGCTGCGACGAAATAATAAAATGGTATGACCGCGAAGAGCATAAGCACTTTGACGTTTGCGCAGATGACCATTGTCAACGTTATCAAGGAATTACGCGCGAGAGCACTGCGACTGTGAAGCTCGCCATAGAAGCTACCCGGGGGCAAGTGCTGATGTATGACGGGGAGCTGTGCGATGCGCGTTTCTCCAAGTGCTGCGGCGGTGTGTTTGAGGAATTTGAAAATTGCTGGGAACCTGTCCACCACAACTACCTCGAAGCCTGCCGCGATGCCGAAGACGAGAACAATTTTCCCGACTTGACAAAAGAGGAGAATGCCGCCGACTGGATTATGTCATCGCCACAAGCCTTCTGCAACACATCCGACAAATCGGTGCTGAAGCAAGTGTTGAACAATTACGACCAGGAAACCAACGACTTCTACCGTTGGAAAGTAGAATATACACAAAGTGAACTGTCTCAATTGATACTGAAGCGTACCGGCATCGACTTCGGGCATATCATCGACCTGCGACCGGTAGCCCGCGGCACATCGGGAAGGCTTTACAAGTTGAAAATCGTCGGTGAAAAGCGAACGCTCACCATAGGAAAGGAACTTGAGATACGCCGAGCCCTGTCTCCGTCCCACCTCTACAGTTCGGCTTTCATCGTGGAGAAGCACGACATCGCCAACGGCATACCTCAAAAATTCGTGTTGCGCGGTGCCGGTTGGGGACATGGCGTGGGTCTATGTCAGATAGGCGCAGCCGTAATGGGTGAAAAAGGTTACAGCTACAAGCAGATATTGCTGCACTACTTCAAGGGTGCGACAATAACCAAATTGTATGACAAACAGGAAAAACCACACACATATGAAGAATGACAAGAAAAAATCGCCGTGGGCATGGATTCCCACGCTGTACTTTGCCCAAGGACTGCCATATGTGGCAGTCATGACCATCTCGGTCATAATGTACAAACGACTGGGCATTTCTAATACCGACATTGCGCTCTATACCGGGTGGCTATACCTGCCTTGGGTGATAAAGCCTTTCTGGAGCCCGTTCGTTGACATTATCAAGACCAAGCGGTGGTGGACGGTTTCGATGCAATGGATACTGGCCCTTGCCTTTGCCGGCATAGCATTTACAATTCCTGTCCCATTCTTCTTCCAATTGACGCTCGCCGTCTTTTGGGTCATGGGATTCACTTCGGCCACGCACGACATAGCCGCCGACGGATTCTACATGCTTGCGCTCACCGAACACGAGCAGTCGCTATATGTGGGAATACGCAGCACTTTCTACCGTGTGGCCACGGTGGCCGGGCAGGGAATCCTTGTAATAATTGCCGGACTGATTGAAACCAATACCGGCCTTGCACCAGCCCAACTGACAGTCATGGCCGGTCCCACGGCTCAGCAGGCCGTGGCAAGCATCCCGAAGTTTGATACTGAAATTTCAGACACCACAGGCGAACCATACTTCATATACACCTCATCGCAAATCAACGTAAGCAGCATAGCACCTACAGATGTCGATGGCATACCTTTTGAAGCATATGCAGCAGCAGTGCGCGACTCGGTAAAGGCTCTCAACGAAGCTAACGGATTTGTAAGCAACGACACAGAAGAAACGCCGTCGGCTCAATCAGCTGCAATTGCGTCACAAGCAACCGAACAGGAGTCGGCATTTACTGCCTGGGTAAGGGACTGGTTTGGAGAAAAACGAGAACCTGCCACCGACAATCTTGCCGACAACATCGCCGTTGTGGGCGTAAGGCTCAACAAAGCTCCGACAACCGACGAACCCATAATATTGAATGTCACGCACCAGAGTGGGGATCAAAGCATCAAATTAGAGCAGAACCTTTTGTCAACCCGATTTGTGTTTACAAAGGACAATTGGGACAAACCGGCATATCTGTTTTTTGAAATTGACCACAAGCTGAAAGACAGCACCGAAGCCTCATTCGTTGGCGCATCGGGCAACATCCCATTTGCATGGATTGTGGTGTTCCTGTCCCTGTCGGCATTCTTCCTTGCCGTGGCACTGTACCACAGCTGGGTTCTTCCACGCCCGGCATCCGACGCTCGTGAAGGCAAGAAATCTGCTTCGAGCATAATGAAGGAGTTTGTAGAAACGTTTGTTTCGTTCTTCCAGAAGAAACAAATATGGGTTGCAATAGCATTCATGCTGCTCTACCGCTTGCCCGAGGCTCAACTTGTGAAGCTCATCAACCCGTTCCTGCTCGACCCAATCGACAAGGGCGGACTAGGGCTGTCAACCGGTGAAGTGGGACTTGTGTATGGCACGGTCGGCATTATAGGCTTGACTATCGGAGGCATTATAGGTGGAATGGCCGCGGCGCGCGGCGGCTTGAAAAAATGGTTATGGCCCATGGCTTGGAGCATGTCGTTAACCTGCCTGACGTTTATTTATCTGAGCTATTTCCAAGACAGCTCGCTGCTCGTGATCAACATATGCGTGTTTGTCGAGCAATTCGGCTATGGATTTGGCTTCACGGCCTACATGCTTTACTTGATTTATTTCTCCGAAGGAGAACACAAGACGGCGCACTACGCCATTTGCACAGGATTCATGGCACTGGGCATGATGCTGCCGGGAATGGCCGCAGGATGGCTGCAAGAAACCATCGGATACCGCCACTTCTTCATTTGGACCATAATATGCTGTGCCGCAACAATAGGCATTTGCGCATTTGTAAAAATCGACCCGAAATTCGGACTTAAAGAAAAAGAACAATGAACAAGTTTTTAATCACATTATTGACAATAATGGCAGCTGCCGTTTTAGCCGTTGCCCAGACAAAACCGGGAATCGAAACCCTGCGAGACAACGGATTCAAGCAGTTGCAAGGCAAGCGTGTGGGACTAATCACCAATCCCACCGGCGTTGACCGCAACCTCAAATCCACAATCGACATACTGCACGAAGCACCCGGAGTGGAATTAGTCGCTCTTTACGGTCCCGAACACGGGGTACGGGGAGACGCCCATGCTGGCGACAAGGTTGACAGTAACACCGACCCGGCAACGGGAGTCAAAGTATTTTCACTCTACGGGGCAACCCAAAAGCCAACCAAAGAAATGCTTAATGGTGTTGACGTACTGGTATATGACATCCAGGACATAGGATGCCGTTCATTCACCTACATAAGCACCATGGGCAAAGCCATGGAAGCCTGTATCGAAAACGACATCGAATTCATGGTTCTCGACCGTCCCAACCCGCTTGGCGGCAACAAGGTCGAAGGCTGCATTGTGGAAGATGGCTTCACTTCGTTTGTGAGCCAATTCCCTATCCCTTATGTCTATGGCCTTACTCCCGGCGAACTTGCCGTCATGCTTAACGAAGAAGGCATAATCAATCCCGAAAAAAAGGTCAAATTAACCGTCATACCCATGTCGGGATGGACTCGCGACATGAAATATGGCGACACCGGGATGCCGTGGGTACTGCCATCGCCACACATCCCGCAGATTGAGTCGTCGTATTATTATCCTGTCACAGGCATACTGGGTGAATTGGGATTCGTTTCGATTGGCGTAGGCTACACGCTGCCATTCCAACTGGTATGTGCCGAATGGATAAATGCCGAAGATTTCTGTAACGAACTCAACAGACTAAACCTGCCGGGAATGGCATTCCGCCCCATTCACATCAAGCCGTTTTATTCGGTAGGACAAGGCAAGGAGTTTCAAGGCGTGCAGATATATGTCACCGACCTTGAAAGTGCCAACCTGTCGCTCACCAATTTTTACATAATACAGGCTCTTGCCAAACTGTATCCCGACCACAAGACATTTGAATGCGCCGACAAGGGACGTTTTAACATGTTTGACAAAGTATGCGGAACCGACAAGATACGTACCAAGTTGTCTCAAAATTATCAAGTAAGCGACATATCGGACTATTGGAACAAGGATGCGGAAAGTTTCAAGACACGTTCGGCAAAATATTACCTCTACTGACACGACCAATAAACAGCACACGAGCGACCGGACATGGAACTGCACTTGGCAGGCCGTGTCCGGCCTCTCTTTTCTAACATGCCTTGCACATACAATTAAACATCCTCAACAGCATCACATGGCGGCATAGTGACGAGATTGTTGAAAATTATTCGTAACTTTGCCTGTTAGTTACAGAAAACGATAAATGGCTGAAGAAACGACAGGAATAGGACACAACAACTTGCCCGACAACGGA
The DNA here is from genome assembly GCA_944321905.1 of uncultured Muribaculaceae bacterium. GTDB lineage: Bacteria > Bacteroidota > Bacteroidia > Bacteroidales > Muribaculaceae > Avimuribaculum. Next base: position 7,041 of record CALUNI010000043.1, on the reverse strand, counting down.
GTCGGCGACTATAATAATCTGGTGACACTCGAATCGCTCGAACACGTAAGGCTGCGACCGGGTATGTATATCGGGAGGCTTGGCGACGGTTCCCAACCCGACGACGGCATATACGTGCTGTTCAAGGAAGTCATGGACAACGCAATCGACGAACATCTCGCAGGATTCGGCAACACGATAGAGGTTACACTTGCCGACAACACTGTCACCATTCGCGACCATGGGCGTGGGATTCCGCTTGCCGACGTGGTAAATGCCGCATCGAAGATGAACACGAGCGGCAAATTCGACAACTCCAACTATAAAGGCTCGGTAGGTCTGAATGGCGTGGGATTGAAAGCAGCCAACGCACTGTCAGAATTCTTAGTCGTACAATCGTTTCGCGACGGGCAATCGTCGTCGGCTCGCTTCGAACGTGGCAAACTCGTAGAAGAAAGCGGAATAATCGACTCTCCCGATGTAACCGAAAACGGCACGATGATTCGTTTCAAGCCCGATGCCCAATTGTTCAAGAACTTCAGCTACCGGGAAGAATACATAGAACCGATGGTCAAGAACTACTCATACTTGAACACCGGATTGACAATCATATATAACGGTAAAAAATATCGTTCGGCTCACGGCCTTGCCGACCTTGTGAACGACTACATGACCAACGAGCCTCTATACCCGCTCATCCATTTCAAGGACAAGGACATAGAAGTGGTACTCACCCACACCTCGCAGTATGGCGAAGAATTTTACTCGTTTGTCAACGGGCAACACACCACACAGGGTGGCACACACCAGTCGGCATTCCGCGAAGCCCTGTCGCGGACAATCAAGGAGTTCTTCAACAAGAATTTCGAATACAACGACATTCGCAACGGCATGGTAGCCGCAATCAGCATTAAAGTGATAGAGCCCATTTTCGAGTCGCAGACCAAAATCAAGCTTGGCAGCACTGTGATGTATGAAGGCGGCCCCACCGTATATAAGTTCATCAACGACTACATCAAGAAAGAACTCGACAACTACCTGCACAAGACTCCCGACGTAGCCGATGCCATGCTCAAGAAGATTGTCGCATCGGAGCGTGAACGCAAAGCCATGGCCGGAGTGGCCAAGCAAGCTCGCGAGAACGCCAAGAAAGTGGCACTGCACAACCGCAAGCTGCGCGATTGCCGCGTACACTTCAACGATGCCAAGGGCGACCGGCGCGACGAAACTATGATTTTCGTCACCGAGGGCGACTCGGCAAGCGGGTCAATCACCAAGATTCGCGACGTTGAGACCCAGGCCGTGTTTTCTTTGCGAGGCAAGCCGTTGAATTCCTACGGAATGCAACAGCAGATTGTGTACAAGAACGAAGAATTCAACCTGCTACAGGCAGCATTAAACATCGAGGGTGGCTTAGACGGGCTGCGATACAACAAGGTCATCATAGCCACCGATGCCGATGTGGACGGAATGCACATACGCCTGCTGCTAATCACATTCTTGCTGCAATTTTTCCCCGAACTGGTAAAAACCGGACATGTGTACATACTGCAAACGCCTCTTTTCCGGGTCAGGAACAAAAAAGAGGCAAAACGCAAACGACGCACGGGGAAAAAAGAGGCCTCGCAAAACAAGGTGGAAACATACTACTGCTACAACGACGACGAACGCATAGCAGCAATCAAAAAATTAGGAGAAAATGCCGAGATTACCCGGTTCAAGGGACTTGGCGAAATATCCGATGATGAATTCCGCGACTTTATTGGCCCCGACATGAGGCTTGACCGAGTGACATTGCGCAAAGAAGACGCAGTAAAAGAGATGCTTGCATTCTACATGGGCAAGAACACGATGGAAAGGCAGAATTTCATCATCGACAACCTCGTACTTGAAGATGAAGAAGACATTACAAAATAACGGAGGCTGCAAACGCGTAGCCTTGTTCCCCGGGTCGTTCGACCCTTTCACCGTTGGGCATGAATCGATTGTCATGCGTGCCTTGCCGCTGTTTGACGAAATCGTAGTTGCCATAGGCATAAATTACAACAAGCTGACACTCACCACGCTCGACGAGCGCATGGCATGGATAAAAGGCATTTTCCGCAACGAGCCACGGGTAAAAGTGATTTCATACGACGGACTGACGGTCGATGCGGCTCGCCAATGCGGAGCCACATTCATGCTTCGAGGCGTGAGGATGATACAAGACTTTGAATATGAAAAGAACCTTGCCGAGGTAAACCGCGCCTTGTCGGGCATAGAGACGGTGCTGCTGTACACGCTGCCCGAGTACAGCCATATAAGTTCCAGCATAGTGCGCGAACTGGTAAAATACGGGCAAGACGTGTCGGCCTACCTGCCCCACAATTGCGACCCTACGCTGATTCCTCAAACGTGGAAAGTCAAATAACAACTTTATTTGCAACAAGAATATGAAAAAGATATTATTTCTTATAGTGGCAGTCTTGGCCATATCGGCAACGACTGCAAGCATGAGCGGACAAAAGCACTTGAAGAAACTCATGAACGCAGAGTTTGCAATTTCACAATTCTACGTCGATTCGGTCAACGAAGACAAGCTGGTGGAAGACGCGATAAAGGGAATGCTCGAACAGCTCGACCCGCACTCTTCTTACAGCACGCCCGAAGAGACCCGCGAACTTGACGAGCCGCTCGAAGGAGAATTCAGTGGCATAGGCATTCAATTCAACATGCCGCAAGACACGCTTTATGTGATACAGACCATCGTCGGCGGGCCGGCCGAAAGAGTAGGCATGGTGGCAGGCGACCGCATAGTGCAAGTAGAAGATACCGTAATAGCCGGAATGAAAATGCGCAACACTCGCATAATGAAGATGCTGCGTGGCAAGAAAGGCACAAAGGTCAACGTGATGGTCAAGCGACGCGGAGTTGACCAATTGATTCCGTTCCGAATCACCCGCGACGACATTCCGCTTTACAGCATCGATGCCTCTTACATGGCCGACGACCACACCGGCTATGTAAAAGTGAGCCGCTTTGGCAAAAAGACCGACGAAGAATTCAACGACGCACTTTCCGACTTGAAAAAGAAAGGCATGGACAGGCTTATAATAGACTTAACCAATAACGGCGGAGGATACCTGCAAACCGCCGTAGAGCTTGCCAACAACTTTCTCGAACGAGGCAACGAAATAGTTTACACGCAAGGCAACAACTCGCCCCGCTATGATGCCAAGGCCAACGGCAGGGGCAAATTGACCGACGAGAATTTCAAAGTAGTGGTAATGGTTGACCAGTACTCGGCCTCGGCAAGCGAGATTCTCGCAGGGGCGTTGCAAGACTGGGACCGTGCGGTAATCGTCGGACGGCGCACGTTTGGAAAGGGGCTCGTGCAACGCCCGTTCCGCTTCGACGACGGCTCGATGATGCGACTGACGGTGGCACGGTACTACACCCCGTCGGGACGCTGCATACAGAAACCATACACGGCGGGAGACCGTGAAGGGTATGCAAAGGATATATACAACAGGTTCCTTGACGGCGAACTTGCCAACGCCGACAGCATCCACCTACCCGACTCGCTGAAATACAACACACTTAAAACCGGGCGCGTAATTTATGGCGGTGGAGGAATAATGCCCGACGTGTTTGTCCCACTCGACACCACCGAGTTCAGCGACTACTATCGCGACATAGTGGCTCGCGGCACTATCAACCAGTATGTAATAGGCTATGTTGACGAGCACAGAGACAAAATATCAAAGCAATATAAAACAGTGGCCGACTTCGACCGTGGTTTTGAGGTTGACAGCGTGATGCTTGCCGACTTGCGTGCTGCAGGAGACCGCGACAGCATCCCGTTTGACAGCACTCAGTTTGCGCGCAGCCGCAAGTTGATGGCCGACGTGGTGAAAGCCCTCGTAGCACGAGACGTGTATGCCGACAGTGGCGCATATAACATGGTAATCAACCACCGCGACCCGATATTCAGCGAGGCACTGCGTGTGATAAACGACGACAAGCGCTATTGCAAACTCCTTGCACCGGCAAAAAAAGAAGAGTGATTGCAAAATTGCAAAATATATAGCCAAAGTATTGAAATATTTACGGGTTAATAGTAATTTTGCGCCCAAATTCAAAAAAAGAGACATTGACATGAAAGTTGCAATCGTAGGTGCCAGCGGTGCCGTTGGACAAGAATTTCTCCGAGTGCTTGCCGAACAGAATTTCCCGGTGAGCGAGTTGCTGCTGTTTGGGTCGAGCCGAAGCGCAGGCCGCAAATACACATTCAAAGGCAAAGAATTTGAAGTACGCGAACTCAAGCACAACGACGACTTCAAGGGAGTTGACATTGCATTCACATCGGCCGGGGCAGGCACTTCCCGTGAATTTGCCGACACAATCACCAAATACGGGGCGTTGATGATCGACAATTCAAGCGCGTTCCGCATGGACGACGACGTGCCATTAGTCGTTCCCGAGGTCAACGGAGACGACGCTTTCAACACTCCGCGCAACATCATAGCCAACCCCAACTGCACCACTATCCAAATGGTGGTGGCACTGAAGCCTATCAACGACCTGTCGAAGATTAGGCGGGTACATGTGGCGACCTATCAAGCTGCCAGCGGAGCAGGTGCCGCCGCAATGGACGAACTGGTAAAGCAATATGCCGATCTTGCTCAAGGACAAGAGCCGGTTGTAGAAAAATTCGCATACCAACTTGCCTATAACGTAATTCCCCACATCGACGTGTTCCAAGACAACGGCTACACGAAAGAAGAGATGAAAATGTTTAACGAGACTCGCAAAATCATGCATGAGCCGGAACTGAGCGTCAGCGCAATGTGCGTGCGCGTGCCTGTAATGCGCGCCCATAGCGAGGCCGTATGGGTCGAAACCGACCGTCCGATATCGCCCGAAGAGGCTCGCGAAGCATTCTCTAAGGCCGAAGGCGTGGTAGTGGTTGACAATCCGTCGGAGAAACAATATCCCATGCCGCTGTTTGTGGCAGGCAAAGACCCGGTATATGTGGGACGCATCCGCAAGGATATTGCCAACGACCATGGGCTAAGCTTCTGGATTGTAGGCGACCAAATCAAGAAAGGCGCCGCCCTAAACGCAGTGCAAATCGCCCAATACATCATAGCACACAAGAAATAACAAGAAACCGACATACAGACAGGAGCCGTAATGCCACGTCATGGCGACATTCCGGCTCCTGTCTATATATATCTTTTCCCGTTATTTAAGCCACATCTTCAGGTTTTTCCACGAGAATTTCTTGCCATACATCAATATGCCTTTTCGATAAATCTTGGCCGCAAAAGCTGCAATGCCAAGAGCCGACCCAAACAATATTACAAGGCTGAGCAAAATCTCCCACAATGCCACGTCATAAGGCAACCTCACCATCATGACTATGGGCGAAGTGAACGGAATCATCGAACACCACCAAGCAAGTCCGCCGTCGGGATTGTCCATACACGATATGCCGGCCCACAAAGCAAGCACAAGGAACATCATCATGGGCGTAGTGGCCTGGCTTCCCTCGTTGGGCTGATCGACCGTAGAACCTGCCGCGGCAAACATCGACCCGTATAGCAGATATCCGCCTATGAAATACAACACGAAGCATGTGCCTATTTCAACAAAATTGATTGACGCTACCGACTTCATTACAGTACTTATCATTTCGTTAGTGTCGGCATCAAAGCCACCCATTGCAGGGTTCTGCACAAGCATCTCGGGATCTGACAAGACCGAACTTATCCCAAACACGGCAGAAATTATGCCCAAGAAAATGCACCATATGGCAATCTGAGCCAAACCTACTATTCCCACGCCGATAATCTTGCCAAGCAGCAATTCCAACGGCCTGCAACAGCTCACCATTACCTCTATTATGCGGTTAGTCTTCTCCTCGACAACGCTTGTAAGTATCATCGCCCCATACATCAGCACAAACATATATGTGAGAAACGCCAAAACCATGCCTATGATACTGGCAAGCTCGGCATTTGACTGCGACTCGGTGCCATCTTCGTCCCACTTGACGCAATTCAAGCTCACCTCGGCCTTGCTGCCGTCGATGATTTCTTTGAGCCGCGGTATGTCATACGAGTCGATGCGTGCCTGCGTTATGGTATCGTTAAGACAGTCGGCCACATGCTCCTGCAGCCCCCTACGCACGGCATTACGGGAAAACACGTCAACCTTGAGTGAATGCTCCACATCGGCAGGAATCAATACTATTGCATATATGTCGCCCTGCTTTTCATAATACTCACGCAAATCCTCGGATGACTCGTCCGCCGAATAAGACTTGAACCTAAACTCGTCGTTATCGGTTATGGCTTTCCCAAACCTGCCGCTTTCGTCAACCACCGCCACAGTTTCTATCTCCCCCTTGTTAAACTGCATCATCAAATATGGCAAACCGAAACATGCCAAACTGAGAAGAGGGATGAGTATTGTCATTACTATAAACGACTTTTTCCCGGCAATCGCAAGGAACTCATGCCTTGCTATTATCGATATGCGACTGAAATTGTTCATTGTGCTACACATTGTTATTTGAAACTGTTTCGATGAAAATCTCATTCATGCTTGGCAGCAATTCTTGAAACGAAGCGAGCATGTAATGCTCGTTGAGATAAGCCACTGCGTCCCGCAGACAGGTATCGCCGGCAAGGCGAATGTTGGCGACTATGCCACCGAACGGCGATGGCTGTATTTGCTCCACGCTATACAACCCTTCAACCGGCTCAAGCTTCATCAAACTTGAAATGCCCACTTGATAAAGTTTCTTGCTGAAGCGGCGGCGTATATCGGCCACTTGCCCGTTTAGCACCACACGCGAATGATTGATGAGAGCTATTTCCTCGCACACTTCTTCCACCGAACCCATGTTATGAGTGGAGAATATTATTGTCGCTCCTCTATCATGAAGACGAAGTATCTCTTTCTTAAGCAATTCGGTATTTACAGGGTCGAAACCCGAAAACGGTTCGTCGAATATGAGCAACTGTGGCGAGTGTATGACCGTAGAAATAAATTGCACCTTTTGCGCCATACCTT
>CALUNI010000042.1 GCA_944321905.1 uncultured Muribaculaceae bacterium | reverse complement strand
ACATCCTTGAACATGCACAGCTTTTTGATTAGCCCATCGCTAAAATTCAGAGTATCACGCAAAAACTTGATAGTAGGTATCAGCTTTTCCACATAAGGGAAGTAGCGTTTGACAAAATCCGTAAATTCCGACAATTTGCGGTATTGTCGTTCGTAAGCATTCTTCAACAACGCCTTTAGTTGTAACAAACTAACAGAATTTACATCTTTGAATCCTGTTCCCCCGACAGGTTCTGGCCTTAACTATAATTATAATTTCACGGTATATGTGCCTGCGGGCAGCCTCGATGCCTATAAAAGCTCGGAAGATTGGAGATACTTTAACATACAGGAACTCGGCAGCGGCGTGGAAGGAATCGACAGTGGCGAAGTTTCCGTATCGGTCGTTGACGGCAGGATCGTAATCAGTGGCGCAGACGATGATACCGTGGTAGAGGTATATGACATGTCGGGACGCAAGGTGTATGCCGGAACAGCTACCGAAATACCTGCAACAGCCGGTGGCGTTTGCATAGTGCGCATTTCGGAACAAGCGTTTAAAGTGGTTTTGTAATAACACGGTACTTTCACACCGTAAATTCGCATCAGCGAGGGATGGAACAAAAAAGCCTCCCTCGCTTTTTATTTGGAGGAAGGCTTGAAAATCGATTTCGTCCCGAAGCCGATTTTTCGTTCTTGAGAATTGAGAATAATTTAAGTGTTATAGCAGAAACACTAACTAAAAACGTTATTATAGTTTTATATGATTTTTGCCAGTTTATGACCAAAAGGCTTAATGCTTAAGAATCTTAGTCGTTTTACCGGCGATTCTTACAAGATATAGCCCGTCGGGCAAATTACCGAGGTCAATGGAATTGCTGCCGGCCTTAAACAAATTACTGTACACCAGCATGCCACTTTGATTATATACTTGGGCAAGACCGCCGTTGGGTGCATTGAAATTGACAACCCCTGTAGCCTTGTCTAAGTAAACACGCATGTTGTCTGTCCCTACTGCGTTGGCTACCGATGACACATTACCATCGGCATAAGCCGCAAGAAATGCGTCAAGCACAGTCTGGTCGATTTCAAGTGTCTCGTCAAGCACTGGAGTGCTACCCTCGCGAGTTACATGAGCATCAATGATACGGCAAACCTCGGTGCTGTTTTCGCCAATCCATCCATTGTCTTGATTTACGCCTGTATATATTTTTACAAAATCCACGCCCGGCATTTTCACAGAATTGCCATTGATGTCGATAGCCCAGTCGATGTCGATTTTGGCATCCTCGTTCCATAAGCCGTCAACAAGGTTAGGCGCGTTGTCGGCATAACCGTAATCGAATTGGCTGAGTACGAAATACGAGCCGTCGCCATTTTTATCCACGCCATTATCGGGAAGACGCGTTCCGCGGAACGTAAGCGTTTCACGGTCGAGCAACCATTGCGGCCAATAAGGTTGCGGATGAAATTGGTTCCTGTAAATGTATCCTTCATTGCCACGATTGTCGGTCCAACGAATATCGGCTTCGTCGCTGTCGGGCCGATAATAGGTGCATTCATAGCCGGATATCGAATTGCCGTACTCGCTGCCGCGTATTTCAAACCATTCGTTGTCGTCGGGCATACCGTTACCGTTTATGTCGTAAGCGACAAGCACCACACCCGGCTCGCTGCTCCCGCCCTGCGTGGCCCTTGCTTCACTGAACGAATTCCCTTCAAAGTATATGTCGCGAACACCCTCGACGTTTACTATCGTATGGTCAAATCCGACTACGATATATCCTCCATATCCGCCAAGCGAAATCATGCTGCCATCGGGATTGGTATAGTTATAGGCTTTCTCGGCCATTGCCGCCGCATCGTCCCCTTCTTCCCATTCGGGAAGCGTGTTTACAAACTGTCCCGGAGCCGGAACATACTCAAGCACGGTACTGTGTACGGGGCTTGCTGCTTGTGCGACAAGAGCCGACAGTGCCATTACTGCCAATGTAAATGAGTGCTTATTCATAAAAATAATATATTAATTACAAGTTTGTTTCTCCCAACATTCTCTTGCAATAACGGGGATTGGCACTCGGCAGCCCTCATCCGTAAAAAAACGACAGGGTTGTTATGCCACTCGACCCGTTAATCCGCAGGTTGCAAGAGTGGATGGCGTTTAGGCAGGTATTCTGGCTTCTTCCTTAAATCGTATATTATGTGATGCGCCTTCCCAGACGTGTAAGTCCAGTGGCTATTGCATCGGTCATATAGGAAGTTACAGCAGCGGTAACTGTCCGGGATTTGCACCCGGTTCCCTTTTAAGCGAGATATTATCCCGCACCTAAAGCCGTGTTTATAATAAAGTTATTGCCACCTCTCTCGGCATGGCTTATGTTATTTATATTCTATTCGGCCATTGAATGCAAAGTGTGCCGGAACCTGCCCGGTGGTTTCCTTCCATTTCAAACAGCCGTCCTTGTCGAAGCAATATATCGTACCCGACACGACATACGACTTGGCATCGCATACATAAAAATCCTTGGTTAACGGATTTACCGCAATGCCGTAAGGAAGCTTGATGCTTGCGTCGGTTCCGTCTTTTATTATATTGTCGTCGATGATTTCCATTGAAGCCATATCGACCTTGGCATACGAGACGGCATTCCCGCCGGTCACATAGCTCCACTCCGAACTGACAGTATAGAGCGTGTCTCCATCTGCCCACATGTCGGATACGGGTATGCTCATATTTTTTATGACCTTTTTACTTGCAGGGTCTATTACGAGCAAGGTTGATATGCTGCCAAAGTAGTCGCCGCGAGAACTTATCCATAAACGGCCTTTGCTGTCTTTTTCCACGCGATGCAAGTTGGCAGCCTCGTCGATGGTGATGACATCAGCAACGTCAAATGTATTAAGGTCGATGACCGAGACCCTGTTATCATAATATGGAACACGGTATCCGCCAGAATTGGCCACATACAGACGGTTGCCGATAATTGCCATTTCCTCGGGTTGATAACCGACTTCAACAGTATCCACGACTTCGAGCGACAAAGTATCGACCTTGAACACCGCACCCAGTTGTGCAGTGGGGTCGATCTGCACCGGCCCGACGTAACTGCTCACATATAGGCATCCTTCATGCCCCACTGCGTAGCGGCAATTTGGAATATCGATTTGGGTAATGCGCTTGGCACTATCCGGCGTAAGCACTTCGACCTTATGAGAACAATTTATTACTGCATACATTTTATTCCCGTAAATCAGTATGTCGTTGCCCACGTCGCCTAGCTCCTTGACAACAGTCGGATTGCGCTCGGCATAAATATTACGATAATAAACGCCCTCTGTGGCATCAAAATAGTCGATACTTGCCTTGTTGCTGCCCATGTTGCCCTCGTTGAGCAGGTAGAAACCACAAATATCGGTATATGACGGTTGGGTTACCTGCGTCTGCACGATATCTATAAGCACCTCGTCGCGTTCGCATGAAGAGGTCAAGCTCGTCACAAATGCCAATAGAGCAATAGCCAAGACCTTGAATGTAGCAATGCGGTTGTTTAATGTTGTCATATCGATATTTTTGCAGTCAGTCGGAAATTCCGTCCCGGCATCGGATAGTTATGTATCACTTCGTATGCTTGATTGAACACATTGTTTAACTCCCCTATTAATTTGAGACTTACGTTGTTTATAGTAAATTCTTTTGAGAGAGACATGTCGTGAGTAAACCAAGGCGGCTCGAAGTTATACAGATTATTTTCCTGTTCATTATATCGTTCCCCCGTATAGATGAACGAATAATTAAAATCCCAACCACGATAATTGGCATTGTATGAAACTGATATACTGTGGCGTGGAATATATGGAATTTGGTCGCCATAGAAAGAATCTGCCGGGTCGGTGTAGTCGCGTGCCCGTTGAAACGTATATTGGGTGTGCAGTTTCATTCTCACCTTTTCTATATGCGCAGCCACATCACCCGACACTTCCACACCGGCAATGCGCACTTTGCCCAGATTAATCATAGTCCATCTGAACTGTTTTCCTGTAGGATAGGCTATAATCTTGTTCTTAACTAAATTATAGTAAGCATCGGTCTTAATTGACACGAAATCAAAGAACGAGTGTCCGAGTTGGCGACTGATAGAAATGCCTATATCGTATTGATATGTGTATTCAGGCTCAAGGTCGGCATTGCCTATCTCGGTATAATATAGGTCGTTAAACGTCGGCATTCTAAATATTTTCTTGAAAAATCCGTAAATTTCGAGCCAATCGCTATCGAATGGCCGATAATTTATGAACGCCGCAGGTGAAAACTCGTGCCTGTTTGGCCCTGCCGTGTAAATCTTGCGCGAGCGTGTTGACTCTTGGATGAAAGTGCCAAGCAGGCTTGCCTGTAAACCGACGTGCTTGAAATTCATTGCCGTGGCAATGGCACCGAGTTGAGTCCAACGCGTAGGATATGCAAAGTCGGTGAGGTCGGCGGCCATTGTGTTCCATTGTAGGTCGGCCGAAGCCGATACCGTCCACCAATTGTTGATTGAAAACAAATTGGCGACCGAAAAGTACACCTCTTTTTGATAATAGTGATTGTTGAGATAGAGTTCTTTCTTGTCGTCACGCAGGTAGTTGGAATAGTCCCAAGCAAATTTACCACTTAATTTAAGCGAATATGAGTTGGAAAACTTTTTCTCGAAAGCACCTTGGCCAAAAGCACTCTTGTCCCACTGGCGTTCGCCGCGGCGAAACACATTGTTCACTATCGCACCGGGAATTCCTCGCTCAGATGTATAGAAATATCCGTTCAAGTTCCAACGCCCGTTTTGTATCCGCCCATATAACCCCATTTCGGCACGCAGGGCTTCCACGTCTCCATTTTGGCGCGTTGCGGTTGTGTCATAGGCCACGTCCCCGTTTAACTGTAAACGTCGATAACGAAATTTGTATCTTCCGTTGGCATACGTATATTCGGCGTTGGCCGACATACTGATATTGTCGGTCAATCTTTGGCTCCATATGATAGAAGGATTTGCAAGGCCGAAGCTTCCCGTCTTCATTTGAACCATGACGTTATAATTGCGCCCGTGGCCGAATGTGGGACGCTTGGTATAGATATATATCGCACTCGACGAGGCAAAATCCTTGGCACTCTGGAATATATTACTTTTCTGCCCATTGTAGAGCGATATTTCTTCCACGTTTTCAAGTGAATAGCGACCCAGATCGACTTGCCCGTTTTGTGCATTGCCAAGTTGTATGCCGTTATAGAACACACCTACGTGGTTTGTACCCATGCTGCGTATGTTCACAGTCTTTATGCCACCTATTCCGCCATAATCCTTTAGCTGCACACCCGAAAAATATCGTAACGCATCGGCAACCGAATGGCTGTTTAGACGCTCAAGTTCGACTCCGCTTAATGTCTGCGGCTTTATTATTTCCTTTTGATGCTTATTGGCAACAACATTTATTTCTTGAATGGTCAAAACCGAGTCAAGAAACACTTCGTCGCCCATGGCGGCCTGCGAATATGCATTGACATTTAATATGGCTATACTCCATATCAAACCAATACAAAAAAGATATTTCATTAGTCCGTATAATTTATGCCCGATTATCATCCTCTTTCGTGAGGAAATTCCTCGCGGACAGTTAAACACACTTATCATTCAACCTGTATTCCGGCTTCTCCCCCTGCATAATCGGCACAGCCTTCCCAGAACTTTTAATCCAGTGACTGAACCACAGTGTCATTTTGGGAGTTACGGCAGCGAGTACTGCCCGGGATTCTCACCCGGTTCCAGACATTACACGAATAATGTCTTCGCTGAATGACGGCACAAAGATACGGATAAATTAGTATCCGCCAAAATTGAACTTGAAAATCGATTACTTATTGTGCAGAAATTTCATTTATGCTTGAAGCACATCGCTTGAGAGTACAACCGGTTCCTAACATCTACCTACACATATGGCAACATAATAGTATCATTGTTATTATGCTGCCATTCCAGGCACACAACATTAATCGGCAAACAACGGGCTGAACATTTGGATTAAATCTATATTTTGTATTTATTTGCATATGATAAATCCTATAGTGTCCAAATAACATACAAAGAAACATGAAAAAATCTCAACGAATATCGACTGCCATTGCCGCAATGTGTGCTGCTGCCGTAATGAATGCGGGGCAAATTAAGATAGAAACTAATGGCATCAGCATGATTCTCGAAAGTGAATCCGGGCATACGCTCGACTTGTGCTACTTTGGCGAAAAGCTAATGAACACGACAGAATTCGCCCACGCATGGCATATCACGCAACCCGACACCGGCGATGCATACGGATTGCAACTTTATCCGGCCTACGGCGGTCGCTTCTTCTTGAACCCGGCATTAAAATTGACTCATGCCGATGGCGTGATTACCACCGAACTCGTATATGAATCGCATGAGCAGACTGTCATTGACGACAATCGCACGGCTACCGTGATACGACTGCGAGACAAAATATACGATGCTCACGTGGACCTGCATTTCTTGGCTTACAACGACGAGAATGTAATAACGCAGTCGGTGGTTTTTAGGCACAACGAAACCGGCAACGTGCTTGTGGAAAATATCGCATCTTCCTACATAACATTAAAAGCCCGAAATTATTATCTTACCCATTTCCACGGCACTTGGGCGAGAGAAATGCAACTTTCGGAAGAGCGTCTTACACCCGGTGTGAAGGTAATAGAATCTAAAAAAGGGGTACGCACCACCCAATCCGACAATTCGGCGTTTCTCGTTTCACTCGACGAGCCTGCACAAGAGTATAGCGGAGAGATATATGCCGGCGCACTTGCATGGACCGGCAATTACAAGATGCAATTTGAGGTTGACGAGGCCGGATTACTACATATAGTTGGAGGAATAAACCCGTTTGCATCGGCTGTCTCAGTCGCCGCCGGAGAAGAATTTGCCACTCCGGAAATGATACTTACATATAGCAACTGTGGACGAAGCTCTATATCGCACAATCTGCACGACTGGACCCGCAAATATAACATAGCACATGGCAACGAAGAACGCCCGATTGTGCTGAACAGTTGGGAAGGCGCATATTTCGATTTCGACGAAGATGTGATAACCGGCATGATTGACGATGCTGCCGAATTCGGCATAGAAATGTTTGTTCTCGACGATGGCTGGTTTGGGAACAAATACCCTCGCAATGCCGACAACGCAGGTCTTGGCGATTGGCAGGTCAACAAAAAGAAGCTACCGCATGGGATAAGCTATCTTGCCGATTACGCCGTGAGCAAGGGTCTGAAATTTGGAATATGGATGGAGCCGGAAATGGTCAATCCCGACAGCGAGCTTGCGCACCGCCACCCAGAGTGGATTGTGCAAAGTGGAGAACGCGACATGTTGCCGATGCGCAACCAACTTCTGCTCGACTTGACCAATCCCGAAGTCCAGGATTTCGTATTTAACGCATTTGATGGCGTGTTGAACATGTCGCCGAATATTTCATATGTAAAATGGGATGCCAACCGCCATGCCGACAACGTGGGTTCTACATATCTTGCCCAGAATGAGCAAAATCGTTTCTGGCATGACTACATTAATGGGTTATACAGTGTCTATAAACGAATTAGAGCGAAGTATCCCGACATTACAATACAATTGTGCTCTTCTGGTGGAGGCCGTTTAGACTTTGGCGCATTGAAGTATCACGACGAGTTTTGGACAAGCGACAATACAAATGCACTCGACCGATTGTATATACAATACGGCACAAACATATTCTTCCCGGCAATCGCTACCGCAGCACACGTATCGACAAGTCCTAATCACCAGACGGGAATGATGCTGCCGCTCAAGTTCCGTTTTGATGTGGCCATGATGGGGCGGCTCGGCATGGAGATGCAGCCGGGACAACTTGAAGGCGCAGAACGGACTTTTGCCATTGAAGCCATCAAACTTTACAAGGAATTGCGACCGACGATACAGTTTGGCGACCTTTACCGCTTGAACTCGCCTTATGACAACGACGGTTATTGTTCAAACATGTATGTATCGAAAAATCGTGGCGAAGCCGTGGTGTTTGCATTTAGCACGATTTACCATAACCGCACACAATCATATGGCATAAAATTGCATGGCCTTGACCCTAACAGGCATTATTTGCTCAAAGAGGTGAACACGATGCCGGGCGATAAAACGTATGCCGGCGACGGAAAGGTGTATAGTGGCGAATTCTTGATGAAAGCCGGGCTGTCGTTACCGCTTGACAATGCATTCTCAAGCATGGTATTTCATTTGGTTGAACAATAATATTAGTATTGCCATATAAAAAGCCGAGTCCCGGGAACTATTGTTCTTTCCGGGACTCGGCTTTTATCATGTCTTATCAAAGCAGATATTGAGAACTAATCGAACGGTTTTCGTGGACACGGTTGATGGTGTCGGCAAACAGTCCTGCGATGCTAAGCGTCGTAACCTTCGGACAATCCTTGTGGAACGGTATGCTATTGGAGAATATGAGTTCACACAGGGCACTGTCCATAACGCGTTGCGAGGCCGGGTCGCTCATGATGGCGTGAGAAGCGAGCGCACGTACCGAACGCGCCCCGTTTTCCATCATCAAGTTGGCAGCGCGGCATATGGTGCCTGCCGTGTCAACCATGTCGTCAACAAGAATCACGTCTTTGCCTTGCACATCGCCTATTATGGTCATGTTTTCTACTACGTTGGCCTTTATGCGCTGCTTGTGGCACAACACGAGAGGCGCGTTTAGGTATTTGGCGTAATTGTTGGCTCTCTTGGCTCCACCCACGTCGGGCGACGCTATTACCATATTTTCAAGCTTGAGCGATTGAATATAGGGAATGAAGCACGACGATGCATAAAGGTGGTCAACCGGCACGTTGAAGAACCCTTGAATCTGATCGGCATGCAGATCCATGGTAATGAGCCTGTTTATGCCGGCAGTACTCAGCAAGTCGGCAACCAGTTTCGAGGCAATCGACACGCGGGGTTTGTCCTTGCGGTCTTGCCTGGCCCAACCGAAATAAGGCACAACTGCTATTATCGACTTGGCCGACGCACGCTTAGCAGCATCTACCATCAAAAGCAGCTCCATCAGGTTGTCGCTGTTGGGAAACGTTGATTGAATGAGATAGACCTCGCACCCGCGAATCGACTCTTCAAACGACACTTCGAACTCACCATCGGCAAAGTGCTGGATGTTCATTTTACCTAACTCAACGCCAAGGTTTTGGCAGATTTCCTTAGCGAGGTACATGGAGTTGGTACCCGAGAAAATCTTGAATGGAGTCAAAGAATTCATAATTTTTATAATAAGGGCTTGTGAAAAACTGTTGCAAAGTTAATATTTATTTAGGTGCTGTTCTGTTTTTCATCATGAATTTTTTTGAATTGCATGATTCAAAACGACTCGGAAAAACTCATGTACCACATGGTGTCGTTATCGATGGGATTATGAGCCACGTCGAAGCGGAAGTTGAGGCGGTCGCGTAGCGCAAACCTCACTCCCACGCCTGCCTGCGGCAGCAATGCCTCGTATTTAATCGGGTTAGTCCCCATTACGCCTGTCCCTGCCCATACGGCAAAGCCGAAGCGGTTAAGCAGTATGCCCCATGGCGAATCGATTTGCAACCAATAACGGTATTCTACCTGTGCAGTGAGCATCGACTTGTTACGGTATTGGTAATTGTAATATCCCCTAAAGTTGTTCACACCGCCTATCGTTGCGTAGCGCGTAAACGGCACATGGTCGCCAAATGCGTTATTACTTGTCACATTCCATGCCAATATCTGCTTGCGTCCGCGCAGTTGCAAGTATTGGCGGTAGTCTATGGCCAATGTGCCATACCGGGTGTCGCCACCGAAAGCCGAGGTGTAAAACATTGCTTCGGCCGACAGCAACATCCCGCTATAAGCATCGTTGGGGATGTCGCGTGTGTCATAATCTATGTTAAGCCCTATGCCTGTTCCTGTGGCCGAATCTCTTGATTCGTTGCCGGTGAGCGCGAGATAATGCTTGTCGGCCTTTACAAATTCCTCCGGGTTCCTCATACGTTCATGCCACACGTCGGCCACTATCCCCCCATACAGAAACGGGTTGCCGAGTCGGAACTGAACATTAGGCTTGAAACGCATAGTCATGCTCTCATAGGTATATTTGTCTTTTTCATAAGCCGGGTTATGATTGACGGCATAGCCCACGCCGAAGTAGTATTCGAGCCAGTCGCGGTAAGAAATTTCGGCTTGCAGCCGCAAGGCGTTCCCGGCAAGGTATAGTTGTGGCTCGCAGGCTATGCTGTAAGAGAATGGCTTGGTGAACGCCACCGACACGATGAGAGGAACCTCACTTCGCTGCAACGAATAATCGTCTCGGTCGGTAAAGAATGATATGGCCCCCCCCAGTCCGAACGAGAAACCATATCCCGGCGTGCGCTTTATCGACGGCAGAATCCGAAACGAGGGTTTCCGGTGCAACAGCGAACTTTCGTCTTTGAAAACAAAGTCGCTCAAGTTGCGTTGGATGTCGAGCAACCTGTTGAGTCCCGGATTCGCATACAACACGGTCGAGTCGCTTGACGTGTATTGCTGTTGTGCCGAGGCCGATGCGCAACCTGCCGCTATGACGCATATTGCAAATATATATAACTGTTTCATCGTTGGCATGAGATGATTGTATGTGGCTTCAAAGTTAAGTAAACGTGTCAAAACAGAAAAATATCATTTAAAAGAATTTATTGCCATACATTAAAAAGCACATGAAAAGCACAGCCTTTTACTCCGTAACGACAAAAAGTGGGGCAAGCCTGCATAGCAAGACCCGCCCCACTTAAATAAACTAATTAATAACCTTAATTATTTAATTAACGTATTGTAATCACGCGAATAACGAAGCATTTGCTCGGCATAACCTTCGGTATAATCTATCTTCACGTCGGTTACGTTGCCTGCGTCATCGACCACAAGCGAGTAAACCGGGTTCACAAATCCCTTGTATGGAGCTATGTTGAGTTTGGCATAGCGTTCAAGCACTTCCTTGTGCAATTCCGGGTCGAATTTTACGGCATACTTTTCTACCAGATCACGTCCGGCAGCGTAGTCGCCTTCCGACTTTATGCGCTGTATCTCGCCGAGCAATTTGCCAAACAAGGTACGCAACTTCTCGTAGTCGTTAATCTTCAAGAACGTCTTTCCGTCACGAGTCACATATTCTATCACATTGTCGGCCTTGCCCTGCTCGTAAGCCCATTGGCATATCAAGTGACGGTTACGCATATGAGCTTCTTCAATATCCTTGCCCGGCTCGATACGAGTGAGCTGGGTCATAAGCCCATTCATCACATACTTGTAATATTCGGCTTTATAAGTATCGGGACTTGTGACTATACCAAGCTCAATCAACTTGGGGTCGGCAAGATAATACAATGCAAACAGGTCGGCACGAGCCTCTTCGAGCGTCGAGCCATGCTCCTTTAAGGCATCGTCATGCACGCCGGGCATCAATTGACCCGAAGCGTGTCCCAGGCACTCGTGAAGGTCGGTATGCAGGTTGTCGGCAAGTTCCAGATAATTCTTCATCAAGTCGATTTCTTCTTGCGAATATGCAAATTCCTCGTTGAAGCCATTGCCATCGGCTGCCTTGTTATAGGCATCGGTAATATTTTCAAGCGTAACCGACTTCGAGCCATGAGCGGCACGTATCCAGTTGGCATTAGGCAGGTTAATGCCAATAGGCGTTGACGGATAACAGTCGCCCGCAAGAATGGCAGAAGTTATGACCTTTGCCGAAACGCCTTTTACCTCGGTCTTCTTATATTTGTCATCGACAGGCGAATTATCCTCAAACCACTGAGCGTTCTCGCTTATCACGCTCGTGCGGTGCGAAGCCTCGGGATTGCGGAAGTTTACCATTGCTTCCCACGAAGCCTTCAAGCCAAGCGGGTCACCATAAGATTCTATAAAGCCGTTCACGAAGTCGATGCTGCTTCCTGTTTCCTCAACCCACATTATCGAGTATTCGTCAAACAGTTTCAAATCGCCGGTCTTGTAATATTCTATAAGCTTGTCGATATAATTCTTCATGCCCTCGGTCTCGGCAACGCCCGAAGCCTTCTCAAGCCAGAAAACAATCGCCTCGATGGCCGGAGAATACAAGCCGCCTACCTTATAAACGTCCTCATAGATTTTGCCGTCACGCTTGACGAGCTTCGAGTTTAACCCATAAGAAATAGGAGTCGTATCACCGGGAACTTTCATCTTGGCATAAAAATCTTCCACTTCTTTTTGGCTTACGCCATCGTAATAGTTATTGGCCGAAGTCTGTATCAAGTCCACTCCTGCAGCTTGGTTCACACGCTTGGCCATAACCGTCGGGTCGAAAATCACAGGGGTCAGTTCTTCGATCAAGGCATCCACCGTCTGTCCGTCGGCAAGGGGCAGCTGCTCTGCCGGCACGGCTTTCACCTGCTCGGCAAAGAATTCCTTGCTGAAGTGCGGCACAAACTTGTCCATCGAGTAATGGTGATGTATGCCGTTGGCAAACCACACTTGCTTCAGATATTCCTCGAAGCCCTTATAGTCGGCCGAATTCTTGTCGCCGGCGTAATTGGTATATATTCCTTCGAGAGTCTTGCGGATTGCAAGGTTATACTTGCAATTCTGGTCCCACAAGATATCACGCCCCACCAATGCGGCTTCACTTAAATAAAAAATTAATTCCTTTTGCTTTAACGACAAGTCCTCGAATCCCGGCACACGGTAACGCAGCACCTCGATGTCGGCAAACTTGTCAACGCTATACTCAAACGGTGTTTCTTCCGTTTTTCCGGCTCCGCCGCCGGTGCAACTTGACATTGCAATAGCCATTGCCACTGTTGAAATTAAGAATTTGTTCATCGGTTTTATGGTTTAAATATGTTATTCCACGTAAAGTACGAGACCCTTGAGGTATTCGCCTTCGGGATGGTAGATGTTGATGGGATGGTCGGCCGGCTGCGACAACTGGTGCAGAATCCTCACCTTGCGGCGCGACTGCGCAGCCGCACTGAACACAGCAAGCCTGAACTGCTCGCGCGACACTGCCTGAGAGCAAGAAAAAGTAAACAATATGCCGCCGGGCGCGATTTTCTCAAATGCCTTGCCGTTGAGCTTGCGATATCCTATCAAGGCGTTCTTCAACGCACTCTTGTGCTTGGCAAAGGCCGGAGGGTCGAGTATTATCAAGTCATATTCGCCATTACGCATCTCGGCCAAGAATTTGAATGCATCGACGGCAAACGCCTTGTGCCGCCCGTCGCCCGGGTAATTGAGTGCCACGTTCTCGTTTGTCAGGCTTATCGCCTTTGCCGAGCTATCTACCGAATGCACCAACGCGGCACCGCCACGCATGGCATAAAACGAGAAGCCACCCGTATAGCAGAACATGTTCAGCACTCGCCTGCCTGCCGAATAATGCTCAAGCAGCGAACGGTTCTCGCGCTGATCGACAAAGAAGCCGGTCTTCTGCCCACGCAACCAATCGACATGAAAGCGCAACCCGTTTTCCATTGCAACGTCGGTATCATACCCGCCCACGATATATCCGTTCTCGGCCTCAAGGTCGGCCTTGTAAGGCAAGGTAGTCTCCGACTTGTAGTAAACGTTTCGTATCTCAAGCCCTTCGAGGCATGTCAATGCCCGCGCAATCTTGCCACGGTCGTAGTGCATCCCGGGCGAATGCGCCTGCAACACCGCCGTCGAGCCATACACATCGACAACCAGCCCCGGCAAGAAATCGCCCTCGCCATGCACAAGGCGAAACGAATTATTATCTTCGCGAATCAGCCTTAAATTCTTGCGCAATTCGGCAGCAGCCTGCAGTCGCTCGCGATAAAACGCGTCGTCAACCGCGCCGTCGCCCCACGCGAGCATCCTCACGCAGATGCTGCCCACCTGGAAATGGCCGTTACCTATAAGCGTCCCGTCGGACGAATACACCGACACCACGTCGCCCTCTTCTACGTCATCGGCAACAGAGTCGATTGCGCCCGAGAACACCCACGGATGGAAACGCTTTAGCGAATCTTCCTTGCCTTTTTTTAATATGATTTTCTTATAAGTCATCGCAACCGCTGATATTATTTAAAAAAGAACCGATATATATCATTGCCATTGGCATAAATCAGCAACAGGAACAGAAAAGCCATTCCGGCAATCTGCGCATGTTCCATAAATTTCTCGCTCGGCTGTCGGCGAGTGATCATCTCATAGAGCAGGAACAACACGTGGCCGCCGTCGAGTGCAGGAATAGGGAGTATGTTCATGAACGCAAGGATTACCGACAAGAATGCCGTAACCGACCAGAACTGTTCCCAATTCCATTTTTCGGGAAATATGCTGCCTATTGCGCCAAAGCCGCCAAGTTGCTGCACGCCGTCCGACGTAAACACGTACTTCATCTGCGACACATAGCTCGACAGTTTCTCCACTCCGAGCGATATTCCGCGCGGAACCGACTCAAGCAGCGAATACTCTTTTGTCGTGGTCTTGTATATCTCGGTTATCGGGGCGAGCAGTATGCCCAGTTTCCCCGAATTGTCGATATCGGCCATGACGGTCAACTCCTTGCCGTCCCGCAGCACGGTTATCGACGCCTGTTTGCCTGCATGCTTGTCAAGCTGCTCCTTGAAGCCCATGTATTCCTCGGTCGGCACAGAGTCAACGGCCAGTATCCTGTCTAATTTCTGCAATCCGGCCTTTTTTGCGCCCATTCCCGGCTGCACGTCGGCCACCACCACCGGGAAGCGGTACATCATGAACGGTATCCCTTCTTCGGCTTCCTTGTTGGCCTCGAATATGTAATTGTCCGGAATGCTTATGGCCACCGTGTCGGTGTGGTTACGAAGCACAGTTACAGTCTTGGCTCCGAGCATCTTTATCAATTCGTCGCCGCTCAAGTACGACAGTTCCTCACCGTCGGCGGCAAGCGGAATATCACCATCCTCAAAGCCTATGTCGTGTGCCGACTGGCTAAACTCCATTCCGGCAGTCGCATCGCGGAATGTGATGTATTGTTCGCCCCATGCATACACCATGCCTGCATATATGACTATGGCGAGTATAAAGTTAAAAAGCACGCCTCCGACCATTATAAGCAATCGCTGCCATGCAGGTTTTGAACGGAACTCCCACGGCTTGGCGGGTTGCGCCATCTGCTCCTTGTCCATCGACTCGTCGATCATGCCGGCAATCTTGCAATAGCCGCCAAGCGGAAGCCAACCTATCCCATACTCGGTGTCGCGCCACGAAGCCTTGCCCGAGTCGGGACCCTCCTTTTTCTTTGGTTTATACTTGAATATCGTGAACCACGGATTGAAGAACAAGTAAAATTTCTCAACCCTCACACCGAAGATACGCGAAAAAAGGTAATGCCCGAATTCATGCACAAGCACCAATATGGCAAATGCAAGCATCAGCTGGGCAGCCTTAATCAAAAATGTCTCCATCTGAAATATATATCTACATTACTATTATCTACCGAGCCACCAATTCCGATGCATAACGGCGGGCATCCCGGTTGGTCTGCACAAAATCGTCGTATGTCGGGTGGGCGACAAACCCCGACGCATCAATCGTGCGCCGCACTATGCGGGGTATATCCATAAATCCTATCTTGTCGTCCAAGAACGCGGCCACCGCCACCTCGTTGGCGGCATTCATCACGCACGGCACGTTGCCGCCGCGGCTTATCGCATCAAAAGCCATGGCGAGCAGCGGGAACTTCTCCATGTCGGGATGCTCAAACGAGAGCGTGGCATAATCCTCAACCCGAAGCCTGCGCCCGCCGGAGCGAAGCCGTCCCGGCAGACCCAGGGCATACCTTATGGGCAGGTGCATGTCGGGCAATCCCAATTGCGCCTTTACCGAGCCATCGACAAACTCCACCATCGAATGCACTATCGATTGCGGATGCACCACCACGTCGATGCGGTCGGCATCGATTCCAAACAGCCACTTGGCCTCTATCACCTCGAAGCCCTTGTTCATCATCGTGGCCGAGTCGATGGTAATCTTGGCTCCCATGTTCCAGTTGGGATGGCGCAAGGCATCGGCCTTGGTCACATGCTGCAAGTCGTCATTGCTGAAAGTGCGGAACGGGCCACCCGATGCCGTGAGCAACAGCCTCGACACCGAGTCGCGGTCTTCCCCGACAAGGCACTGATATATGGCACCGTGTTCCGAGTCGATAGGGTAAAGATGCACGCCGTGCCGCGCCACGAGCGCAGTTATAAGTTCTCCGGCCACCACAAGCGTCTCCTTGTTGGCCAGAGCTATCTCTTTCCCGGCCTTTATTGCGTTAATCGTAGGCGCAAGGCCGCTATAGCCCACCATTGCAGCGACAACGGTATCTATTGCCGGATCGGTCACCGCATCGGCTATAGCCTCGGCACCGGCAAGCACATTGATTTTGGTTCCAGAGAGACGGCGGGCAAGGTCGTCTCGCCTGCTCTCGTCGCCTATTATCACACACTGAGGCTTGAACTTGGCAGCCTGCTCGGCAAGCAGCTCCACGCTGCGGTTTGCGACCAACAAATATGGGGCAAACATGTCGGGATAGTCGGCCAACACGTCGAGCGTCTGCCGCCCTATCGACCCCGTACTGCCCAATATGGCTATTTGCTTCTTCTTTTCCACGCTTAAAATTTATGACTCACAAAATTAGCGCATAAATTCGGCATAGAAAAACAGATTAAGAAATTTTGTAAAAAACACGAAAAAGCTCCCGGCAAGCAAATGCCTGCCGGAAACCCCAAAAAACATCACTACACCTGCGTTCTATTTAACTATGAAACGCATTACATTTGTTCCGCTGTCGGTTTTTTCCTGCGCCTTAAAGCACCCGCGTAGAAATCGCAAACCTCGTCAATACGATATGAATCAATAGATGTCAATTTCACACATTGCCATATATGTAACACATCTTTTTTACAAATTAGTTTGCCAATATTCAAAACTTGAAACAGCAGTGCTGAAAGATGCATTTATTGCACTTTTTTCTCCTTCAGACAATTCGTTGCTGTTATTAACAAATTCAGCATAAACAACTAACACACATGCAGATATAAAACTCACGGGAATCTTGTTTCTCATAAATTTCATAAGTTTTATAGCTTTATATAATTAAACTAAATTGAAAAATTGAACACATTCGGTTATACACATTTCGAAAGCAACAACAAGCACACTATTGTAACATTTCAAAATTGAATCAACATATATTGGTTGTAAATTTACATATTAAAATCAATAATACCAAATTATTTGCATTAATATTTTCAATATAATAACATTATGATATTCATATAACGACTATAACTATTTATAGTTATCACGGATAATTAGATTTAAGTAGCACATTCAGCAGCATCGCGTGAAATACGACAAACTTTCCATAAGACAGGCAGCGGCTCGGCAAAAAACAAACAAGTTTGTTTTGTTGTGCTCTTACCTTGTACTATCTTTGTCCACAAACATAATTTCTCATGAACAAGAACACGAACCGCACCGACATATTACATCATGGAAGTATCGACGCGCTGCTCGACAACGTGACCAACAAGGACAACTTTAACCACGAAGTATTTATTTTTGACGACATCAACGGTGTGAAACTGTCCGACAACCCTATCATACTCGACATGCCGGTATTTGCCGTGTGCCTGCAAGGAGAAGCCACCGTCAAACTCAACCTGAAGAATTATCCCGTGTCGGCCAACAGCTTGGTGACATTCATGCCCAACCACATATTGCACGGCTACACGTCGTCGCCCGACTTTAAGGGCATTTTCGTCGCCATAAGCAAGCAATTCGCCCAAGAGATTCTGCCCGACCTGCATTCGATGCTGCCACTGATTATGAGCTTCAAGTCGATGCCGGTAATAAAACTTAGCGACACAGAGGCTCAAAGCCTGCATGAATTTCACACCTTCTTATGGAAACGCATAAAATGCGAGTGCGGAGCATACCGCCGGAAAGTAATCATGGGGCTGCTGCAATCGGTATTATACGAGGTTCTGTCGATTTATCAAGAGCATTATAATTATATCGTGTCACGCCGGTCGCATAACGAAGACATCTTCTACAACTTTGTCGGCCTTGTCGAGCGCAACTTCAAGCACGACCGCACCGTAAAATACTATGCCGACAAGATGTTCATCACGCCAAAGCACCTGACAACGGTAATAAAGCAGGTGAGCGGACGCACAGCCAGCGACTGGATCGACAACTTCGTCATTCTCGCCGCAAAAGTGATGCTGCGTTCCTCATCATGCACGATACAAGAAGTAAGCGCCGACTTGAATTTTCCCAACCAATCGTTTTTCGGCAAGTATTTCAAGCAGCGCGTAGGAGTCTCCCCCTCTGAGTTCCGCGGGAAGAGCTGAAATATAAAACAAGAGCCTGCTTAAATTCCACAAGGGTTATTAAACAGGCTCTCGACAATCTTATTATCTATCCACAATCTTATTATCTAATCACAATCTTCCCGTTATAGTTACACCTGTCGCCCGTCACGCGCAGCACGTAAATGCCACTTGGCAACAGACCTCGCACATCGACATCGATGCAACCGCCCGATGCCGCGCACTTGCCACTATACACCAGTGCGCCTCCGGTGTTGTACAGTTCCAGTGTCACCTCATCTTCACCTTGAGCCACGACATTGAATTGCCCATCGGTGGGATTGGGATACACAAGCACCACATCTTGCGCCTTCGACACGTCGTTTACGCCCGATGTGAGCATATGCTGCAACCCCGCATAAGCGTCAATCACCCCGTTTGGCCCCCATTGCAACGATATGCCGGTACCATATTTCTCGGGCTTCTGGGCAGTCGCCGCAAGTATCTGTTTAACGTCGTCGGGAGTGAGCGTCGGGTCGTATTGAAGCCATGTGGCAATTATTCCAGTCACTGCCGGAGCTGCCATCGACGTGCCTTGCAACAATCCCCATGTATAGGTCGAACCGTCGATTTCACGTTGGTCAACAACATATAGCTGGTTAAAGGAGTTGTCATAGCTGTTAATCGACGATGCTACCATACAACCGGGAGCAACTATGGTCGGATGCCAATTACCGTTCATGTCGATGCCGTAGCTTGAAAAAGACGACATGGCATATTTGTCAACAGTGATAGACGCTTGCCTGCCATCGATTAGATACCAAGTGTCTTTTGTCGTATATGCCCCGACCGAAATCCCTTCGTCGCCGGTTGCCATGTCGTTAACCGTGCAGTCTGTCGTGCCTGCCGTAAACTCCGGGTCGCCGTTATCGACAAATACGATATTAGCGTCGCTCCACATGTTGAACTCGTCGCCTTGCTCGCCATAGAATTTCACACCGAGCCTGTAATGGTCGTCTGCCGTACTCTTTGGCATCAGTTGAGCCTGCACATAGGTCGCAAACTGCCCCATTTCATAATATCCCGTGGCATACAGCGAACTTCCGTTCCTGCTGAAATAATCATAAAAACCGCTTGCGTCGGGATTTTGATTCAAATCCCAATCCCCACCATACTCGCCAAATTCTATGACATCGGTCTCATACACTATTTCATTGTCATTGTCGGCATCAACCACCATAAACTGCACCGAAGTGGGACTGCTGCAATAACCCGAAAGCGTTCCATAACAGCCATAATAGTTAGGGCTGTAGCATATCGTCTTAAACTGTTCCTCGTCCGAGGGATTCTCAAACTTCTTGTTGATGTACAAGTCGAGATCCCCTTCATTTCCCGAAGCAATCACGAAAATGGCACCTTCGCCCGACAACCTATCCAAGGCCTGGGCAACGGGATCGGTCCCGTTGTGCGGCCCGGTAGTGTACCCGAGGCTCATATTCACCACGGCAGGCATACCTTGCTCCTTGGCATAGCTTACTATTTTTTCGGCCTGCGAAATTATCGTTGTCGTATATAAATTCGAGCCTAACCCGCACAAGTACAAATCGGCATCGGGAGCCATACCTTGATAATTGTTGGCAGTGAATCCGCCTGCCGCGATTCCGGCCACGTGAGTCCCATGTGATTCACCGGTGGCGTCGGTGGTCAATTTGGCAATCTCGTCGGGACTCGAATACGTGCCATACGAATCATATGCCCGCTTCACGCGCGAGTTGCCTTCGTCGTCCTTAAAATTTATATTGTTGAAATCAATGCCGGTATCGACTATTCCCACCACGACACCTTCACCGGTGTATGACCTGTCCAAAGCCTCGCCCGACTGCACGGCATCGACATGTGTGATCTCTCTCGACACGTCGTTGAGCAACCTGACGGGACGGGCAATGTCGATATAATCGACACTCTCCATCTCAGCAATGCGTTCAACCTCCGACACTGGCATCTTCGCAACCAGCATGTCGCCTATTTCGCTCGACACGACAACCCCGGCAGCCTCGACTTCGGCCGGCGAACAGCCATCGGCAAGCCGGATAAAACCTTCGACCATAGGCACGCCGTTGACGCTTTCAAGCTTCGTCATCGAAGCGGGCATCTGCTGTTGCACTGAACCATTTTTAACCGGCAGCATTCTTTTCAACGCGGCATCACCAGCATTTTCATACATTTGCAGGAAACCGTTTGTGTGCGGAGACAACTTGCTGCTATAACCGAAAGCACCTGTCGAAGTTCCCCCGAGAAAAGCAGCCACCATGAGTGTAACAAGACAAACCTTCATCTTATTCTATAAAATTAAATGTCAAACATCGACAAAAATACATTCTCTCACCAAATAATCCAAAACAAAAAGCAAAACATGTATTGCCCAAAAGAATATCTTCTCTTTTATCCGACTTTGTTCTAAATTTTGCTAACTTTGCATAGTTTATCAAAGCATAACGGCACGACTGTCGCATCGTTACGTTTTAATAATCTTCAAGACCGCAAAATTTCACTTATTTGTATCATATAATTTTTTTATAACATAAATTTAAAACTTAAAATCATGAAGCCTTACGTTATAGGTATCGACATGGGTGGCACCAACACCGTGTTTGGAATCGTTGACGCTCGCGGCAACGTGTTAGCCACAAGTTCTATCAAAACCGCAAAGCATAGCGACATAAACGACTACATCGACGAGCTTTATGCCGAACTCACACGCATCATAGCTGCAAACGATGCCGTCGATAAGATTCATGGAATCGGAATCGGCGCGCCAAACGCCAATTATTACACCGGGACCATCGAGGAAGGCGTGAACCTGCCCTGGCCTACGCCTATACCGCTGGCCAACCTCGTAAGCGACAAATTCGGCATTCCCGTTGCCATCACAAACGACGCAAATGCCGCTGCAATAGGGGAAATGACCTATGGCGCGGCTCGCGGACTTAAAGATTTCATAATGATAACACTCGGCACAGGTGTCGGAAGCGGTATCGTAATCAACGGGCAACTGGTTTACGGCCATGACGGATTTGCAGGCGAACTGGGACACGTCATCGTAAAGCGCAACAACGGGCGCACATGCGGATGCGGACGCTCGGGATGCCTCGAAACATATTGCTCTGCTACCGGCGTGGCTCGCACGGCTCGCGAATTCCTGGAAATACGCACCGAACCGTCGATACTGCGCAACCTGCAAATCGAAGACATCACATCGAAAGACGTGTATGACGCTGCCATAGCAGGCGACAAGATGGCAAAAGACATATTTGAATATACGGGAAAGATACTGGGAGAAGCTCTCGCCGATTTCGTCGCATTCTCAAGCCCCGAGGCTATCGTGCTGTTTGGAGGACTCACAAAATCGGGCGACTTGCTGCTGAAGCCGGTAAAAAATGCATTGGAACAGAACCTGCTCGGC
>CALUNI010000041.1 GCA_944321905.1 uncultured Muribaculaceae bacterium | reverse complement strand
CATCTGGGACATGTGCGCAACAACCTGCTGGGATATTCGCTTTCACTTATAATGAAAGCCAACGGCTATAAGGTTGTAAAGACAAATATCGTCAACGATCGCGGCATACACATATGCAAGTCGATGCTTGCGTGGAAAAAGTGGGGCAACGGCGTAACGCCGGAAAAGGCCGGGAAGAAAGGCGACCACTTGATAGGCGACTTCTATGTGATGTTTGACAAGCATTACAAGGAAGAAGTGAAGCAGCTCATGGCCGAAGGCATGAGCGAGGAAGATGCCAAGAACAAGGCTCCGCTAATGGTCGAAGCTCGAGAGATGCTGCAACGCTGGGAAGCCGGCGACGAGGCCGTCCGCAGCGTGTGGCGCATGATGAACCAGTGGGTTTATGACGGGTTTGACGTGACATATAAGCGTCTCGGCGTTGATTTCGACAAGATATATTATGAAAGCGACACTTATCTTGAAGGCAAAGCCAAGGTGCTTGAAGGACTTGACAAGGGCATAATGTATCGCAAGGACGACGGCTCGGTGTGGGCCGACTTGACAGCCGACGGGCTTGACCACAAGTTGCTGTTGCGCAGCGACGGAACATCGGTTTACATGACTCAGGACATAGGGACGGCCAAGCTACGCTATCAGGACTATCCCATCGACAAGATGATATATGTGGTGGGCAACGAGCAGAATTACCACTTTCAAGTGCTGTCGCTGCTTCTCGACAAACTTGGCTTTAAGTGGGGCAAAGACTTGGTTCACTTCTCATACGGCATGGTGGAACTCCCCGAGGGGAAAATGAAGTCGCGTGAAGGGACGGTGGTCGATGCCGACGACTTGATGGACGAAATGATAGCCACGGCCAAGGAGACGAGTGCCGAACTTGGCAAGCTCGACGACTGCACTCCCGCAGAGGCCGACGAGATTGCCCGCATAATAGGCATGGGCGCACTGAAGTATTTCATTCTGAAAATCGACCCGCGCAAAAACATGACTTTCAACCCGAAGGAGTCTATCGACTTCAACGGCAACACCGGCCCGTTTATACAATACACCTATGCGCGCATACGTTCTTTGCTGCGTAAGGCGGCCGATGCCGGTATTGATTATGGCAGCAACTATGACGTTGAGCCAAATGAGAAAGAGGTGGCTATCATCCAGAAGGTTGCCGACTTCCCGCAAGTGGTGGCCGAAGCAGGAAAGACTTACAGCCCGGCTTTGATTGCCAATTATGTGTATGACCTTGTCAAGGAATACAACCAGTTCTATCACGATTATTCAATCTTGAGGGAAGAGGATGCCACGAAGCGCAACTTTAGGCTTAAGCTCTCGGAAGTTACCGGCGACATCGTGCGCCGTGCCACCGGATTGCTTGGCATCGAAGTTCCCGAACGAATGTAAAATCATCAATAATATATAATTATTATGTATCCTAACTATCAACAAACTCCACCGCCCTTCATGCCACAGGTCGCCAGTGCGTCTTATGTGTCGAAAGTCATGAAGCGTGTTTACTTGAAGATGTTCCTTGCCATGATTGTCACGGCACTCACATCTTTCGTGTGTGTGAATGTCCCGGCAGTGTTATATACGCTTGTCGCTAATTCGGGACTGTACTTCGGGCTGCTCATAGCCGAGGTGATACTTGTTTTCGTGCTTGCCGGCGCATTGCACAAGATTAGTTCTCCCGTGGCGACCATCTTGTTTTATGTGTATTCCATACTTAATGGCGTGGTGCTGTCGGCCATACTTTATGCTTATACTTCGGCATCGGTGCTATCGACATTTGTCATCACCGCTGCGGTGTTTGGCACGATGACCATCTATGGATATGTGACCAAGAGCGACTTGTCGCGTGTGGGCACGTTCCTGTTCATGGCGTTAATCGGACTTCTCATATGCACCATTGTCAACATATTCATGCAAAGCAGCACCATGGAATGGATTATCAGCTTTGCAGGCGTGGTGATTTTCATCGGTCTCACGGCATGGGACACGCAGAAAATTAAGCAAATGGCTGCCATGACCGACGGGAGCCAGGCCGGGAAGCTTGCCACGATAGGCGCGTTGTCGCTTTATCTCGACTTTGTGAACCTGTTCTTGTATCTGCTAAGGTTCTTTGGAAACCGCGAGTAAGCCGAAAAGAGGATTATTGATAAAAAAGCACATGTGTGAGACCGGATTGCTTGCAGGTTTCACACATGTGCTTTTTTTGCGTGTGCCTTAGTTTGCCTGTTCCAACTGCTCTAATTTTTCGGCATCGCCAAGGTGGTAATAGATGTTGGTCAATGCGTCGCGTGCAGCTGTGTTAGATGGCATTGCCTCATAGGCTTTTTCAAGATATGGCTTGGCTTTGCTGAATTTTTCCAGTATGTCGGCCGATGTGGCATTCGGGTCTTTCTCTGCTTTCAGTGCGATATTGTAATAGTATCGACCCATGTCGTAGTTGCCCCTGATGTGGTTGGGGTCTATCGCTATGCATTTCTTGAAGTATTCATATGAATTCTCGATGTTGCCGGTCTGGTTTTCGATGAGTACCCCCTTTAGGTCGTAGTACTCGGCATTGTTTGGGTATTCAGATATTGCCATGTCGATGACACGAGTCGCGTCGTCATACCGCTTATTGGTGATGGCATAGTTTATCAAGAACGTTATGTATTTAGGGTCGTCTTTGCCGTAATGCTCGTATGCCTGTTTCACCAATTCGACCAATTGGTGTTCGTTGCCCTCGCTTTCTGCGCAGTTAATGGCGAAATCGAAGACATCCTTGTCGTCATATCCCAGTTCGATGGCACGTATGAATGAATTCAGGGCCTTTGAGTTGTTGTTCGACATTTTTGCCGCCACGCCTTTCATGTAGCAGTATTTGCCTATCGTCTTGTTGTCGGTTTTGAACTTTTTGCGCTTCATGAAGTCCATGAATGGCAGGCCGGTGTATATGTCCCAGGCTGTGTAGGCATTTTCATAATTTTTCTGGTTCACATAGAACACGCTGCCTGCAAGACGGTAACAGTCGTAATGTTCATAAATGATTTCGATTATCTTCTTTGAGAATTTGGTCTTTATCTTCGGGCTGCCGTCTTTTTCGAGTTTCGGATCCCCGTGCTTGTCGCGCGATACTACCGAGTCGAGCTTCAATGCTTGCCGTAAATTGTTGTATCCCGAAATCAAAGACGAATACATGAGAGTCTCGTCAACGCCTTGTCCGACCGACTTAAGTTTCAAGCACTTGTCATATAACCTAAAATTAATCTCTCCTGCAGTGTACCAGGCTTCGGCATCGTCTTTTGTCTCTTCGTGTGTCAGTGCCGGGGCAATTTTGTTTATAGCGTCCTTATAGTTGTCGATAGACAGCGACATGCTGTTTACGTCTTGCTTTACCTGGTCCACAAGCCTGTGCTGTGCCATTGCTTCACATTGAGCAAGCAATAACGAGAGAAAAAATATTTTTGTAATGTTCTTAATCATCTTTTATGCATTTTTCTAATTTTCCGTATCAGAATACAAAATTAATAAATTTATCCACAGGCTGTGGATATACCCGGCAAAATTTAAGCAGGCTTTTATGCGGTACTGGCGAGTATTAAGCAGTTTGGCATAAGTCTTTTTAGATTGGCATAATAATTGCATTATTGGACAAAAAAGAGGAAGTGTACGACACTATGATGGAAATGTTTGCGTTTTCGCCTATAATAAGAGAAATCCTTGTGTGCAGTCGGCTGGAGGCCGACAGGTTGCACTGTGGGATTATAACGCCCGAACACTTGTTGCTTGGCATTATTCGGAATGGCAACAACAGTGCTCTGGACCTGTTGTTGCAGGCGGGGGCAGACGTTGAGAGTCTGCGCATGTTGCTTGAAACGAATGTGGAGGAAGACGACGAGGAACGTGTGTCGTCGGAAGACTCTCCCCGGTTTGTCGTAAGCAAGGCGACAGAACAGTTGCTGGGCAGGGCAATAGTAGAGGCTAAGTTGCGGCATTCGCCTGTCGGAGCCGAGCATTTGCTGCTTGCCTTCCTGCACGATTCTCATAAAGGTTTTGTATATAGAATTTTAGATTATATGGACATAGATTATAAGAAAATAGATAAATATGTGGAAACCGAGCCTTCCGCTCCTGTGGATGGCGCAGGATTTACCGAGAGCGATGACGACGATGACACTCTTTATGGCGACGAAAGCGGGCAGCAAGGAGGTGGCCAGTCGGCACAAGGCAAAAGCGGAGAGACGCGAAGCCGTGTGGCACAGTCGCGCGGTCGCAGTGAAACGCCCGTGCTTGACAAGTATGGCAAAGACATAACCCGTGATGCCGAGGATGACAAGTTGGATCCGGTCGTGGGGCGCGAACGTGAAATAGAACGCCTTGCGCAGATTTTGAGCCGCCGTAAGAAAAACAATCCCGTATTGATTGGGGAACCCGGGGTTGGCAAGTCGGCCATCG
The DNA here is from genome assembly GCA_944321905.1 of uncultured Muribaculaceae bacterium. Taxonomy (GTDB): domain Bacteria; phylum Bacteroidota; class Bacteroidia; order Bacteroidales; family Muribaculaceae; genus Avimuribaculum. The sequence continues at coordinate 17,476 of CALUNI010000041.1, read as the reverse complement.
TGGAAGGGCTGGCCATGCGTATCGTGCAGCGTAAGGTGGCAAGGGTGCTTTTTGACAAGCGCGTGGTAGCCTTGGACATGGCCGCCGTGGTGGCAGGGACAAAGTATCGCGGACAGTTTGAAGAGCGTATCAAATCGATAATCGACGAGTTGAAGAAAAGTCCCGATGTGATATTGTTTATCGACGAGATACATACCATAGTGGGAGCCGGAAGCGCAGCCGGCACGATGGATGCCGCCAACCTGCTGAAGCCCGCTCTTGCCCGAGGTGAGATACAATGCATCGGTGCCACCACGCTCGACGAGTACCGCAAGAGCATAGAGAAGGACGGTGCGCTTGAACGCCGTTTCCAAAAGGTAATGGTGGAACCGACGAGCGTTGATGAAACTATCCAGATATTGAACAACATAAAGGGAAAATATGAGGAACACCACGGAGTGACTTATACTCCCGAAGCAATAAAGGCTTGTGTGTCGCTTACCGAACGGTATGTTTCTGACCGCAATTTCCCCGACAAGGCCATCGACGCGTTGGACGAGGCCGGGTCGAAAGTGCGCATAACAAACATAGCCGTGCCAAAGGAAATAGACGATCTTGAAAAGCAGATACAGGAAGCTCAGCGCAACAAGATAAAGGCGGCACAAGCACAAAACTTTGAAAGTGCGGCCAATTATCGTGATTTGCAAGAGAAACTGACCATGAAGTTGGATGAAGAAAAACAGAAATGGGAAGAAAGCCTGGCATTGCATCGTGAAATAGTGGACGAAGACAAGGTTGCCGAGGTAGTGGCCATGATGACCGGCGTACCCGTGCAGCGCATCGCGCAGGCCGAAGGTATGAGGCTGATGTCGATGGGCGACGAGCTGAAAAAGGATATAATAGGCCAAGACAAGGCCATCGACAAGATTGTGAGGGCTATAAGGCGTAACCGTGTAGGGTTGAAAGATCCCAACAAGCCTATAGGCACGTTCATGTTCCTTGGCCCTACTGGGGTGGGCAAGACGCATTTGGCTAAAAAGTTGTCGGAATTCTTGTTTAATACCCCCGACGCTCTTATACGCATCGACATGAGCGAATATATGGAGAAATTTTCTACTTCAAGGCTTGTCGGTGCCCCCCCGGGATATGTGGGTTATGAGGAAGGTGGACAATTGACCGAGAAAGTGCGCCGTCATCCATATTCGGTGGTCTTGCTCGACGAGATAGAAAAGGCTCATCCCGACGTGTTCAACATGTTGCTGCAGGTGATGGACGAAGGGAGGCTTACCGACAGCCTTGGGCGCAGGGTTGACTTTAAGAACACCATAATCATCATGACCTCTAATATAGGTTCTCGCGAAGTCAAGGACATGAATGGCGGCGTGGGCTTTAACACGGTTGCCACAAGCAAGGAGTATAACGAGGGTATCGTGAGGAAAGCTTTGAACCGTCGTTTCTCTCCCGAATTCTTGAACCGTATCGACGACATTGTGATGTTTGAGCAGCTTGGACGTGAAGAAATCGGCAAAATTATAGACATCGAGCTGTCGGCATTCCACAAGCGGATAGCCGCTCTGGGATTTGAGTTGCGCTTGACGGCAAGTGCAAAAGAATTCTTGGCCGACAAAGGTTTTGACCCGTCGTATGGCGCACGGCCATTAAAGCGAGCCATACAGACGTATCTCGAAGATGTGCTTGCCGACATGCTGTTGACAACGGTGTCTAAATCGGGACGCGACGTGCTTGTGGTTGACAAGGAGGCAGGGGGCGACAAGCTGGTTGCCCACATTGATGCTTGTGAAGTCGTGGAGCAGCCGCAATCCGAAGGGTAAAAAGACCTGTTTGGAAGCACGGACAATAGTAAAAATGTCATATCTTGCGATATGGCATTTTTTTTGCTTATAGTTGGGGTGTATTGTATATAACAACAAGTAGCAAATAATTTTAAACGAAATAATATGCAGAAAGGTTCTATCGGGGTTACTACTGAGAATATTTTCCCCGTAATTAAAAAATTCTTGTATAGTGATCATGAGATATTCTTGCGTGAACTCGTGTCGAATGCGGTAGATGCCACGCAGAAGTTGAAGACGCTTGCCTCGCATGGCGAATATAACGGCTCGCTCGATGGCTTGAAAGTAAGTGTCTCGGTCGATAAGGAAAAAGGCACGTTGACTGTGTCGGATAACGGCATAGGCATGACTGCCGAGGATATAGACAAGTATATCAACCAGATAGCGTTTTCTGGCGCAGAAGAGTTCCTTAATAAATACAAGGACAACGCCAATGCCATTATAGGCCACTTCGGGCTGGGGTTCTACTCGGCTTTCATGGTTGCCAAGAAAGTGGAAATACGTTCGTTGTCATATAAGGAGGGTGCTAAGGCTGTCAATTGGGTATGTGACGGCTCGCCCGAGTATGAGATGGGCGAAATCGACAAGGCTGAGCGTGGCACAGATATTATCCTGTATATAGAGGATGAGGAAGACAAGGAATTCCTTGAAAAGTCGCGTATTGAGGCTTTGCTGCGCAAATATTGCAAGTTCTTGCCGGTGCCGGTAGTGTTTGGCAAGGAGCAGGAGTGGAAAGATGGTAAGTATGTAGATACCGACCGCGACAACGTTATCAACAATATAGAGCCTTTGTGGGCTCGCAAGCCTACTGAGCTTAAGGACGAGGATTACCTGAAGTTCTATCACGATATCCTTCCCGGGCAAGACGATCCGTTGTTTTGGATACATTTAAATGTCGATTATCCGTTCACATTGACCGGAATCCTGTATTTCCCGAAGATTCGCAACAATATAGAGATAAACAAGAATCGCATACAACTGTATTGCAACCAAGTGTTTGTGACTGATTCGGTCGAAGGCGTTGTTCCAGAATTCTTGATGTTGCTGCAAGGCGTTATAGACTCTCCCGATATCCCGCTTAACGTTTCGCGTTCTTACTTGCAGAGCGACTCTAACGTGAAGAAGATTGCATCTTATATCACCAAGAAGGTCGCTTCGCGCCTTGAAGAAATAGCAAAGAACGACGCTAAGAACTTTGAGGAGAAGTGGAACGATATAAAGTTGTTTATTGAATACGGAATGCTCACCGATGAGAAATTCTGTGAGTCGGCCATGAAGTTTGCCTTGGTTGAGGATACCGATGGCAAGTTCTTCAAGCTCGAAGATTACCGCAAGCTCATAGAGTCGGCACAGACCGACAAGGATGGCAATGTGGTGTATCTGTATGCAACCGACAAGGAAGCGCAATATTCTTATATCAAGTCGGCAACCGACAAGGGGTATAGCGTGTTGTTGATGAACGGCCAACTCGACGTGCATTTTATAGGGATGCTTGAACAGAAGATTGGCAAGAGCCGTTTCGTCCGTGTCGATTCTGATGTAATAGACAATATCATCCCGACTTCAGACAGGAAAGAAGCCGACATAACCACATTGCAGCGCACGATACTTACCACGGTGTTTAAGTCGCAGTTGCCAAGTATCGACAAGAGTGAGTTTTTCATCTCGTTCGAGTCTGTCAGTCCCGACGCCAGTCCCGTTGTAATCACGCAGAGCGAATATATGCGACGCATGAAGGATATGGCAGCACTGCAACCGGGCATGAGTTTCTATGGCGAGTTGCCCAACAGCTATAATCTGACATTGAATACCAATCATCCGGTTGTGAAGAAGATAATGGAAGATGCGCAATCGGCTGTAGGAGGTCGTGTGGAGAGCTTGGAGAATGACCTTGCTGCTGCGAATGCTGCAATAAAGGCGATAAACGATGCCAAAGAGGGCGGCAAGGAACTCGATGATGCGCAGAAGCAGCAGCTTGCCGACAATGAAGCGCGTGCTGCCGAATTGCGCAAGCAGGAAACCGATGTCATTACCGAATATGCTAACGGTCAAGACAAGGTTAAGCAACTTGTGGACATAGCTCTGCTTGGAAACGGAATGCTTAAGGGCGAAGCCTTGAGTAAATTCCTGCAACGCTCCATCGACTTGCTGTAAACACGCTACAGATAGTTATATCAGTAATAACCGGAAGGCGAAACTGCACCACAGCGGTTTCGCCTTCTGCTTGTTATTATTGTATAATGCAACTGTAGGCTACGGCTCGGTTTTGCGTTTGATGAAATCGGTAGGATTTTCGCCGTAATACTCCTTGTAGCACTTGGCAAAGTATGATGGCGACGCGAATCCCACGGCATAGCACACCTCGGCAACCGTCTTGTCGGTCGAGGCCAACAGCGATGCTGCGCGTTTTAGCCGTGCCATACGCAGCAGCTCGTTTGGCGAATGCCCTGTAAGAGCCTTGGTCTTGCGGTATAGCTGCACGCGGCTCAGCCCCACTTGTGCGCCCATCTCCTCGACGCTGTATTCCGACTCGGTCATGTGCGTTTCGATTTGCTCGTTCAGCCTGTCAAGGAATCCTTTGTCGATGTCGCTTATTTGTGCGGCTTGCGTAGCCGAGGCATCTTTTCCCGGCCAGTTTGAGCCGAAAATCTTCTGTAAACGTTGCCTGTTTTCGAGCAGATTGTGTAGGCGTGCCACTAACATTTGTCCCTTGAAAGGCTTGGTAAGGTAAGAGTCGGCACCGCATTCATATCCCTCGATTCTGTGTTCGTCCATGGCGTATGCCGTAAGCAGGATTACGGGAATGTGTGATGTTTGCAATTCCGACTTCAATCGTCGGCAGCATTCCATGCCATCCATTACCGGCATCATCACGTCGCACACTATGGCATCGGGTATGTATTTCAAGGCCATTTGCAAACCGTCTTTCCCGTTTGCCGCTTCCAGCACGTCATATTCGTCGGCAAGTAGCGAGCGCACGTAGTCGCGGATGTCTTCGTTGTCGTCGATGACGAGTACTGTTTTATGTTTGTCGCTTTTTGGCGTTGTGTTTTCGGCTTTGGCATTATTTTGGCTTGCGGCAAATAAGGCACCCTCACGCAGATTGTCGAGTTTGTCGCCATTCGCGTGCAGCTCTTGCTCGGTTTCCAGAGGCAGCCCCACCGGCAATTCTACTACGAAAGTGCATCCTTTCCCCTCCACGCCGTTGACTGTCACCGAGCCGCCGTGCATGACGGCAAACGCCTTGACGAGAGCCAGTCCTATGCCAGAGCCCGAAGCATCGTTGACTTGATAAAAGTCCTCAAACAGGTGCTTGGCCTGCTCCTTTGATATGCCTATGCCCGAGTCGGCGACTTGTAACTTGATTGTTGCATTTGCCCCCTGGCCGTCACGCGATAGCGACACGGCCACGCACCCCCCTTCGGGAGTGAACTTGAAAGCGTTTGACAACAAGTTGTATGTGATGCGCTCCACTTTTTCGGCATCGGCGGTTATTTCATATCCATCGCGGGCATCGGCTACTGTTATTGTGAATTTTATATGCTTTTTGTAAGACAATGAGCGGAACGCCTCGGCCCAGCCTGCCAATTCCTTGCTTATGTCGAAGTGGCGCAAGTGCAACACTAATTTGCCTTCTTCGTATTTTCTGAAGTCGAGCAACTGGTTTATCAGCCTTAGCAGTATGCTTAAGTTTTTGTGTATCGTGTCGATGAGGTACTTGTCATTGTCTCCGAGCGACTTGCTATGCGACAATTGTTCCACAGGGTCGGCTATCAGCGTCAGCGGAGTGCGCAAATCATGCGAAATGCTTGTAAAGAATTTCAATTTGGCGTGAGTTGCGCTTTCGAGTTGCTTCGACAGTTCGATTAGTTGGTCGCGTTGCGTTTCGAGTTGCGCTTTTTGTTGCTCAAGTTTGTGTTTCTGGCTGCTGAGTTCCTCGTTGAGGCGTTTCTTTGTCCAGTAGGCTTTGGTGGCGAAGAACAGCAATGCCATTGTCAGCACCAATATGATTACGCATGTCACCAGAACTACTCGTTGTATGGAGTATTGTGACCAGTATGAATCGATTCTGCCGTTAAGGGTTCTTATTTTTTCGTCGAGCGTGGCTATCTGTGCAGTCTGCATCTGCATGATGCGGGCGTTTGCCTTGTTGACAAGTGCTGTTGAAAGCATGTTGCGTTGCTCGTAAGGTTGCCCTTGCAATATCGACATGGCCACTTGCATCACTTTGTCGCCTCCGGTGGGGTATATGAATGTTGCATCGAGTTTTCCGCTTGCAACCATATCTACTCCACGGCCTTGACCGGGCAATGCGTCAACGCCTATGAACAGCATCTTTTTTTCGCGTCCCACTTTTTCGGCCGCGTGGTAGGCACCGGCTGCCATGCGGTCGTTGTGAGCGAATATGAGGTCTATGTCGTCGTTGCCTGCGAGTATTGAGTCGAGAGCCTCCTCGGCTTGCGGTTGGTTCCACACGGCATCTACTGTTGCTATGACCTTGATTCCGGGTTCGTCGGCAATTGCATCGACAAATCCAGAGTGTCGTTCTATAGCCGGGGTTGAAGTGCCCAATCCCGAGATTTCGACCACCGACCCGTGTCCTTGTAGTCGGCTTGCTATGTATTCGCCTGCGCGCTGCCCGATTTCGTAATTGTCGGCACCGACGTATGCGGTGCATTTTTCCGACCGTGTGCGTCGGTCAACAAGAATCACGGGTATGCCGTTGTTATACGCCATTTCGATGGCCGGGCTTACGTCATCTACCACGTTTGGCGAGACTATCAGCAAGTCGGCTCCCATCGAAACCAGTTCCTCGATGTCGTGCATTTGCCGGTGACTGTCGTCGTTGGCGGCACGTATTTCCACAGTCACGTTTTGGTAAAATTGCGCCTCGCGTATTATTTCATTGTTAAGCTGTGTGCGCCAGTCGTCGTCGCTGCATTGCGACACGCCTATAAGGTAATGCGTCTGTTGCTCGACGCATGAACAAAACGGCAGCAGCAAAACAGACATGGCAAGCAAAAGGCAAATTTGTTTCATGGTTGAATATTGTTTCATTATACGAGACACAAAGATAGTGCAAATCGAGAGCAGTACGCGCAAGCTTGCTTGTGGCGCAATGCCGAGATGCAGCCTATTTTATGCAAAGATAACGAAAAAAATATTCTTCAGCATTACACACCGGTGAAGAAAACGCGGCCGCAGATTATCCAACCTGCGGCCTGCGTAAAAACCTAAAACAAACTAAAACAAACCTTAAATCCAACAAACCAATATATCATTTAATGCCGGTAAGTTCCGTCGGCAACACCGGCATGGCACCGTTCTGGGTGCACACGTATGCCGACGTGCATACGGCCAACTTGTGCGCATCTTCCACCGGCATCCCTTTCAGCAGCCCCGAGACGAATGCGGCTGTGAATGAGTCGCCGGCACCCACCGTGTCGGCCACTTTAACGCGCGGCGTTTCTTGGAACGACACACGGCCCGGGGTAAAGACGTAGCTGCCGTTTACGCCGCATGTGAGGATAAGCATCTTTAGGTCATATTTGCCAAGCAATATCCAACACTTGTCTTGTAGGTCGATACCCGGATAGCCAAACAGACGGCTTATGGTCACAAGTTCCTCGTCATTTATCTTCAATATGTTGCACTTGCGCATCGACTGGCACAGCACTTCCTTGGTATAGAAATTTTGACGTAAGTTTATGTCGAATATTTTCAATTGATCTTCGCCATTGGGCATTACGTCGAGGAAGCGGTTGATGGTCTCGCGTGACACCACGCTGCGCTGTGCCAGCGAGCCGAAGCACACGGCACGGGTGCGTCGAGCCAGTTCGTCGAGCGACATTGTGTATGGAATATTGTCCCATGCCACGCCCTCTTTTATATCGTAGCACGGTACGCCCGCATCGTCGAGTGTCACTTGCACCGTACCGGTCGGGTAAGGTACGGTCTCAACCATTGCTTTAAGCCCCTTTTCCTTGAAATTGTCTAAAATCTCAGTGCCAAGTTTGTCTTCGCCCACGGCACTGACCACGCAGCTGTCTATGCCGAATTGTGACACGTGATAAGCAAAATTGGCAGGTGCGCCACCTAATTTCTTACCTTCGGGCAGCACGTCCCACAGTGCCTCGCCCATTCCCACTACTATGTTGTTCATAATTTGTTTATGTTAAGAAAATTGTTAATGTTTATCGTTTATTGTCGTTTTGAGTTTGAGTGTATAGAATATCAGGTATGCTACGCCCACGGTCATCACGGCAACAGCACCGCTTTGCCCGATTGCGTCACTTGCAAAGCCCATAAGCAAAGGGAATACCGTGCCGCCAAACAAGCCCATTATCATTAGTCCCGACACTTCGTTTTTCTTGTCGGGTTCGGCAAGCAGGGCTTGTGCGAATACTATTGAAAATACATTGGAGTTGCCGAAACCTATGAGGGCAATGCAGGCGTAGATAACGAATGGCACATCAGACACAAATAGCCCAATCATGGCAACGAGCATCATCGCTACGCTAAGCCCGAGGAATCCGCGCGAGCTGAACCGACTAAGGATGAATGTGCCGGAGAGGCAGCCCATGGTGCGAAAGATGAAATACAGACTTGTGGCCCAGGATGCTTCGTCGAGCGTCATGCCAAGCCGTTCCATGAGCAACTTGGGCGCAGTGGTGTTAGTACCCACGTCGATGCCCACGTGGCACATTATGCCAAGGAAGCAAAGCAAGATGAACGGGCGGCCAAGCATACGGAAACAGCTGCCGAACCCCGATGCCTTGTCGGGTTGCTCCTCCTCGATGGGCGTAGCACCAAGCCACAGGATGGCTATCACGGCGATAACCATGTAAATGGGAAACAGCACGCGCCATTCAAGCCCGAAGGTGGGTATGGCTTGCGTAGCTCCCCACATGGCTATGTAGGGCGCAAGGAACGAGGCTATGGCTTTGACAAACTGGCCGAAGGTCAGAGAACTTGCCAGCCGATCCCCGCTCACGATGCTGCTCATCAACGGGTTGAGCGACGTTTGCATCAAGGCGTTGCCTATGCCTAAAAGGGAAAACGAGCAAAGCATCATTCCATAGCTGTCGCCAAAGACTGGCAGCAGCAGCGAGATTGCCGTCACGACCAAGCTTGCAAGCACAGTGCGCTTGCGGCCTATGCGGTTCATTAGCATCCCGGTGGGAACGCTGAAGATTAGAAACCAGAAGAACACGAGCGACGGGAAAATGTTGGCCTCGGCATCGCTCAAGTCTAAGTCGGCCTTGACATAATTTGAAGCTATACCTACCAAGTCAACAAACCCCATGGCAAAGAAACAGAGCATGACCGGCAGGAGTCTTATATATTTTGATGCCATAACTAATTGTGCGTTATTTGAGCTTATGTACCTTCATAGATTTTACTTTGAAATTACCGCGCCATGTCTCAAAGGTAAGACAGTTGTAGGGGGCCGATGGGAAAACGCGGTTGGTCATCACAAACTTGCCGCCGTCGCCGAAAGCCTCGATGCTTGAACGGTCAACGAAAAGGCGCAGAGTGATATTGTCGGTGTCATCAACCGGGGCTACAGTCATAGCCGGGAAGTCACGGCTGAAATCGGTTTGTCCACTTTCGCTGCGTTCCATGACAAATTGCTTGCGGGCCGTGTCGTAGTGCATGTGTACCTTTTCGCCCTTGTCGTTGGACAATGTAATAATGATGCGCGACGAACCCGAATTCTTCAATTGCATCTCGATTTCGTATGCGCCCTCGTTGTCGTCGAGCAACGACGATATCTCATAGCTGTCTTTTACTCTAAACGACGGTATTTCGCGGGTTTCGATGCGGGCGGCTTCGATTTCGGGAGATGGGGCGCAGCGCATAAGCAGTTCGCCATCCTCGTTGCGGTAGAGCGACAAGTCGCGGGCAATGGTGTTGGCTCCACGGTATTGCAGCGTGGGCAGCACGGTCTGGTATTGCCAGTTGCTCATCCATCCCAGGGCAATCACGCGACCGTCGGGGGCGTTGTTGAACGTAACAGTGGCATAATGATCCTTGCCCCAGTCCATCCACTTGGTCTCGGTGGGTGACTCGTTCACGAATTTCTTCCCGTCGAATCTCCCCACGAAGTATTGCGCAGCGTTGCCGCCGAACGGGCCACCGGGGTTTATGTTGCATATCAGCACCCAACGGGTTTCATCGGTGCCTTCCACCGGCAATTCTATCAAGTCGGGGCATTCCCACACGCCGCCGTGTGCACCTTGTTTTGCGCCAAAGCTGCTTTCCTTTTTCCACTCCTTCAAGTTGCGTGACGAGTAGATTTCCATCTCCTGCCCGGCCGCAAGTATCATCACCCAGTGCTTGCCCGGTGCATACCAGAACACCTTCGGGTCGCGGAAGTCGCGCTTGTCGGAAGTCAGCACGGGGTTGCCTTCATACTTTGTGAACGTCTTGCCGCCATCGGTGCTGTATGCCATGCTCTGCGACTGGCTGTCGCCCCAAGGCGACGGTTTGGCCGACGTGTAGAATGCCACCACGGCACCCTCGCCGAAACCGGCAGTGTTGTAATGGTCAACCACAGCCGAGCCACTGAATATCATGCCGTAGGCATCGGGCATGACAGGCGCGCCTTCATAATTCCAATGTACCAGATCGGTAGAGGTGGAATGCCCCCAACTGAGGTTGCCCCACGTTGACCCGTAAGGGTTGAACTGGAAGTAGAGGTGGTAAGTGCCATCTTTGTAGAACATACCGTTGGGGTCGTTCATCCAACCATAGAGCGGCGTGTGGTGGTACACGGGGCGAAACTGCTTCTCGCGGTTGGAGGTGTCGAAAGTGTCGGAAAGTTTCATCTCTTTCCAGCATCGTGCCTCTGCCGGCAACCCAAGTACTTGCACTTGCACGTCGCCACCCTTATAAGCCGATAGGTCGTAAGGCACATAGTAATCCACGTGTTCACGAGCCAAACGCACGTTGGCAGCCACGCCCACCGGCATATTGTCGGCTGTTACAGTGATAACGCGCGCTTCGGGCGCGTTATCCTGTATGGGCAGCAACAGGTAGTTAGACGTGTTTTTCACAGAGATTATGTTTTGTTCGCTTGCCAAGTGTCGCACGTTGTAGGTAGGATTTGCAGCTACCATTGCGATAGCCGATGTCATCCCCAAGAAAGCCGCCACGCCAATAGAGCGGGCTATGTTTATTATCGTTGTTTTCATAATCTAATGTTACGGTATAAGTTAATTAGCAAATTTGGTTTTTATTATTCGTAATTCCTGTTCTGAGTGTAAAGGCCGGGAATATAGAACATTTGGTTGTAAGGTATCGGGAAATACTCGTTCTTGTCGGTCGTGTAATATGCGTCCTTGTAGTAGGTAGCATAGGTTTGCGGAACCACGTTGCCGTTGCTGTCAACCGGGGCATACTCCAATGGCACACCGTTTTTATCTACGCAATAATACACATCTTTTTGCTCACTTGCAAAGAAAGCGGTCAACGTCTCAGAGGCTATTCCCCAACGGCGCAAGTCGAAGTACCGGCCATTTTCCATTGCCATCTCCAGTCGGCGTTCCCATCGCAGGCACCGGCGAGCGTTCTCCTTGCTGTCGAAATATGGCGATTGCGGGTATTCGGCAATTTCGCACTGGTCGGCGGCATAACTTATGTGCTTGGCGATGGAGTTGCCTGCGCGGCGGCGAATGTCGTTGATGATGGTACGGGCTCCTGCAAGGTCGCCGGTCTCAATCATGGCCTCGGCACGCATCAGCATTACGTCGCTATAGCGGAACACATAGTCGGCTGTGGCAAATTCCTGCCAAGAGTCGTGGTAAGACTCGCCTTTCGACCGTTGAGGCACTTCTTTCATCGAGTTGTAGTAGCCATATACATTGGGAGTGCGGGCATTAAGCAGTGTCAATGTGTATTCCTCCTCATACTTGTAGGGGAACGTGGGCATACCCACGGTGTGGAACAAGCGCGGATCCCACTTTTGGGTGGTAGGTTGGCCGTTGATAGGGTAATCTATTTCGTCGTTGAACGTGTCGAACATCGGAAGCCCGTTTTCGGTCTTGAAGGCATTGACAAGGTTTTGCGATGGCTTGTGGACATCCCAACCCATAGTCCAGATGCCCCATGCGCCGTTAAGCATGATCGACCAGTTGGCACGACCGTATTTGGTTCTGTCGTCGGTGTAAAGAGACGTTTGTACTGCAAACACCGATTCCTTGCTGTTTTTGTATTCAGGCAGGAAAATGTCGCCGAAGTCTTCAAGGTAGCCATATTGCGAGTTGGCAACCACATCGGTATATTTAAGTACTTGTTGCATATATTGCTGGTTGATGTGGTCAACGCCGGTGGTGGCTTCGTAGCCGTCGCCCCAAGCCAAGTCTAAGTAGCATTTTGCCAAGTAGGCTGCAGCGGCAATGCGGTTGACCCGCCCACCATCTTCTTGCTCATCGGGTAACACGTCGAATGCAAACTTGAAGTCGTCTATTATTTTGCCCATCAGTTCTTCGTGTGTAAATTCGGTGTTTGAGGTCTGTTCGACGGTGTTGTTGGCATATACCACTTCGTCGATCCAGGGTACACGGTACCATAGCGTAGCCAACTTGTAGTAGAAATGCGCACGCAGAAAGCGCACTTCGGCCTCTCGCTGCTCTGTGACATCGGCACCAAGTTCGGCCTCGCCGTTTTGTTCGAGCGATACGAGTGCGCGGTTACAGCGAGAGATGGCACAATACAGGCGATACCACAATTCGTCCATGTGGTCGGGGTTGCGCGACGACAGTGACGACCAGATTTCAAGGTGGTGGTAATTAGTATCGCCGGTTCCCGATCCGCCTTTCAAGCAATCGTCGGAAGTTACGTCGCCATAAGGGAACAGGTTGAACGGATATGTGTACCAGCAGTCGCCAAGCATGGCATATGCCGCAGTCACCATCTCTTCGGGGTGCTTGAAGGCTTCTTCTTCATCGATTACAGCCGTGGGATTATAGTCAAGGAAATCGTTACAGCCGGTTAGAGCCATGCAAGCCAAGAACCAGGCCATTAATGCATATATCTTTTTCATATCGTTATTGTCAATTTATGTGGAGTATTTGAATATAGATGATTGATGTGAATTAGAAACCGATTTGTACGCCAAACGACAATGAAGTAGCCAATGGGTAGTTCCAATCGGGATTTTCAGGGTCGGTGCATGTGAGGCTTTTACTTTTTATGGTAAGCAGGTTTTGCCCCGACACGTAAACACGGGCGTTTGTCATCTTCATCTTTGCCAGCAGGCTTTGTGGCAGCGAGTAGCCTATTTGCAGGTTGCGCAGTTTCAAGTATGAGCCGTTTTCCACAAAGTAGCTTGACGCGCGGCCTTCGTCGGCTGTGTTCATGGTGCTGAGTGCCGGTATCGAAGAATCGGTGTTTGCCGTGGTCCAGGCTTCAAGCACGCGCTCACCTTTGTTCGACCCAGGGTCGTTTACTGCCCAGAAGTCGGTCTGGAACTTTTGGTTGTTATAAACGTCCTTGTCGCATACGCCCTGCCAGAACATGCTCAAATCGAAGTTTTTGTATCTGAGAGCTATGTTCAAGCCGTAAGAGAACATTGGCACGGGGTTGTAAATCCACGTCTGGTCGGCATCGTTGATTGAGCCGCTGTGGTCGAGGTCGGCATATTTCAAGCCACCCACGCGAGCATTGGCCTGTCCCGAAGCATCGACTTCTGCCTGGTTCTGGAAAATGCCTGTTACAACGTAGCCAACCAATGAGCCGTATGGCACACGTGCTTGCACGAGGTTTTCGCTGGTAGTGTGGGCGTATGACCCGGTTGTGTATGATGGCAAATAGGTGACGCGGTTGCGGAAGAAGTCGGCATTGGCCGAGATGTCTATGCCAAGCCCGTTGGCAAAGTCTTTGCGGTATCCGACTTGGAACTCCATACCCCAGTTGCGTAGCGACGGGCCGTTGAGCCACGATGCGCCACCCTCGCCGAGTGCGCCTATGTAGGCCGGGTTGATGAGCATGTCGTCCACGTCTTTCACGTAGCCATCGATTGAACCGTAGAGCGAACCTTGGAAAAGCATGAAATCTGTACCCACGTTAAACTGCTCGGCCGATTCCCATTTCAAATCGGGGTTGGCCAATTGAGTGGCACGGTATCCCGAAGGGAATAATCCGGAGCCTTGCAAGTAGAGGTCGTAGGCAGTGGAAGTGACGCGGTCAAGACCGTAATCGGGAACATAGAGTCCGAATTGTGCGTTGTTGTCGATAGCTTGGTTGCCGGTACGTCCCCACGAGGCTCGGATTTTCCAGTCGGTAAGCCAATTTCGCTCTATAAGCTTTGAGATGCGGAAACCAACAGTGGCTGCCGGAAAAGTACCCCAACGGTTGTCGCGTCCGAAACGTGAAGATCCGTCGCGACGTATAGTGAACGATGCCAGTATCAAGTCGTCCCAGTTATAGTCGATCTTGCCAAAGAACGATGCCAGGCGGTAGCCCACCTTTGCGCCGGTGTTGCTCATGGTGCCGGTAGCGGCGTTGGGCCACATATAGTCGGGAGTCTCAAGTGCATACTCCTCGGAATAGGCCGAGAAGTCAACCATCGTCTGCTTGTTAAGTTCGGCACCAAGCAGCACGTTGAAGTCGTGGCGGTCGGCAATCTTGAAGTTATAGTTGATGGTGTTTGACCAGGTCCAGTTGACTTCATTGTTATGAGAGAGGGTCGTCTTGGCAATGTCGTTGTTCACTATGTCGGAGTGGAAGGTGTGCGTCATGGCATTGATGAACGAGCTGTAATAGTCGAGGCCGAAGTTTGAGCGGAACGTAAAACCCTTGAACGGCTTCAGATCAACGTATGCGTTGCCAAACATACGCCAGAAGTTCAAGCTGTTGTCGCGGTTGTCGTATGCTTCGCGCAGCGGGTTCTGGCGGTCGCTCATGCTGCCTACCGGGCCCGAGAATGTTTTGCCATCTTCCTCATATACCGGCACTATCGGAGCCATTTTAAGCGCGTTTTCCATCGGAGCCACGTCCACTTGGCTTGAATAGGTCACCGTGAAGTTTTCGCCAACCGATATCCAGTCGGCAATGTTGTATGACGAGTTCATGCGTGCCGAGATGTTCTGGAAGTCGGTATATTTAATGATACCGTTGCTTTTCTTGTACCCGAGAGAGAACATGGTGGAGTGCTTGTCGTTGGCGTGCGAAACCGAGAGGTCATAGCTCTGTGAAAAGCCTGTGCGCGATATGGCATCGAGCCAGTCGGTGTCGGAATATCGCATCGTGCGGTTGGCATTGATATAACCGTCATACAATCCGCCCACCGAGTAATTCATATATTGGCTTGTGGCAGGGTTCCACACGGTTATGGGTGTTCCTCCGGCTGCATTAAGGTCGAGTCCGTAGTTGCTTGCGTATGCCACCGGGTCGAGACCGTCATTGAGCGCGGCTTGAGCCATGGCCGTGGCATATCCGGTGCTGTTGAGCAACTTCATCTTCGATTGTCCGCTGTAAAACGAAGCCGTCAAGTTTGCCGAAAAATCAACCTTAACTTTGTCTCCTTTTTTGCCACGTTTGGTGGTGATGATGATTACGCCGTTTGATGCGCGAGATCCATAGATTGATGCCGATGCTGCGTCTTTCAGCACTTGCATGCTCTCGATGTCGTTGGCGTTCAACGAATTCAAGGCACGTGTAGTAGGTACGCCGTCAACGATATATAATGGGTCTTGTGAAGAATTGAATGAACCGATACCGCGAATGCGCACTGTGCCGACTCCGCTTGGAGAACCGGTTGCCGTGATGGTCATGCCGGGTACCTTGCCTTGCAACGCCCGCATCGGGTCGTGGTCGGCTGTCGTTTTCAAGTCTTCGGTATTGACCACGGCAACCGAGCCGGTCAAGTCGGCCTTGCGTTGGGTTGTATAGCCGGTTACCACTACCTCGTCGAGCAGTTCGTTGTTCTCTTCAAGGATTACTTGCATCGACGATTGCGCGGGCATCGTGACACTTTTGTAGCCTATATAGGAAACCGTAATGGTCGAACCTTCGGGTACGGTCAGATAGAAGTTGCCGTCGATATCGGTTGCAGCACCGTTGGTAGTTTTGTCGGTTTCCACTACCGTCGCGCCTATGATGGGAAGGTTGTCGCTCTTTGAGACAACTGTTCCACTCACTTTTAAAGTGGTCTGCGCCCATAAGCATCCCGACCAAAGCAGGAACGTGGCGCAAAGCATTGCAATTTTATTTTTCATCGTTAAATGGTTTTGGTTGTTAAGATTGGTAAACTATAAATCCTCTATAAGAATTGTCAAGGTATAATATGTGCATTTATGTACCCATATTACTGCGAGGGTCATATCAACTCTCTTGCTTTGTGCGGCAAGATTCTCAGTAAGTCTCGTGCCGTAATGTCATTTTTGTAATTGTTAGGTTTATGCATATCGTTTTTGTTTTTGTTTGCTGCAAAATTAAGTACCCTTGGGTGGACGATGTAACAAATATGTTTCATCTGCTGCAATTTTAGTTAAATGCAACAA
Source organism: uncultured Muribaculaceae bacterium (assembly GCA_944321905.1). Lineage (GTDB taxonomy): Bacteria > Bacteroidota > Bacteroidia > Bacteroidales > Muribaculaceae > Avimuribaculum. The sequence goes on along the minus strand of CALUNI010000041.1, from coordinate 1,137 downwards.
TTTTTGCAGTGTTTGTAACAAATGTTGCAGCCACAATGCGTTGAGAATGTGCTGTAAAACACAAAAGAGCGCATTTAATTTTGCGGAATTGTGATTTATGGTATTTATCGGCGGAGACATAGGCATGGCGATATTTTATTACAAGCGGTGCGCTATGTCAGATATATACGGCGATGCTCAGTATTGGTTGGGCAAATGGTATTACGAGGGTGAAGTAGTGGCACGTGACTATGACCAAGCGTTTCGATACATAAGTCGTACTGCGGCAAACGATGAACTTGGCAATGATATGCGCCTTGAAATGATGCGCAAGTTGGCAACATGTTACCGTAATGGGCAAGGTACCAAAATAGATACCACAATGGCAGAGAAGTGGCTGAAGAATTCCGATTTGCTCGAGAACGGTTGCTATGCGTTGTTGTATGATGAGTTTGGCGTGCCGTATGCGCCAAAGAGTCCTTATATAGACGTATTTTTTATGCACAAAAAGGCTGATGAAGGCAAGAATACAATAGAAGGAATCTTTGGCTCCATTAAAAAGGGAGAAAATGGACGTTTAAAATTGCCATATTCGTCGATTGGAGAAGTCATTGTATTAGAGCAAAAGGGTTATGAACGTATTGAATTTAAATTTGAACCTGGTATAAAATTATATTTAAAACGTAAAGAATGATGAAACGAGTTTTTATTTTGGTTTTGCTTGCGCCGATATGCATCGGTGTTATTTGAAATTTGCGAAAGAATATGGTGTCGATGAGGTGGCAGTTTCTCGGTTGGTCGAGGATATGACCGAGAAATACTAAAGTAAAATGCAATTATTACTTCGATGATAAAAGTGCCATAGCTCTGTTGCAATGATGGTATAGTGGGGGGTACTTTTTTGTATGGCTTAGGCAATATAATTACGCGGCGTGCTATATTGTGAATGGCTTTGTGTTAAAAAAAGTTGTGGCATTTTTGTGGAAAAAGTACGTAATGATGTCTGTTTTGTCTCAAACCGGGAAAAACAATAAAAAAAGGACTTTGTAGTATATATTTGTTTCACAGCAGTTTGTGTGGTGGGTGTAAAATTTTTTGTAAAAAAGTTGGGAAAAAATTTGGAATGAGGGGCAAAACGGCAGTACCTTTGCAACCGCA
>CALUNI010000040.1 GCA_944321905.1 uncultured Muribaculaceae bacterium | reverse complement strand
ACATGCTCAACCAGAACATCGGCTCGCTTGAAAACCTCGGCGTGGAATTCGGCATCACCGCCCGCCCGATTGTAACAAAGGACTTCACCTGGACGCTAAGCTACAACGTGGCATGGAACCGCAACGAGATTACCAAGCTCAACAACGATGGTTCTTACGTGACCACCGGTGGCATATCGGGTGGTACGGGTAACACCGTGCAAGTACACGCAGTGGGTCATCCCGCAAGCTCGTTCTTCCTTTACGAACAAGTGTATGACGCTAACGGCAACCCGCTCGAAGGCGTATTTGTTGACCAAGACAACGATGGCGACATCGACGACGACGATAAGGTTATCAACAAGAGTCCCGACCCGAAGGTGACAATGACATTTGGTTCTACTTTCAACTACAAGAACTGGGACTTCGGTTTCAACTTGCGTGCAAGCATTGGCAACTATGTATATGCCAACGTTCACGCCGAGCGTTCGGTTCTCAACCGCACTTATCAAAATGCAGGTTTGAGCAACCTTATCGACAGCGACTTCTACTTTGATGGCTCTAAGACCACCAACAACTTGTATATGAGCGACTACTGGTTGCGCAACGGTAGCTTCTTGCGCTGCGAGAACATCACCGTGGGCTATACCTGGCCTTCGCTGCTGAAGGATCAGTTGCGCCTGCGCCTGTATGGTGCTGTGCAAAACCCGTTCGTGATTACCAAGTACAAGGGTCTTGACCCCGAAGTTTTCGGCGGTATCGACAACAACGTTTATCCGCGTCCTATCACGTTTAACCTCGGTGTCGTAGCGACATTCTAATGCTAAACAGTAAGCGTTTAATTAAAAAACAGAAATCTTTTTATGAAATCTATAAGTAAAATATTTTCGGTCCTTGGCGTTTCACTTGCATTGGGCATGTCGTCGTGCGTGGGCGACTTGGACTTGCTGCCCAACGACCCCAACTCGTTGACAGCCGATAAATTTGCCGAGAACCCGTCGGAATACATCATGCAGGTAATGATGAAGTGCTATTCCGGCATGGCGGTTTCGGGTCAGACCGGTCCCGACGGCTCGAGCGATATCTCGGGTCTCGACGGCGGTACGAGCCAATACACTCGTGCATTGTATATGTTGCAAGAGTTCACCACCGACGAGTCGAAATGGATTTGGCCCGATGCCGGTGTAATCGACTTGAACACAAATACTTGGGGTAACGGCAACGTGAACATTTTCGGTACTTACAGCCGTCTGTATGTCCACATCGCCATCTGCAACGACTTCTTGCGCCTTGTCAACGACCTTGGCACATACGGCATCTCGCCCGATGCCGAGTTGCAGGCTACCATCGACCAGTACAAGCTCGAAGCCCGCGCGTTGCGTGCCATGAGCTACTACTGGGCTCTTGACCTGTTTGGAAACGCAAGCTTTATCGACGAGACTTCGCCCGCAGGTACTTCTCCCGTTCAGCTCACCCGTCAGGAATTGTATGATTGGCTCGTTGGCGAGCTCGAAGAACTTGTTGCCGCATTCCCCGACTCGACACCTATATATGGCCGCGTAGGGAAAGATGGCGTTGAAGCTCTCCTTGCCCGCGTTTACCTCAATGCCGAGGTTTACACAGGCACTCCGGCCTATGACTTGTGTTCTCAACACTGTGCCAACATCATCGCCCGTCACCAAGGCGAAGGTTTCCGTAACACGGGTCTTGTACCGACCTACATGTACCTCTTCTGCGCCGACAACGACGAGTATATGCCCGGTGGTGGCGGCGTGAACGAGATACTTTGGGGTATCCCTTACGACAAGACCAACATCCAGCCTTATGGCGGCACGATGTTCCTGTGCGCAGCAGGCATTTCTAACTTGACGTGGGATCTCAACAACGCAATCATGACTGCAACCGACTATGGCATGTCGGCACAATGGGGCTGTATGCACGCAACCGAGCAGTTTGCCGACAAGTTCCAGAGCAGCAACGACTTGCGTTGGGTAATGTGGTGCAAGGATCAGCAAGGTTTCAATAAGGAGAATACCAATTTCTCGACATTCACCGACGGCTTTGGTGTGGTTAAGTTCACCAACCTGCTCAAGGGCAATGTCGCCGACCCGAGTGAATGGAACAAGACCGACAACACCAAGAACTGGAGCAGCGCAAACGGCGGCATTTATGACCCGACAGGGACTACGCCCGCCCGTGCCGACAACTTCCCCGACACCGACCTTCCGTTGCTGCGTTTGGCCGACGTTTACTTGATGTATGCCGAGTCTTATATCATGGGCAAAGCAGGCGATGCCAACAATGCGCTCAATTATGTGAACTACGTGCGCCAGCGCGCCGGTGAAACCTCTTGGACTGCCAACGACATGACTGCCGACAACATCCTTGACGAGCGTTGCCGCGAAATGTACTGGGAGCTTACCCGCCGCAGCGACCTCGTGCGCCACGGCAAGTTCTCGGGTAGTGCCTACAACTGGTCGTGGAAGGGCAATGAAGTTAACGGTGCGACTATCGCATCTACCATGGACTTGTTCCCGATTCCGTCGAATGTGATTGCGGCTCAACCCGAGTTTGAGCAAAATCCGGGATATTAATTCACTAAATTTTGATGAATACTTTTCGTATGAAAACAAAGATTTTTAACATATTTATGTTGCTTGCGGTGGCTCTTGGCTTTGCCGCATGTAACGACGATACCGAGCCGGTGCTTTCACAGACATCCAACGGCAGCAGCAGCGTGGAGGGCGGGATACCCCAGTCTATGACGCTTGAAAAGGCCAAGGCCTCGGAGACGGTGTTCACCCTGTCGTGGGAGGCACCTACGTATAACTTGAACGTTGCCAAGTCTTACCGCATTGAGATTTCAAATGTTGCCGAGTTTTCTACTACCGCATCGGTGGCAGTGACGTCGGCTACCACTTATGCCGTTACGCAAGGCGAACTCAACGAGGCTGTGCTTGAGTTCATGCCTTCGGTGGAAGATGTTTCAGAAACCCCCGTATATCTGCGCATAAGGTGCGAGCTTAACGACGACCCCGAAATGGTGATGGTGGTGGGCGACGTTTACAATTTCAAAGTAACTCCCTATCCGGGCGAATATCCGCGGCTTTATGTGGTAGGCTCTATCAACGGTTGGGATATCAACACGTCGGGTTACTTCCTCCGCGACACCGAGGGCAATAATGTGTTTACAGGTCGGCTTGGCATTCCGGCAGGTGGTCAGTTCCGCTTCTATAAGGAACTTGGCAACTGGGACACCAACAGCATCGGTTCGCAGGTTGACGATGCCGGTGTGAATATCACCGTAACCGACGGCGTGTTTGAAACCACGCTTGTCGAGGGCAAGGGTAGCTGGATATTCCCTGCCGATGCCGAGGGTACTTATAACTGTACCGTTGACTTGACCAACATGACCGCTCGCTTTGAGTATGCCGGCGCATATGAAGACACTTATGAAGATCCGGGTGCAGGCGAGGAAGTTGAAGCTCCCACTGGCTTGTTCATGGTGGGCAACATCAACGGTTGGTCTCTTACTCCCGAAAGCACTCAGGGAGCATTGACCGAGACTTCGGAAGGTTCTAACGTGTGGAACGCTACATTGGCATTGCCCGACAATGGCGACGGATACTCTTACTTCCGTTTCTACACCGAGCTTAACAACGACTGGGATACCACCACTATCGGTGCTGTCGGTCTTGGTGACAACGAAAACCAAGAATTGACGCTCGACGGCGGAGTAGTTGAAACCGAGTTGGAGCCGGGTAGCAAAGGCAGCTTTATGATTGCTACGGGCACATACAATGTCACGGTAGATTTGAACGACAATCTGCTTGTAATGGAACTTGCCGAGTAATAGCCAAGTTTTCATAATAATAATTTAAAATGGGAGATGCATCCGTATGCGTTGCGGGTGCATCTCCTTTTGTTTTTATGCAGTATTGCTCGGCATAGGCTTTTTGTGTTTTTGAAAAAACTTGTTAGAAAAAAGGTGGCGGATGAGCATTGTCGCATGTCGCCCACATGACTTGTGTGCTATTTTGCGGAGGAAGAGAATGGTTAATTTTGACGAATTTTTAGCCGTAATTTTGATTTTTCGGCGATTGTTTGCAAATTTGTGGCGATGTTGCCTGTGAGCAATGTATAAACCCAAAACGGTCATTATACCGCAAAGAGTTTTTTTGATATGGCTTTTTATGGTCGATTTGGGATAAAAAAACGTGAAAACTATTCATAACGCATGACTAAAAATGCCTTAACATCGGGTACTGTTCTACGAGGGAAAAGCAACAACTATCGCATCGATTCGGTACTTGGCCAAGGCTCGTTTGGCATAACATACCTTGCCACGACCACGGCTAAGGTGACTGGTGCGCTTGGCGAGTTACAGACCGAAATAAAGGTGGCGGTGAAGGAGTTTTTCATGCGCGACTTGAACGACCGCACAGGCGACGGCACGGTCACAAGCCCGACCAACAGGGAACTTGTGGGACGCTATCGCAGCAAGTTTATGGGCGAGGCCGTGAAGCTGAGCAATTTGAGGCATCGCGGCATAGTCAAGGTGCTTGAAGTGTTTGAAGCCAACGGCACGGCATATTATGCGATGGAATATTGCGGCGGTGGCAGCTTGAGCGATTTGATAAGGCGCAAGGGACGACTGTTCGGGGTAGAGGCAATGAACTGCTTCGGGCAGATAGCCGACGCTCTTTCCTACATGCACCGCCACCGCATGCTGCACTTAGACTTGAAGCCGGGCAACGTGATGTTGCGCTCTGACGGCAGTGTGGCGTTGATCGACTTCGGGCTGTCGAAGCAATATGACACCGAGGGCCGGGCCGAGACAAGCAGCACCATAGGAGGCGGTACTCCGGGCTATTCGCCTATCGAGCAGGTTGATTATCACGAAAGCAAGGGCTTCCAACCCACTCTCGACGTTTATGCGCTTGGCGGCACACTATATTGCATGCTCACCGGGGAGCGTCCGCCGGTAGCCTCGGAGATTCTCGAAAACGGTTTCCCCCCTTACGACAAGTTGCAGGCATGCATGAGCCACGGCATCGCCGATTGCATAGCCCGTGCCATGCAGCCGCGCAAGGTTGACCGCTACCAGTCGGTAGCCGAATTTGTCCGGGCATTGCGAGTGCCTTTGCCTTTGGATGATGAAACCGAGGTCGATGTGGTTGTTGACGACGGTCCGCGTCCACCCGAGCCACCTCGTCCGCCGGAACCGCCAAGGGAAATTCTGTCGTCGGAGAAAGGAGACAGCGAGCGGAAAGGCAGTGGGTGGCGATGGTTTTTTATTACTATTGTAGGCATTTTTGTAAGTGTTATAGTAATAACTATTGTTGCTTCAAGCAGCGTTGAAACTACGCCATATGGCGATTATAACGATTGGGAGATGGATTCTGCCGTGGCAGAGCCTGCGTGGTATTATGACACAGTGGCAGCCGATACTACTGCGGCATATCCCGATTATGACTATGCCACCGATTCGCTCGTTGGTGACCCTTATTATTGAAAATTTTAGAATTCGCGATGCACATTGAAAGCGTTTAGGAACATACTGATTGCTGCCATGCTTGTTATCACGTCGATTCAAGGAACGATGTGCCAGGCCGCGCGGCAATTCGATACCGATTCGCTGCTGTCGGTTCTTGACGGCATTGTGGCAGGCGACGAGCATATAGAAGAAGCGAAACGCCAGTCAATCATCGAGAGCCGCGCAAGGCTTGATCGGGCTGTCGGCGATTCGGCCCGGTTTGATGCACTTGGGGAAATGTTTTATCAATATAGAAAATACCGGCTCGACTCGGCTCTGTATTATGCCCGGAAACGGGTAGAAGTGGCAAGGCGCATGGGCAGTCGCGACTCGCTGTCGGCGGCCATGATGAACGAGGCCGACGGGCTGAAGGGGCTGGGACGCTTTGCAAGGGGGCTTGCCGTGTTGCGCAGCCTTCCCGACGACCGATATGTGAAAAGCAGCAATTATTACTATTACCTGCTGCACTCCATCACGTTGTCGATATATAAGGAGTATAGCGACGTGGAGCAAAACGGGTATTACGAGGAAATGTTGCGGAACTACCGCGATTCGGTAATGGCTGTGAACATGGACGACGAGTCGGGATACGTAATCAACAAGGCCGAGATATTACGGCACGATGGGCGGTATGACGACGCGTTGCAGCTCTTGACCGATTTCAGAAATTCGCATCCCGAGGGTGTCGCAGGCAATGCCACATACTGGTGTACGCTTGCCGAGGTTTATCGCCAACTTGGTGACGCCGAAGCCGAAAAATATTGTTTTACAATGGCTGCAATAATCGACAAGCGCAATTGTGTCAAGACCTATACCTCTCTGCAAGACCTTGCCCTGTTGCTTAACGAGGAAGGCGACACTGAGCGGGCTTACCGTTACATAACCTGTGCCATGGAAGATATCACCGAGGGAAATGCCCGCAGCCGCCTGCTGCAGGTGTCGCAATACATGCCTATAATCATAGATGCCTATGCGCACGTGCAGCGTCAGAAGCGCATCACCGGCATAGTATTTGACGTGGTAGTGGGCATATTGGCCATAGTGCTTGCGTCGATAATGGTGAAACTGCGGCACCGCAACAGGAATCTTACCGAAATGCGTGGGTGGCTCGATGCCAAGAACAAGGAGCTGACGGCATTGAACGAGGATCTTAAATTGGCAAACAAGCACTTGGGCGAATCTAATAAGATAAAAGAAGCATACATAGCTTATCTGTTCAAGGTCTGTACCGATTACATCGACGACATGGAGCGTTTTCGCATATCGTTGTCGCGAAAATTGAAGGGTGGACAAATTGCCGAAATAAAGTCGATGGTATCGCATCCTTTGACAGACGACGTGCTAAAAGACTTTTTTAAGAAGTTTGATGCAATATTCCTTGAGCTTTTTCCTAATTTCATCGAGGACTTCAACAAGCTGCTACAGCCCGGCAATGAAATAATACCAAAAGAAAAAGACAGCCTTAATACCGAATTGAGGATTTATGCCCTTGTCAGGCTGGGCATAAACGACAGTACCAAGATTGCAAGTTTCCTGCACTATTCGCCACAGACGGTTTACAACTACCGCCAGAAGGCGCGTAACCGTGCTGCGGTTCCCAAGGAAAAATTTGTTGAGATGGTGCAGAACCTGTGAACCGAGCGGAAATGCAAAGAAAGGTGGCGGCGTAAACCCCGATAAAGGTGACTGCGAGATCTATTTTGAAAGGACTTGTAATGTAATGGGTGGCGGCGGAGCCGTCATACGATGCTTAACCGTCATGCAAGCGAAGCGCAGCTTGCGGACAGCAGTGGCTTACACCCATGAGAAACTGCTTCGGAGATGCCGAACTATTGTGGCAGCTTAAGTTCGGCATCTCCGAAGCTGCTTGATGTATATGCTTGTCATTCCGCAGGTTACGTTCATTGTCGCTCACTCCACTTGCGGCTAAGCCGAGTGCAGCCTCGGAGAGGGGCTGTTCTCGTGGCACACAAAAGAAATAACCTAAAACGGACGTTAGACCGCAAAGAGTTTTTTGAGATGGCTTTTTATGGCACTTTTTAGTTTCTGCCGGCATCTTTTCAAAGCCCGAGCCTGTGGCTTGCACTTTGAAAACCTGCTCGACATAAGCCTAAAAATCGCCATAAAATCTAATGACCGATTTGGGTTTAAGTATTTGCAAAAACAAAATTTTATCGGGCGACAATGATTTTCTTTATGTGCAGACGTGTGTAATTGCATGGAAACTGCATATCGTAATTAATGTTGTATAACATAGTTTGCCGACATATAAAAATATATGTAAAAAAAATCGGTGTGCCAAATTGTTACATCATTGTGATACAAGTGCTATTGTTTTATACCAAAATTGACTTTATCGACTTCCCTAAACCGTTACACTGGTTTACTAAATTATAAGTTTAAAGTTCTATTAAATGCTTTATAATCATTTAAATAGAAATATTATATGTTTACTATACCGTGTAAAGTGTAATACAGCTGTAATATTGAGTTAATAATTTTGCGACATCGAGATTTGGATCTAAAATCATTAACATAATTTAATAAACCTGTTTGATTCATGAGATGTTTAAAATCTAATTTGTTCAAGGTGCTGCTTCTTGCCGTGGCACTAATCTTGAGCATCGACGTTTATGCGCAGACTACGGTTAGCGGCCTTGTTATCGACAGCAACCGCGAGCCGGTGATAGGCGCATCGGTATTGGTGAAAGGGACAACGACAGGTGCGGCCACCGACTTCGATGGTCGTTTTACCTTGAATGTTCCGAATGAGAATTCAATCCTTGTCATTTCTTATGTGGGTTGCGAGACCCGTGAAATCGCTGCCAATTCGGCCGAATTGCAAAGCGGAATAATGATGAGGGAAAATGTGCAGAACCTCGAAGAGCTAGTTGTAATCGGTTATGGCAGCGTGAAGAAGTCTGACGCTACCGGTTCGGATTGCAATCAAGCCCGACGAATTCAATAAAGGCAACCGCGTTACGGCACAGGACGCTCTCGTGGGCAAGGTAGCCGGCGTTAACGTGATAAACGGTTCGGGTGCTCCGGGTTCGGGTGCCACGATACGCGTCCGCAGTGGCGCGTCGTTGTCGGCAAGCAACGACCCGTTGATAGTAATCGACGGAGTGCCTGTTGACAACTCGGCCATCGAGGGTTCGTCCAACATCATCGGTTCGCTCAATCCCGACGATATCGAAACGTTTACAGTCTTGAAAGATGCCTCGGCAACCGCCATTTACGGTAGCCGTGCATCAAACGGCGTAATCGTGATTACCACCAAGAAGGGTAGCGACCGCCTGGCTGTGAACTATTCGAGCAGTTACTCGGTAAGTACCACAGCCGATCGTCTCGACGTGCTTGATGCCGAGGAATTCAAGGCTTTTGTCCCGACTGTTACCGGTGTTCCCGCTAATCCGTCGTTTGGTTCGGCCAATACTGACTGGCAGGACGAAATATATCGTGCGGCATTCGGCACCGAGCAGAATGTTTCGGTATCGGGTAAGGTAAAGCCCATAAAAGCTCCGTTCCGCGTGTCGCTCGGTTACACCAACCAAAACGGTATAATCGAAACTAACAATTATCAACGTTTGTCGTTCGGCGGTAACATTGCCCCGTCGTTCTTCGACGACCATCTCACGGCAAACCTTAACGTGAAGGTGTCGTATGAAAACAACAAGATGGTTGACAACTCGGTGGTTGGCGCGGCTTTGCGCTACGACCCGACTCGCCCGGTAATGACCGGCAGCCCCACGGCAGCTACCGACCCGGGTCTCGGTTACTTCATCTGGACCAACGGCGGCTCGCCGATGGCGATACAGACCAACAACCCTGTTGCACAGCTTGAGCTTACCGACCAACGTAACAAGGTGGTTCGCTCGATAGGTAGCGCGGCCATTGCCTATAAGATACACGGACTCGAAGACTTGAAGTTGAACGTCAATCTGGGTTATGACGTACTCGAAAGCAAGTATAACAAGGATGTGCCGGAACTTGCAGGCACCATGTACACCGAAAACCAAAAGGATGGTACAGGCTTGATGCAACGCGGCGTGCAAAACAAGCGCAACCTGCTGCTCGACGCATTTGCCAATTACGACAAGACTTTCTCTGACAAGCACGCATTCGGGGCAATGGTGGGTTACGGATGGCAGAACTTCTACAAGAAGTATAACCTTTCGTATGACGACCCAATGGGCAACGAGTTGCAGAGCGACACTCACTATGAGACCGAATACTACTTGCTCTCGTTCTACGGACGTGTAAATTACAGCTACGACGACCGTTACTTGATTACTGCCACGTTGCGTGGTGACGCGTCTTCGCGTTTCGCCAAGGAAAACCGTTGGGGTATATTCCCGTCGGTGGCTCTTGCATGGCGCCTGATACAAGAAGACTTCTTGAAGGAACAAGACGTGCTTTCCGACTTGAAACTCCGCCTCGGATATGGCGTGACAGGACAGCAGGATATATTGAACGACTATCCCTACATGACCACATTCACGGTGTCTTATCCCGAATCGGCCTACCAGTTTGGCGACACGTGGTATAACACCTATCGTCCCAACGGTTACGACAGCGACATCAAGTGGGAAACAACCACCACGTGGAACGTGGGTATCGACTACGGATTCCTCGACAACCGCATCTACGGTTCTATCGACTATTACAAGCGATTTACAAAAGACTTGCTGAATACGATTAACGTAAGTTCGGGTACCAACTATTCTTCGGTATTGACAACCAACATCGGCAAGATGGAAAACGAAGGTGTCGAATTTGCCATCAACGCCGTGCCTGTTCGCACCAAGGACTTTGAGTGGACGGTGGGCTTCAACTATACATGGAACGACTCGAAGATTACCAAGCTCAACATGATTGACACAGGGTCGAACTTCGTCCAGACCGGTGCTATCTCGGGCACGGGCAAATATGTGCAAGTGTTCATGGTGGGCGAGCGTCCTTACACCTTCTATCTGTGCAAGCAGGCTTATGACGAAAACGGCAAGCCGCTTGAGGGCCAGTATGTGCAGCCCGACGGCTCGGTATCGAGCACCGAAACTCGCTATGCCACCGACAAGAGCGCACTTCCCACGTCTTACCTTGGATTTAACACCCGCTTGTCGTGGAAAAACTGGGATCTTTCGCTTAGCGGCCACGGCTCGTTTGGCAACTATGTTTACAATTACGTTGCCGCCGACCAATATGTGCAATCGGTTTACAGCGACCAAGGCAGCTTCTCCAACATCTTGCGCTCGACTCGCGACAAAGGCTTCCAGCAACAGCAGTTGTATTCCGACATATGGCTTGAGAACGGTTCGTTCTTCCGCTTCGACAATATCACGCTCGGTTACACGTTCGACCGTTTGTGGAACGACGCAAGCCGCTTGCGCCTGACATTCTCGGTATCGAATATCGCCACCATCACAGGCTATTCGGGTCTTGACCCGGAATTGACCGACGGCATCGACCGTGAAGTTTATCCTCGCCCGCGTGCATACACATTTGGCGTTAATCTCACATTCTAACACATAAATATAATCGCAATTCGATATGAAACTGATGAAAAAATATATATTGATGTTTATAGTAGGTTGCCTTGGGCTTACTTCCTGTATCGGCGACCTCGACACGATGCCGCTCGACGACAACAACCTCGTATCGGAAAAAGTTTACAGCTCTCGCGAAGGTTACATGGGCGTGTTGGCAAAATGCTATGCTTCGTTGATACTGACCGGCCAGCAGGGCGGTGACGGCGGCGACGGCGACCTTGAAGGCGCCAATGAGGGATACTCGGGATATACTCGCCTGCTGTTTTACCTGCAAGAGCTTGACACCGACAACTTCTTGATGCCCTCGTCGTCAAACGGCTTGCGCAACTGCCTTAACCTCAATTGGAACGCCACAACTTCGGTGGTAACCTGGACCTACCAACGCCTGTACATGTCGGTTGCCTACTGCAACGAGTTCTTGCGCGAATGCACTCCCGAAAAGATGCAGGAACGCGGCGTGTGGGACGAAATGAGCGCCGACTACCTTAATTATCGTGCCGAAGCGCGTTTCATCCGTGCTTACTGCTACTCGATGTTGTGCGACCTGTATGGCAACGTGCCCATCATCGACGAGACTGTGGGCGTGAAGGATGTTCCAGTGCAGAAGACCCGCAAAGAGGTGTTTGAGTATGCCGAGAAAGAATTGAAATCCATACTTGGCGAGACCGGCGACACCGACGAGCTGCTCAAGAAGTCGCGCCAGAATGAATATGGCCGGGTAGATGAGGTTGCAGCATGGTTCTTGTTAGCACGTCTGTACCTCAATGCAGAGGTATATACCGGCGAAGCACGCTATGACGACTGCCTCACTTATGCCGAGAAGGTAATTTTGGGCGGCGACTATCCGCTTGCTTCAGACTATCGCCACATCTTCCTTGCCGACAACCAGACTTGCAGCGAAATAATATGGCCGCTCGTGCAAGATGGCGACCACGCCCAGAGCTCGGCCGGTACCAACTTCTATGTGAAGGCGTTTGTCAACGGCCCGATGGACGAATTGTATCAGACGGGCGTCGGTTCTCGCGGATGGGGTAACGTGCGTGCCAAGACTACGCTCGTGGATGTTTTCGACCCTGCCGATGTTACTTTTGACGTCAATGACACATGGGGTAACGGAAAGAACGACAAGCGCGCACAATTCATGACGGCATTGACCGCCGAAGACGGCACGCCGCAAACCAAGGAAACATGGGACGCAAACTTGGCCATGACCAGCACGTTCACTTGCGGTTACGGCTACATAAAGTGGCGCAACGTGAACAAGAACGACGATCCGGCCGACGAAGCTTATACATCTATCGACTGGCCTATGTTCCGCACAGCCGATGCCTATTTGATGGCAGCCGAAGCTATATTGCGCGTCGGCGGCGACCGCAACAAGGCTCTTGGATATGTGAACGAGGTGCGTATGCGTGCATACATGTCGGATGATTACGGCACGAATGCCGTGTCGGGCAAGATTACCGACGGAGAGTTGACTCTCGACTTCATTCTCGACGAGCGTCAGCGCGAATTGGCTTCGGAATGCGTTCGCCGTACCGACTTGATTCGCTTTGACAAGTTCACCAAGGGCAACAATTGGGACTGGAAGAATGGCGACCGCCTTGGCAGCGATGTCGATGACATATATAACCTATTCCCGATACCCGAAAGCGAGTTGACCAACAACCCGACGCTGGTTCAGAATGACGGCTATTAATTTGTGGTTTTAGTTTTACATTTGTTAGTTTACTTAGTGTCGGGACATTTGGGGGCATGTGCGAGTTCCCGTGTCCCGACACGTTAATTTGTCATTAACATAACACATAACGATATTTATGAATAAGATTTTCAAGTTGACACTGGCATTGCTGCTGTTGCCGTTGGCGGCGTTGGCGCAATCACCGAAAGAGGAGATTTTTGATGACTTGAATAAGGCGGGTGGCGTATATTATGCCTATCCGGTGACCACCGTTGAGCAAACCGAGACTCCCAAGGATTACGAACCGTTTTACATAAGCCACTACGGACGGCACGGCTCGCGCTATCTCGTTGCCGATAACGACTACCTGTGGGTGTTAAAGCTTATGCGCAACGGCAAGGAAGCCGGAGCGTTGACACCTCTTGGCCTTGACGCGCTTGCCCGCATAGAAAAGGTGTGGGAAGAGGCCGAAGGGCGAGGCGGCGACCTTGCACCTCTTGGCGTGAGGCAGCACCGGGGCATAGCCGAGCGCATGTTCAACACGTTTCCCGAAGTGTTTGAAGGGAAAGTTGACATCTCGGCTCGTTCTACCATAGTGATGCGCTGCGCCATGAGCATGGATGCGTTTTGCGAGCGATTGAAAGAACTCAACCCCCAACTTAATATCACCCGCGAGGCCAGCAACCGCTACATGAACTACATGAACTATCACAGCCCCGAGTCGAATGCGTTTAACGCCCCTGACGGGCCTTGGCAGGAGGAATACCGCAAGTTTGAAGTGGCACACACTCATGGCGACCGCCTCGTAGGCACGCTTTTCAGCGACAGCTTGTGGGTGGTGCGCAACGTCAACCCTCACACTCTCATGTGGGGATTCTACTGGCTTGCCGTGGGAATGCAAGACATCGAGACGCAAGTGTCGTTTTTCGACCTGTTTGAGCCGCAAGAGCTCTTTGACTTGTACCAGGCATTCAATTACCGCTTCTATGTGGGCGACAGCAACTATCCGGGTAGCAACGGGATGCTGCTGGATAATGCCAAGCCGTTGCTGAGGAACGTTGTCGAGTCGGCCGACGCTGCAATCGCAAGCGGCAAGACCGGAGCCACGCTTCGTTTCGGTCACGACGGTAACCTTATTCCTTTTGTCGGCTTGTTAGGGCTTGAGGATTGCTACAATTCGGTGGAAGATCCAAGCGAATTCTACAAGTATTTTTCGACTTATGAGATTTCGCCGATGGCCGGCAACGTGCAGATTATATTTTTCCGCAACAAGAAGGACAATGGCGATATCATAGTTAAATTTATGCTCAACGAACGTGAAATTGCCATTCCGCGCTTAAAAACCGATTCGTTCCCATTCTATAAATGGAACGATGTGCGAGATTATTTCATGGGCATACTGGCTGATTAGATAATGGCGTGGGAGCAGGGACGATTGCCTGCCCCACATTAAATGACGAAGAGCCTGCACTTGAATCCTGCGTGGGATTCTGGTGCAGGCTTTAGTTATGTACGGCTTCTACATTTGTTTTACCCGATGAGTGATTTTCAACACGGATTGGTTGCAACTTTACAGGATGTCTGAGCGTCTTTTAGACTATAAGGCTTGAGGCTTGAAATTTGTTGTTTGAAAAGCTATTTATGTTTAAAAAATTTGCAATATTAGATATTCATGCATAACTTTGCATTCATAAACGAATAAAGATGTCATGAACACTACAGCTTCTGTCATTAACGCGCTATCCATTATTTTGCACGTCGTCCTATCGATTAGCGTCGTGGCAATCGTCGTGGGTATTATTATCGGGCAATGATGGAGGAAGCAGCGTTGATGTAGCAAAAGACGCATTTGTAAAAAGCAAGTCACATATGAACCTTTCCTCCCGAACGCAAGACGACGGTGGAAAGGTTTCTTATTTTGACATTATTGCAAAATGAATAATCTAAAAGACGAAAATATGAGTTTTCCATTAAGAAGTGCCATATCGACACAAGGCCGCAGGATGGCCGGCGCACGGGCTTTGTGGCGTGCCAACGGAATGAAACCCGAGCAGATGGGCAAGCCTATCATAGCCATAGTAAATTCGTTCACGCAATTTGTGCCGGGACATGCCCACTTGCACGAAGTGGGGCAGATAGTAAAACGCGAAATTGAGCAGCTGGGATGCTTTGCGGCAGAGTTCAACACCATAGCCATCGACGATGGCATAGCCATGGGGCATCAAGGCATGCTTTATTCGTTGCCGTCGCGCGACTTGATTGCCGACAGTGTGGAATACATGGTAAATGCTCATTGTGCCGACGCGATGGTGTGCATAAGCAATTGCGACAAGATTACGCCGGGAATGCTTATGGCTGCCATGCGCCTCAACATACCGGCGATTTTTGTGTCGGGCGGGCCTATGGAGGCAGGCCGTCTCGGAAGCAGGGCACTCGACCTTATCGATGTGATGGTGGACGCTGCCGACGACAGCATCGACGATGCCACGGTAGCCGAGGTGGAAAACTGCGCATGTCCCACTTGCGGCTCATGTTCGGGAATGTTTACCGCCAATTCCATGAATTGCCTTGTCGAGGCCATAGGGCTTGCCTTGCCGGGCAACGGAACGATAGTTGCCACTCATGCCGGCAGGCTTTCTCTGTTTAAGCGAGCCGCCAAGCAGATTGTGGAGAATTGCAAAAGGTATTACGAAGATGGCGACATGAGCGTGTTGCCCCGTAGCATAGCAAGCAGGCAAGCCATGCTCAACGCCATGACTCTCGACATAGCGATGGGCGGGAGTACCAATACGGTACTGCACCTGCTTGCCGTGGCCAACGAGGCCGAGGCCGATTTCAGCATGGTCGATATTGACGCGTTGTCGCGTCGCACGCCGGTGTTGTGCAAAGTTGCACCAAATTCAAAGTATCACATCGAGGATGTGAATCGCGCCGGGGGCATAATGTCGATTATGGGCATTCTTGCCGACAACGGTCTTGTTGACACGTCGTTGCGTCGTGTTGACGGTCTGACTCTTGGAGAAGCCATCGACCGATATTCCATAGGAGGGGCAAAGTTTGACGAAGATGCTGCCCGGCTATGGAAAAGCGCGCCTGCGGGAGTGAGGTCGATAACACTGGGCGGGCAGGAAAACTATTACAAGGAACTCGACACCGACCGTGCCACGGGTTGCATACGCGATTTTGAACACGCGTATGTCAAGGACGGCGGGTTGGCGGTGTTGCATGGCAATATTGCCACACATGGCTGCGTGGTAAAGACGGCAGGTGTGGACGAAAGCATTTTCCACTTCAAGGGAACTGCAAAGGTGTTTGAATCGCAAGAAGATGCCGTAGATGGCATCCTTGGCGGTAAGGTAGAGGCAGGCGACGTGGTAGTAATCATATATGAGGGGCCGAAGGGTGGCCCCGGCATGCAAGAGATGCTGTACCCGACATCGTATATCAAGTCGCGCCACCTTGGCAAGGAATGCGCCCTTATCACCGACGGACGTTTCTCGGGAGGCACGTCGGGACTGTCGATAGGGCATATTTCGCCCGAGGCCGCCCGGGGCGGCAACGTGGGATTGCTTCGCGACGGCGACGTAATCGACATAAATATCCCGGAGCGCAGCATCAATGTGCTGATAAGCGACGAGGAGATGGCCGCGCGTCGTGCCGCAGAAGAAGCTAAAGGGAAAGATGCGTTCAAGCCCACAAAAAGGAAGCGCGTGGTGTCTAAGGCATTGCAGGCATATGCCTCGATGGTGACATCTGCCGACCGCGGTGGAGTGCGCGAATGAAGTGTTTTTGAAGTAAACGATATATAAAAAATATTATGAGTGAAATGATTTCAGGTGCCGAGGCGTTGATTCGCTCGCTGTTGGCCGAGGGCGTTGATACGATATTCGGTTATCCGGGTGGAGCTATTATTCCGGTATTTGACCGCTTGTATGACTATAAAGACAGGCTGCGGCACATACTTGTGCGCCACGAGCAGGGTGCCACGCATGCCGCTCAAGGGTATGCCCGAGTGTCGGGACGCACCGGCGTGGTTATAGTGACATCGGGGCCTGCCGCTACCAATGTCATAACCGGCTTGAGCGATGCAATGATGGACAGTACGCCGCTTGTGGTCATTACCGGACAGGTGGGCAGCGAGCTGCTCGGGTCGGACGCTTTTCAGGAAACCGATGTCATAGGCATTACGCAGCCGGTGACCAAGTGGAGCTACCAGATTCGCAATGTGGAAGACTTGCGATGGGCCGTGGCACGTGCGTTTTATATCGCTTCGACCGGCCGTCCCGGCCCTGTCGTCCTTGACTTTGCCAAGAATGCCCAGGTTGCCATGATGGAATGGCGCGGTTACAAGAAGTGCCATTTCGTGCGCACCTATGAGCCTAATCCCGTCATAAACGATGCCGACGTGGAACGTGTGGCCGCGATGATCGACAAAGCCCGGCGACCGTTGATTATATCGGGACACGGCGTGGAAATAGCCCGTGGAGAGAAAGAATTGCTCGCATTGGCCGAGAAGGCGCAGGTGCCTGTTACGACTACGTTGCTCGGACTGTCAACCATTGCCACCGACTCGCACATGTTCAAGGGACTTGTGGGCATGCATGGCAATGTAGCTGCCAACGTGGCGATAGGCGAGTGTGACTTGCTTGTTGCCGTGGGCTTGAGGTTTGACGACCGTGTGACCGGAGACCCCGCGCATTTTGCCTCTCAAGCTAAGATTGTGCATATCGACATAGATTCATCGGAATTTGGCAAGATAATAACACCCGATGCCACTATACACGGCGATGCCCGTGAAGTGCTTGCAAGGCTCGTAGATAAGGTGTCGCCTGCCCGGCATGATGAATGGCTCGGCAGCTTTGACAAGGCTTGGAAAATAGAAACCGAAAAGGTGATAAACCCCGAATTGAACGACAAGTCGCGCATCAACATGGGTTGCGTGGCGCGTAAGGTGTCGGAGGCTGCCGGATATGGGGCGGTGCTTGTGACCGACGTTGGGCAAAACCAGATGCTTTCGGCGCGGTATTTCAAATATACAGCACCTCGCAGCATCATAACGTCGGGCGGCTTGGGAACCATGGGGTTTGGCTTGCCCGCTGCCATCGGTGCCAAAATAGGCGCGCCCGACCGCACGGTATGCTTCTTTACCGGCGACGGCGGCATACAGATGACCATGGAAGAGCTTGGCGTGATATTGCAATACGGGGTGGCCGTTAAGATTATACTGCTTAACAATAACTTCCTTGGCATGGTGCGCCAGTGGCAGGAACTCTTCTATGACCGTCGCTTCTCGGAGACCGAGCTCGTGAATCCTAATTTTGTGATGATTGCCAACTCTTATGGCATTCCTGCCGAGGATGTGGAGACGCTCGACGAGCTTGACGGCGCCATAGAGCGGATGCTTGCTCATGACGGCGCATATGTGCTTAATGTGAACATCGACCCCGAGGAACTTGTTTACCCGATGACCCCGGCCGGCTCGCCCATCAGCACCATTCTGCTCAACAAGGATGAGAGATATGAAAAATAGAGACACTGTATGTAACGCGTATAGACATGGAATATAACAATAAGAAGGAGCTGTTTACGGTAACTGTGTTTTCAGAAAACCGTGTCGGATTGCTCAACCAGATATCTATTATTTTTACTCGCCGGAAACTCAACATAGAATCGCTGTCGGTGTCGCCTTCATCTATTGCCGGTGTGCACAAGTTTACCATCACGGCATATGCCGACGAAGAAACCATATCGAAGCTCGTGCGGCAGATAGAGAAGCGTATCGATGTCCTTAAGTCGTTCTATTACCACGACGACGAGATCGTGTATCAAGAGGTGGCTCTTTACAAGGTTCCTACGGTGGAACTGCTCGAAGAAAAGAATCTTGAGTCGATCATACGCCATCATAATGCGAGGATACTTGAAATCACGCGGGAATATACCGTGATAGAAAAGACCGGGCACGACGACGAGACGACGGCATTGTTTGAGGAGCTGAAGCGTTACGACATTCGCCAGTTTGTGCGTAGCGGACGCGTGGCCGTAACAAAGTCGCCCGAGGAGTATGTGACAATGTACATCGAGGAACGCGCACGGCGCAAAGAAGAAATCGAACGATGCTTGAAAGACGAATAACGGAGGAAAACGGCGTATATTCGCACGAGTTTTTCCTTGCCGCCGGAGAGTGCAACGCCGAGAGCCTGATGCCGCTGCCGTTGCTTGTGAACAGGCTGATACGCGTAGCCACCGAACATGCCAACTTGATGAACGTCGGGTATGCGCGGTTTGCCCCCGAAGGGCGAGGATGGGTGCTTGTGCGGCTTGCCGTCGAGATGCGGCGATATCCCATGGTCAACGATAATTATACCGTTAAGTCGTGGGTAGAGTCGGCAAGCAAGCTGTTGTCGTACCGCAATTTTGCGATATACTGTAATGGCGAGGTGGCAGGATACGTGCGTTCGGAGTGGGCGATGATCGACATGAACACGCGCAAGTTGTGCGACGTTTCTTCGGTCGGGGAGCTTGCGGCATCGGCGCGTCCCGACATGGAATGTCCCATGGCACCGCCTATAAGGTTGCGGCCTGTGAGGCAGGGACGGACGGGAACTTATAAGTTTGGCTATTGCGATGTAGATTTTAACCGCCATGTCAACACCGTTCGCTACATAGAGCGGCTGATGGACCAGTGGCCTATCGAGCATTACGACCGTTACACGGTGTCGCGCTTCGAGGTTGTGTTTGTCCGCGAGTGCCATTATGGAGTAACGGTTTCCATCATGGTGGACGATGCCGACATCCATGACTGTCGTGCAGAGATATGCAACGGCAACGTGTCGCACTGCCGTGCACGGTTTGTGTTTGATGAATTGAAGAAATAACATTTATTATCCATAAAAATAAAATTGAATTATGGCAATTTTGAATTTTGGCGGTGTTGACGAGAAGGTAGTCACCCGTGAAGAGTTTACGCTTGAAAAGGCACGAGAAGTATTGAAAGACGAGACGATAGCCGTAATCGGCTACGGTGTGCAGGGGCCGGGACAAGCCTTGAACTTGCGCGACAATGGCTTCAAGGTAATTGTGGGCCAACGCAAGGAAAGCAAGACTTGGGACAAAGCGGTTGCCGACGGGTGGGTACCGGGCGAGACCCTGTTTGAAATCGACGAGGCCGCAAGCCGTGGCACAATCATCGAGTATCTGCTGAGCGACGCGGCTCAGATAGCATTGTGGCCTACCATAAAGAAGAATCTTACTGCGGGTAAAGCCCTTTATTTCTCGCATGGCTTCGGCATTACCTATAGCGAGCGTACCGGCATAGTTCCTCCTAAGGATGTCGATGTGATAATGGTAGCACCCAAGGGCTCGGGCACGTCGTTGCGCACGATGTTCTTGCAAGGCCGAGGCATCAATTCGAGCTATGCTGTTTATCAAGATGCCACAGGGCGTGCTCTCGACCGTTGCATGGCACTCGGCATAGGAGTAGGGTCGGGCTACTTGTTTGAAACCACTTTCAAGCGCGAGGTTTACAGCGACTTGACCGGCGAACGCGGCTCGTTGATGGGCGCGATTCAAGGATTGCTCCTTGCCCAGTATGAGGTGTTGCGTGAAAATGGCCACACTCCGTCGGAGGCATTCAATGAGACCGTCGAGGAACTCACGCAGTCGCTCATGCCGCTTTTTGCGGCTAAAGGCATGGACTGGATGTATGCCAACTGCTCTACCACGGCGCAACGTGGCGCACTCGACTGGATGGGGCCGTTCCATGATGCAATAAAGCCTGTCATGGAAAAATTGTATGAAAGCGTAAAGACCGGCAACGAGGCACAAATCTCGATTGACACCAACAGCCAACCCGACTATCGCGAGAAGCTGAATGCCGAGTTAAAGGCTTTGCATGACAGCGAGATGTGGCGAACGGGTGAAACCGTGCGCAAATTGCGTCCCGAAAACAATTGATATCCCTTTTTGTAGGTATAATAAAACAGATGAGCCGCACCGAAAAAACGTGCGGCTCATCTGTTTATTACTTATGGAATAGCCTAATGGCTTGCATCGGCTAATTCTTGCGGCGGCGTACCGAACGGACGGCTGAGCCGCTGCTCGAAACCTTTGATTCCTTGACGTTTGAACCTTTTGGCTTACTGCGTTTTGAACGCTTGTTTTTAGGTTCCTCTTTTTTCTTTTCTTTTTCTTCGTCGCGGTCGCGGATTACTATTTCATCGACCTCTCCTTCGCCTGCGGCAATTGCAGTGCTGTCGGCGGCAGCGGCACGAGCTTGCAATTCTTCGCGTGACGGTATCCACAGGTTGCGGTCAAACGATTCAAGCCTGTTCTCGATACTGTCTTGCGCGTGTTTCAAGTCTTCGGGGTCGGGGAACATTTGCACCATTGACAGGTTACGCAGGTTCTTGGTCTTGTATATGCTGCCCTTGTACATTCCCATTACGAAAAAGTCGTCGTAGTTATACCGAGCAAGGTTGTTGTCGTTGTCGGTAAATACATATTGCTGCGATATGTACGGGCGCAAGTCGTCCATTTCCACCCAGAACATAGGGTATCGTATGGGGTCGCCTCCAAATTCGTCGGTACGATGCAGCACGGGGCAGATTGCCGAGACCTTTTTCCGCATTTTTCCTTCAAGGCGGTCAAATTCCATTTTCTCTATGATGTAATAGCTCAGCACCTCGTTCGAAGGGATGTCGCTTTCCTCGATGGTATATCGTGGGTTGCGCTCGGTACTGCCTTTTGCTTCGGAGTACAATACATGAAAACGGTCGAGCATGTCGCTCACTTTTATGCGGTATTGTTCGGTGAAGAGTTCGCGGCCGTCGAGGTATTCGTATGCCGGGATTTTGCCGTCGGCAAGCAGCCTCATTATTATGAAGAACAGGTTCTGCCCGTCCTCGTTGGGCAGTTCGGGATAGTACAGAGCCATGTTGGTCTCGTCGGTAAGGTCTATCGACCGGTATATTACCCGCATCCATTCCACGTTGGCTTCCGACGGCTCTTTTGTCTCGTAAAACGATTTCATGCGTTCGGTCATCCCTGTTTCATCCTTTTGGGCATCACGGCCTCCCGGAGTGCGGCGGCGCACTACGCCCCCGTCGTTTTGAGCCAACAGAGGCAGCACCGACGTGCCTGCCAGGACAAGGCTTGTTACGATATATTTTAGGGTCTTCATATTCATTTCGATATGTAGTGT
>CALUNI010000039.1 GCA_944321905.1 uncultured Muribaculaceae bacterium | reverse complement strand
GGCACATCGCTCAGCGTTTACAACGTCAACGGCGTGCTTGTGATGCAAGAGACCTATGCAGGCCAGTCGCTCGACGTTAGCGGCCTTGCAGCAGGTATCTACTTTATCCGCAACAGCGCAGGCGAGGTAGCTCGTTTCATCGTCAAGTAATGACGTGGTGGCCATAGAGCCAAAACTTTAATAAAGGCGACCCGGCAACAAGCACCGATAAAAGGGTGTGTGGCCGGGTCGCTTGTTTTGTGTCTGTAATGCAGGATGCGTCTCGGCATTGAGAAACAAACGTCGCCGGTCTGTGATCTGCCACCCGGTAGCGACGCAAAATTTTGCGTCTCAAGCGATGAAACAAAGTGCAAAAATGATAGTGCGGGGGTAGACGCAAGATTTTGCGTCTCTACAGGGAGACATTAGTGTAAAAAACAAATCGGGCTTTGTTTTTTGCAATGCGCTCGACTTTCACTATATTTGTACTTCAAAGATAAATAGCCTAAAAACAAGAATTTTAACAATTACGAACACTCAAATAATACTAAACAACTTTCTAATTTCTAAAATCATTTAATTATTAATGGAAACGAGATTATTTTTACTTTTCTCTACTGTGCTGTTGTGGTTTAGTGCCGCATTTGCACAAGAGCAGGAGACTGAACCGCCCATCACGGTACCCGAGGACGGGCAGGAGTATTTCATCGCCCATTCAAGCGGCTTATACCTAAGTAATGATGGCGATAAGCTTAAAATCATGTCGGGAGGCAAGGTTACCGACCAACGATTCGTGTTTGAGGCAATTGACGGTGCCGAGGGCACTTACGCCATCAAGTCGGTAGAGACCGGTCGTTACATGAGCGGCGACTCTCCCACGACCTGGACATTGATTTGGGTCGATAACTCAAGCGACCCCTTGGCCCAATACACCATCGAGCTGTCACACGACCCGAGTTACATCTACATCCACTGCATTGGTATCAGCGGTGAAGACAACTTGGTTGGTACCGACCAGAACAGCGAAGGCAGCGGCGTGTATAGCAACAAGGACGCAGGCGACGGCAAGCGTTGCTGGCGTTTGGAAGTGGCTGAACCCGGATTCGTTTTCACCGAGAGCCTTGAAAACGCCATAGAAACTGCCGAGGCCACACTGGCTGCCGCCTCCATAGGCGACGAGCCGGGACAATATCCGCAGTCGGCAGCCGATGCCCTCACCGATGCCATCAATGACGCGAAGGCCGTGCTTGAAAATCCTGCCGACCAGGCCGCAGTAAACAATGCGGCAGACACGCTCAACGGTGCAATCGTGGAGTTCAACAATTCGTTGACTCCCCCCGAGGGAACATATATCGACGGCGAGAAGCGAGTAATCTCTGAAAAGACCGACTTGCACCTCACCGACCGCGACCCGCTGCGCAACGGCGCGACGGTTGACTTGCAGTCGCCCGACGCATGGCTTTTCTTCGACAGCGTTAAGCCGTCAATTGCCATCGACGAGTATGTTCCGTCGGTCACTGTCAACGGCAAGGCAATCGAGCCGGGAGTGAACGCCCGCGTCGAGATGTATCGCTCGGGTACGGTCATCATACCTCAAGCCGATGACTTTGTTGCCCTTGAAGCTTGGACAGGCGAGAACTACACCGGCGAAAAGGCCGAGTATGTGGTGGAAGGCACTCCGTATAAGGAACTTGGCGAATTTGACAACGCCATCAAGTCGATAAAGCTGAAACGCGGTTACATGGCCACGCTTGCCAACGAGTCGAACGGACGCGGCTACAGCAAGGTGTTCATCGCCGACAGCGAGGACCTTGAAATACCTGTCCTGCAAAGCGAGTTGAAAGGCAAGATTTCGTTCATCCGCTGCTTCCGTTGGCACTATGTGTCTAAGAAGGGTTGGTGTTCGAGCGGCAGCGGTTGGTCAAACGAGCTGTTGCTCACCAATTCCACATGGTACTATTCTTGGAGTGCCGATAAATATACTACCGAAGATGCCGAGTACACCCCCATCAAGCAGCAATACTGGTGGCCGGGTTGGGACGAAATCAATGGCAAGGAGAATGTGACCCACTTGCTCGGTTTCAACGAACCCGACCGTCCCGAGCAGGCAAATGCGACAGTGGCTCAAGCCATAGAGCAATGGCCCGAAATGATGGAATCGGGCTTGCGCCTCGGTACGCCGGCCATTGCCGACAACTTGAACTGGTTGTATGAATTCATGGACGAGGCTCGCGCCCGCAACTACCGTGTTGACTTTGTTGCCGTACACGCCTACTGGGGAGGCCCCGGCGGTGCGCAGAATGTGGTTGACAGCGAGGGCAACGTGAGCATCGACCGTTGGTATGAAGTGCTGAAGGGTATCCACGACCGCACCGGCCTGCCCATCTGGATAACCGAGTGGAACAACGGCGCCAACTGGACTCACGGCAACGAGCCGTGGCCGGGCGACTCGGCTGGCAACGCGCAAAAGGCTCGCGCCGACTTGGAGAAAATCGTGAAGCTCTTCGACGAGACTCCGTGGATCGAGCGTTACTCTATCTATAACTGGGTGGGCGACGAGACCGCCATCGTAATCGGCCAGTCAGACTCTGACAACGACGGTATTATGGATAACAACGGCAAGTACACCGCAGGTGGCCCGTTGAACCAGAAGTTGTCGTATGCCGGCGAGTTCTACGCTGCCAACGACGCTCCGCTTGCCTACAATTCGGAGTATGCAGTAGAACCTTTCTGGCAAATGTTGGCACCGAGCCTGTCGGCTACATTCGATCCCGCAACGACAAGTGTCAACGTTTCGTGGACCGACTACATGGGCGAGGTTACCGATGAATATATATTGGAACGCAAGACCGACGACGGCGAATGGGCTACGTTGGCAACAGGTAAGGGTGGCTCAAGCAGCTCTTATGTCGATACCGACATCGCATCGTTTGCGGCAGCACACAAATATACCTATCGCTTGCGCATCAAGTGCGGCGAGGATGAAGCCGTGTCAAACGAGGTATTAATCGACATACCTGTTCTGCCAGGGTCGGGCGACATACGCGTGGCTTCGGCCTCGATGTCGGACCTTGCATGGAAGTATTTCTACTTTGACGGCGATGCTCCGTATGCCGAAGCTCCGGCAGTGATTTTCGGTAACTTTGCAAGCAACACGCGCACACTGCTCAGCTACGGCATGGACTTGGTTGAGGCCACCGGCTTCAGCTTCAGGTTGGAACCGTGGTTGTATCAAGGGGTTGAGTCGATGACACGTGAAGAGGAAGGCTCGTTCCTCGCAGCCAAGACCGGCAATTATGACTGGGGTACGCTTCCCGTAGAGGCAGGCAGCAACGACGGTGGCTCGACTCGTTGGGTAGAAGTGACCTTCGAGCAGCCGTTCGACCAGGTTCCTGTAGTGTTTGTCAGCCCGCAGGCATCGGCCGACTGCCCGACCTATCCGCGCATCCGCAACGTCTCCGAGACAGGCTTTGAAGTTCATTTCACCAAGGAAGAGGCACAGGCTGATGTTGACCTCTCGCGCATGGCCATCAGCTACTTTGCCGTGGTACCCGGCACCACCACTCTTGCCGACGGTACGGTTGTCGAAGTTGGACGCACTGCCGACGTTGTGGGCGAACTCAGCAAGAAGGGCGACATAGTGTTTGCATCCGACTTTGCCGAAGCTCCATACTTCTTGTGCGCATTGCAGACGTCAAACGACGAGTTGACCGCCGCTTTGCGTTACAGTGACTTGACTGCCGACGGCGTGTCGGTGCTCAAGCAGCGCGAGAAGTCGAGCGGACAAGCTGCAACGGCTGCAACCGACGTTGTGGGCTATATCGCCGTTTCCCGCAGTACAAGCTCGGGCATCAATGATGTGGCAGGCAATGCCGACAGCTTCCGCGTCTATCCGACCGTTACCGACGGTGCGCTTAACGTTGTTGCCGAGGAAGGCACATCGCTCAGCGTTTACAACGTCAACGGCGTGCTTGTGATGCAAGAGACCTATGCAGGCCAGTCGCTCGACGTGAGCGGCCTTGCAGCAGGCATCTACTTCATCCGCAACAGCGCAGGCGAGGTGGCTCGTTTCATAGTTAAGTGATGATGTGACGGCAAGGCTCGGGAGCCGCTTCCCGATAGTGCCAATCTATAGCGAGCGGCCCGGCGACATGCACAATCAGTTGTTGCATGGCTCCGGGTCGCCTATTTTCGGCTTGTGGCCGGTGGGGGTATTGTTTCATAGTTATGCAATAGTGACGTTTTTCGCACGGTTCAGACTTTTTTGAAATATTTATCTACCTTCCATAATGATTTTATATGTTAAGTTTGACGTTAGAAAAAAGCGCGACTGATAGAGCCTAAAAACAAAATATCAGGACACAGGTGAAATTCACATATACCGAATAACTTTTTTATTTTAAAATCTTTTATTAATATGAAATCGAGATTATTTTTACTTCTCTCAACGGTGCTGTTGTGGTTTACGGCCACATATGCACAAGAAGGACTGCCCGATCCGGCACTCACTACGCCCGAGGCAGGACAAGAGTATTTTATCGTCCACTCAAGTGGATTCTTTTTGAGTAGCGACGGCGGGACGCTGAAGATTATGAGTCCCGGCGCAGTGCTTGGCCAACGCTTCGTGTTTGAAGCAGTGGACGGCACTGATGGCGCTTACAACATCAAGTTGGTTGAAACCGGCCAATATCTTAAGACCGACGGTTACTCTCTCCGATGGACCGAAGACACAACCGACCCATTGTCTCACTATGCTCTTACTGTTTCTTATGTTACTACCAACATCACCATTTCTTGCCTTGGAAAAGATGCGGGTTGGAATTGCTTAGGCACCGACAACAATAGTGACGGCGGTGGCGTATATGGTGACAAGGCCGGAAACGACGGCAAGCACTTGTGGTATCTGCAAGTGGCTACCGACGATATCATTACCACAGGCCTTGAAAGTGCCATTGCCAATGCCGAGAATACGCTTGCCGAGGCTACTATTGGCGACGGCCCGGGTGAATATCCGCAATCTTCGGCCGACGTGCTGCAAGAGGCAATAAACGTGGCAAAGGGTGTCCTTGAGAATCCAACCGATCAGGCTACGGTTAACGCTGCTGCCGATACCCTTAACGCTGCAACCAGCGTGTTTGTTAACTCGATGAACACCATCACCCTCGACCCCGAGAAGAAATACTGGATTATGCAGGTGGTTTCGGGTCTGGTATGGGATACCGACGGTTCGGGATTCCAAATCAACAACCCGACAGGTGCTGCAACTCAACAATATGTATTCGTGCCGGTAGAAGGCGAGCCTAACGTATATAACATTCAGGTTTCAGACGGAAGCGGCTACTTCGCATGGGAAGGTGGTTGGAGTTCTGTCGTATCGACCGACCCGACAGCCGACGATGCCAAGTGGGTTATCGAGCTGATGGACGTTGAAACTGAGACTATCGCATTCAACCGTCACGCCCGCAACGGCCACATTGGTACCGACGACGCGATAGCAGGCAGCTCAATCTATACCAACAAGGGTACGGGTGGACGCAGCGACTGGCGTGTAATCGAATATGTAGAAGGCCAATTGTTCACCGAGGCATTGAGCATCGGCATCGCTAATGCACAGGCAGCATTAGCCGACATTGTAATAGGCGAAGAGCCTTGGCAATATAGCCAAGAAGCCGTTGACGCACTCAATGCAGCTATCGCAGCAGCCCAACAGGCACTTGCCACTGCAACTACGCAAGAAGAAGTAAATGCTGCAAGCGGCGCACTTGCCACTGCAATCTCTACGTTTGAGAACGGTTGGAACAAGCCTGTATTCGCTCCGGCAGCAGGTGAGAAATATCGTTTCTCGGTAGGCAAGTACAGCACCGATTATATGACTGTAGCCGATGGCCGCATCGCAACTTCCGAATATGCCGCAGGCGACGCTAACCAACACTGGGAATTTGAAGCCGCAGGCGACGGTTCTTACTATGTATTGAACAACGGTCAGGCTCTTTCTACCGACTTCACGCTTGTCGATAAGGCTTCGGCTCCGACATGGAAGATGGTTTATACCACTACCAACAATGTTGACTGGTTCTCGCTTGTAACTCCCGATACTGCTCAAGTATTGACATTCTCAAGCGGTACAAATCCGGCTCTCCAAGACTTCCAGCCAACCAACAATGCTCACCAAGGTCGCTTCACCAAGGTTGACATGCCTAACGACCCTGACCGCACAGCTCTTGAAAACGCCATAGGCAATGCCCGCACTACATTGCGCAACATCGACCGTGGCAATGAAATAGGCCAATGGAGCGATGCTAAATGCGACGCATTTGAAGCTGTAATTAAAGAAGCTGAAGCTTTGACAGGTGCCGACCAAGAAGCAGTAGATGCTATGGCCGAAAGACTGAATGAAGCTCGCACCGAGTTTGTCAACAATCCTAACCAAGTAATAAAGGACAACCTTGAAGGCATGCTTGCATCGGCCAAGGAACTCCTTGACAACGCAGTTGTAGGTATCCAAGTTGGTGAATGGTATCAGTCGGCCCTTGACGAAGCCTATGCACAACTGGCCGACTATCAAGAAAAGGCTGAGACTGTTACCGAACAGGAAGAAGCCGACGCATTGACTGCCGAAGTTGGCGAATGGGTTGACACGTTGACCGGCAATACAGAGGTTCAAGAAGTGCACAATGTATTTAACGATGCAGTCGAATGCTTGATGATAATTGCCGAGGAAGCCGAAAACAACATAGGCTACGACCTTGGTCAATATCCGCAAGAGGCTTATGACGTATTGTTGGCCGTAATATTTGAAGCGAACTTCAATACGCCAGAGCCGACAGTCGAAGACCTTAACGCCTTGCAGGCTGCCCGCAAGACATTCCTCGAAAGCGTTATCACCGTTGACCGTGCCGCATTGAAGGCTGCCATCGAAAAGGCACAAGGCGAAGAATTCCAGAACCTCGTGGCCGGTGAATTTGACGGCAATTATCCGCAGGAGGCCATCGACGCATTCAACACCGCACTTGAAGCAGCTCAAGCCGCCCTCACCAACCTTGAACTGACACAGGACGACATCGACGCCCTCACCGACGATCTGAATGGCGCAATGACCACGCTTACGGCATCGAAGGTTGTCATCAACTTTGCAACTCTCGACGAGCGTGTCGCTCTTGCCGAGTCGTTGATTGCCACTGTAACTGAAATTGGCGAAGGCGAAGGCCAATGCCCGCAATCGGTTGTTGATGCATTGCAGAGCGTAATCGACAGTGCAAAGGAAATCGACCGTGCAGCCGTAACGCAAGCTACCGTTGACGAGTTGGTTGCTTCAATCAACACAGCTATCGAAACGTTCCGCGTAGCCCTTATTGAAAGCACGGGCTTGCAAGCTTTGATCGATGAGGCTCAGGCATTGCACGACGGTGCTACTCAAGGCCTCAAGCCGGGCAACTATCCTTCTACGGCTTGCACCCAGTTGCAAGATGCCATCGATGTCGCAGCAGCAGTTATCGCCAACGAAGAAAGCACCCAAGCTCAACTTCTCGAAGCCGTAGCCGCATTGCAAAAGGCTATGGACGACTTTGGCGGCAAGGTTATTCCTCCGCACGACTTGACCGAACTCGAAGCCTTGATTGCCGAGTGTGACGCATTCATCGCCGAGACCGGTGCCGACGTGGCTCTCTTGAACTCTGCTCTTGCCGAGGCAAAGGCCGTAGTTGAGAACCCCAACGACTACACTTCGTCGGAAGTAAAGGATATAACCGAGACTCTTGAAGAAGCTCTTGAATATGCCAAGATGATGTCGGGAATCAACGAGGTTGCCCTGTCGCAATTGACCATCACCACCGGCAATGGCATTCTTAAGGTTGCCGGCCTTGAAGGTGAAAACATAATCCGCGTTTACTCTACAAGCGGTGCACTTGTAGGCTCTGTAATGACCGCCGAAAGCGAATATTCGTTCTCGCTCACTTCTGGTGCCTACATTCTTTCGATAGCCGGTGAGAAGGTTAACGGAAACCGCACGGTAATCGTCAAGTAAGCAGCGATAATACCGAAATGACATTGATTGTCGGGAAGCGAACGTGTTTCGCTTCCCGACTTTTTTGTCGTATGTCGGCGTTTCGTTGCGGCCGGTTGATTTAGCGTGCGACATATAAGAATTCTCCCTCCGGGCTATCATTTTTTGCACTTATAGTCTTAGATGCAAAATTTTGCGTCTCACTCCGGTGGCAGATAACAGACCGGCTATACTGAACTCACGTTGCCGTACATAACGGCGGTAGCCCCGTGTTTGTCGCTTATTTGTCGGGCAGGTAGCGTGAATGTTTCAGATAGGTGGTAAAATGTCGGTGTGGGATATTTACCGACATTCATGAAATATTTACAACCCTTTTTGAATATAAATAGCACTAATTTTAGGTTGCGAAATTTGATTGATATCCATTAACAACAAAATCTTTTACGAATATGAAACATTTACTTCTTTTATGTTTGATGTGTGCGGGTAGCGTGGCTATGGCACAAAATGAGAACATGCTTCAGAACCCGGGTTTTGAAGATACAAATTATGAAGTATTCAAATATGAGAGTGTGGAGAACTGCCCCGACTATGTGGCAGGGTGGAACGTGATGCACGAACGCGACGATGCCGACTTCAAGGTTGGTGACTATAACAACGAGGGCTTAAGCAAGTACCAGATACGTGCCCAGATGGGATATTATGACGAAACATCTGAACAGGCACAGTCGGGCAACAAGGGCAAAGCAAGGAAAGTCGTAGTGCGGTAATCGTTCATTATACATAGGCCGATAATGAATATCAAGAAGAAAATATTGGCAGTCGCGCTTGTGTCGGCTTGTGCCGTCGCAGCGGGGTATGCAAAGGATGTGGAAGTGGTGTCGGCCGTTGAGGCGAGCCGCACCGTGGACGGCAATACCGACCTGCACATCACAAGCGCGACTGCGCCTGTTGCCGATGGCGTGACCATCGATCTTGTGTCGGAAGACGCAGGGCTGTTTTTCGACAACTTGTCGCCACAAGAGGTGATTGACAATTACGCCGCGTCGATACTTGTCGATGGCAAGGCTCTTGACGTGGATGTGAATGGTCGCGTCTCCATTTACCGGCAAGGCACGTTGGTCATGGCTCATCCGGCAGGCTTCGAGCCGTTGGCCACGTTTGTCACCGACGATTTCACGGGAGAGTCGGCAGGCTACGCCACAAGTTATTATTATTCCAACGCTCCTGCGCCCGAGGTGGCCGAAGATATGCGCCGCCCGCTTGCCGACGATGATGCCATACGCTCGATGCGCTTGAAGCGCGGTTACATGGCGACTCTTGCCACCGAACCCGACGGCATGGGCTATAGCCGTGTGTTTATTGCCGACGATGGCGACCTTGAAGTGAAGCTGCCCGTCGAACTTGCGGGAAAAGTCTCGTTTATCCGCGTGTTTAAGTGGGAGCAGGCTTCAAAGAAAGGCTGGGTGGGCGGAAACTCGCAGGTTGACCCGCCCGAGGGCTACCTCGAAGCACAGTGCGACGTTACACGCAGTACCTGGGTATATAGCTGGAGCGACAATCCCGACTACGGGCGTTCGCCGGAGGTGCAGGGCACGCCTTGGCGCAATCAGGAGTTTGTTCCCATGAAGTGGGGCGCGGGCGGCGACTGGAGCCTGTGCTTCAACGAGCCCGATGCGGCACACTTCTTGAGCTACAACGAGCCCGACCACACCGAGCAGTCGAACGTGTCGGTATCGACGGCGATAGCCGAGTGGCCCAAGCACTTGCAGACGGGTCGCCGACTTGGCTCTCCGGCCACGACCGACTTTAACTGGATATACAACTTCATGAGCGAATGCCGCAGGCTTAATTACCGCGTTGACTATGTTGCTATCCACGCTTATTGGGGCGGGAGAGGCAGCTCGGTGGTTTGCTCCACTGTCGATGACTGGTACAAGGCACTGAAAGAAGTGCACGAAAAAACCGGCCGTCCGTTGTGGATAACCGAGTGGAACAACGGTGCCAACTGGACTCATGAGGGATGGCCCGACACCGAGGCCGAACAGAAGGAAAAGCAGCGCAAGTTTATCACCGAGATACTTGCCATGATGGATACTTGCTCGTTCATAGAACGGTACTCAATATACAACTGGGTTGAGGAGAAGCGTTCTATGTTCTGGCAGAACTTGAACCTCACGCCTGCCGGACAGGTGTATTCCGACTTCGATGCCGCCATGGCATTCGACCGCCGTGCCGAGGTGATTCCCACGTGGTCGGTTCGCGAAGCACCAGTGCTATTTTATGTGTTTGACCGGGAAAACGGGTCGGTGATATTGTCGTGGGACGACGTTAACCGCGAGCAGGTCGATGAATATGTGGTTGAAAAATCGGTCGCAGGCAGTGCCTATGAGGAGGTTGCCCGCACGAGTTATCCGCAACTTTCATATTCTGACAAAATCGAAGAAGACTTGAATGCCGGCGATGCCGTACTTTACAGGGTAAAAGCTTACGTAGGCGGCAAGGAGGAGACTGTTTCTAATGTTGTAAGGTACAACAGCATGTTGACATCTGCCGACACTCCGATCTTTGGCAAAGTGACCATTGATGCCGGGACATCGTTATATGCCTTTGGAAGTTCTTATGGCGAAACCGCTCCGATTATGGTGCTTGGCACGCAGACCTACAGGATGAAAACTCCCATGCTGCCGCGTATGAACGCCTTGGATGGCTCGTCGTGTGAGTTTGGCGTGTCGATGTGGGACTACAATGCCGGGCAGACGTTTGTCAGCAAAGACACGTTGTCATATATGATTCTGCCCAAGGCCGGGGATTATGACTTCGGCGGCCTTGCTGCAAAGGCAGGCAGGGTGGATGGCGTTGGCAGGGAAGTGACGAGGGTGCAGTTTGACGCTCCGTTTGCGTCGGCACCGGTGGTTCTTGCAACGGCAGTCAATGCCAACAATCAAGTGCCTGTCGTGGCTCGTGTGTATAACGTTGACGAGAACGGGTTTGACCTGTTCCTGCAATGCGAGGAAGCCTATACCGGCGAGTTGGAACCCGAAGCAGTCAACTATGTTGCATTGTCGCAAGGTGAGGGCAGCATAGGCGATTTGCGAATCAAAGTCGGAGTGACCAGCGACGGCGCGGTTGCGGGCAACGGTTCTTCGCCTGTGGAAATAGCATATGGTGCCGACTATGGCGATGCGTGCTTTTTTTCGGGGTTTCAGAGCTTGAAAGATAATCTCACGGCCACCTTGCGAGCCACGCAAATAAGTGGTAATTTTGCAGGAGTGTTCAAGAGCCGAGAGACATCGGCAAGCAACCAGCGGGTCGTGGCAGAGACCGTGGGGTGGTGCGTCATCGAGGGCGCGTCGGGCACGTCGGGCGTGTCGGGTATCACAGGCAGAGCTGCCGTTCCGGTTTACGACACGGCTACCGACGAAATCAAGATGTCGGACAGGTCGGAGATGAGCCGGGTGTGCCTGTATTCGCTTGCCGGGCAGTTGCTTGGAAGTACTAATACAAGGATATGCAGTTTCTCGCTCGGTTCGTTGCCCGAGGGCATGTATATCGCAAAAGTAAACGGAACTCAAAGCTTGAAAATAGCTAAAAAATAATCAGCTTATTAATATCTTAATATTAACTTTCTAACAAAAAATTTTTACTACAGTGAAAAAACGGATTCTGAACATTTCGTTGTTGGCATTGGCCATGGCCATGCCTTTCAGCGGTTATGCAAATGGTTCGGCTGTGACATTGGGCATGGACTTCCCATTGTTGACAAGCCAAGCTCCGCAGTACACCATTGTTATCAATGGTACGGGAGAAACAGGTACCTTCACGGTAAATGCGGCAAACCTTACAGAGGACATCACTTTGACAGCCACTTCGGGGCTTGAAGTGTTCCCGACCTCGTTGCCTGCAAACGCCGACGGTACAGAAGTAATGGTTACGCTTACCAGCTCGCGTGCGTTGACCGAGGGTCGCATCATCTTGCGCAGTGGCGACTATCGTTCTTATGTCAACGTTACAGGTTACGGCACACCTCTTGAAATCAAGGATTTGTCGCAAAACCCTGTTTACAGCGGTACGGGTGACGACGAATCGTATGTTGCCGACGGCTTTGCCGCAGGCGAGAACGGCTATACCGTTGAATTCCGCGTAAAGACCGACAATGCGGCAAAGGCATTCAGCGCATATGCCAATACCGAAGATGGCGCAGGCTTCAAGGCTTATGTGGGCGCAAACGAGTTGAGCATCTACGATGGGCCGGAACGCCGCGTCAGCTTGAGCAACCCTGCAACCACTGCAACCGGCGGCACAGGCACATTCTACAACAACGACGGACGTTACCACACCTACCGTGTTGCCGTAACTCCCGACAAACTTATGTTTATCTATCGCGACGGCATGCCTATCGACACACTGCGTTCGCAAGACTATGGCAACCAACCCGACTGGGCTGTTGAAAACGGCGACGTTGTTGATAACTTGCTCAAGAACCCGGGCTTCGAGGGCGAATATGGCGACACCATCAGCGGTACCGTTCGCGAGGTTGAAGGTTGGCAGCTCAACCCGTTCGACCAATACAACTGCCAGTATTTCGTTGAAAACAAGGAACTCAACAACGAGCTTGACTTCAACAACCACGTGATGAAGCTTCAACGCTACACATGGAACGACGGTTGGGGCGCAGGCACTGTTAGCCAGATAGTTGACGTTGCACCCAACGAGACCTACAACTTGACATTCCTTGCAAGCGGCGGTATGAAGACCGAGGATGACGCCATAACAGAAATCATGGGTCAAGTTCGCATTCAAGAGGTTCAAAATACCGATCTCGGAGCAACAACCGAAATCGAGAACATGGGCGACCTCAAAGAATACTCGATGAGCTACACCACGTCGGCACAATGCAAGCAGATCAAGGTAGTTCTTTACCAAGAGCGCTTCTTGAACGGCGGTGGTTGGGGTTCGCACGTAGAACCGTTCTATGTTGACGAAATGGCACTGACCGGCGTATCTCGCGTACTCGGCGAAACTGCAGGCTTCGAGAACGAATTTGGCGACCTCGAATATTTCACTTATGACGCAACCGGCGCATATGCTCCACCGGTAGTGGCTATCACGCCTTCGGTAAGCGACGTGACAATCGACGGCACGGGCAACACCGCAATCGTTAACATCGCATCTTCGGGCTTGAGTGCCGACATGCCTATCGAACTCACCACTACCGGCGGCTTCTCGGTATTCCCATCGCAGGTTACCCCGAACGAAGCAATGGACGTGGTGATTACTCTCGACAGCTATATGGCTGAAAGCAACGGCCAGTTGATTCTGCGCAGCGGCGACACTCGCGCTTATGTAAACCTCACCGGTTTCGGAACAGAACTTGAACAGAAAGACTTGTCGCAAAATCCTGTTTACGCAGGCACAGGCGACGACGAGTCATTTGAACATGCAATGGCCGACGGCTTCACGGCAGGCGAGAACGGCTACACCGTTGAATTCCGCGTAAAGACCGACAATGCCGCAAAGGCATTCAGCGCATATGCAGTTACTGAAGACGGCCTTGGCTTCAAGGCTTATGTGGGTGCAAACGAGTTGAGCATCTACGACGGTCCCGACCGCCGCGTCAGCTTGAGCAACCCTGCAACCACCGCAACCGGCGGCACAGGCACATTCTACAACAACGACGGACGCTACCACACCTACCGTGTTGCCGTAACTCCCGACGGTCGCATGTTTATCTATCGCGATGGTATGCTTGTGGATGTATTGCGTTCGCAAGACTATGGCAACCAACCCGACTGGGCTGTTGAAAACGGCGACGTTGTTGAGAACTTGCTCAAGTGCCCGGGCTTCGAGGGCGAATATGGCGACACCATCAGCGGTACCGTTCGCGAGGTTGAAGGCTGGCAGCTCAACCCGTTCGACCAGTACAACTGTACATATTTTGTGGAAAACAAGGAAATCAACAACGAGCTCGACTTCAACAACCACGTGATGAAGCTTCAGCGTTACAACTGGAACGACGGTTGGGGCGCAGGCACGGTGAGCCAGATAGTTGACGTAGCACCCAACGAGACCTACAACTTGACATTCCTTGCAAGCGGCGGTATGAAGACCGAGGACGACGCGATAGCCGAAATCATGGGCTTTGTTAAGATCCAGGAAGTCCAGAACAGCGACCTCGGTGTAACAACCGACATCGAGAACATGGGCGACCTCGAAGAATACTCGATGAGCTACACCACGTCGGCACAATGCAAGCAAATCAAGGTTGTCCTTTACCAGGAACGCTTCTTGAACGGCGGCGGCTGGGGTTCGAGCATCGAACCGCTCCTTGTTGACGAGATGGCTTTGACCGGCGTTTCTCGCGTACTTGGCCAAAAGGCAGGTTTCGAGAACGAATTTGGCGACCTCGAATATTTCACTTATGACGCAACCGGCGCATATGCTCCGATGCTCGGCAACCTGTCGGATGTTGACAACGCACTTGCAAACAACGACTTGTCGTGGACTGTTGCAAACGACGAACTTGTATTGAACGGCATCGACAATGCCACATCGGTAAGGGTTTACAACACGATGGGTGCGGTAATCTACGAGTCGGCCGACTATGTTTCGGGTGAAGCAATTCCATTGCATGGCACTCCGGTCGTGATTTGCGAGGCAATCTGCAACGGCGGCCGTCAAGTGTTCAAGGCTGTGAATAAGTAAAATTCCATAATCAACAATTATAAAGGGGGTGCTTTCTTGTTAGTTGGGTCACCCCCTTTATTAATAAAATTGCAATATAACATAGAAAATGAAAAATTTGATTCTTGGCATGTCATTGTCGCTAATGGCATTTGGCTCGGTTCAATCGGCAAATCCCATTGTTCCCGGCGAAACGTGGAACGACACCCGCGGCGCACGCATCAATGCACACGGTTGCTGCGTGGTCAAGCATGACGGCGCGTACTATTGGTTTGGGGAAAACCGTTCGGGCATGACTTCGATGGGCGTGAGCTGCTACCGTTCTACCGACTTTTACAGTTGGGAAAACCTGGGGTTGGCTTTCAAGACATCGCAAGCTCTCGACCCCGAGACCGGGAAAGGAACTCTTGAACGCCCCAAGGTGATATATAACGACAAGACCGGCAAGTGGGTCATGTATATCCACTGGGAAGATGGCACGGGATATGGCAAGGCTCGCGTGTGCGTGGCTACGGCCGACAATATCGAAGGACCGTATGAGTTTTCATCGACGTTCCGTCCCAACGACCACGACTCGCGCGACCAGACGGTGTTTAAAGACACCGACGGCAAGGCATACCACTTCGGCTCGACCGACATGAACACCAACATGAACGTGGCGTTACTGAGCGAGGACTACCTGACCACAGAGCAGAATCCTGTCACAGAAACCAAGATTTTGCTTGGTTTGCAATATGAGGCTCCTGCCATATTCAAGGTGGGCGATATATATTATGGCCTGTTCTCGGGATGCACGGGGTGGAATCCCAATCCGGGACACTCGGCATGGAGTACCGAGATAATGGGCACTTGGAACACGGGAGAAAACTTTACCGTGGATAATGAAAAGTCAACCACCTACCGCTCGCAGAGTACGTATGTGCTGAAACTTGACGGACATGACAACGCGTATGTGTATATGGGCGACCGTTGGAACTCGTCGAATGTGGAGACTTCGACCTACGTATGGCTGCCGTTGAGCATGCGTTCGGGCTATCCGGTGGTGAAATGGCTCGACAGGTGGGATTTGAGCGTGTTTGACGATGCCGACCGCTTCAAGCGTCCCGCCGAAATCGTTTCGGGCGAGACGTACTATTTCATCGAGGCCAATTCCGACCGTTTCATGTCGCTTTCAAACAATCAGATATGCTTGAAGAACGACAACGAGGCAGAAAACATGCAATTGCGCTTTGTCGCCGTGGAAGGGAAGCAATATACCTATAAGATGCAAGAAGTGACGAGCGGCAAGTATCTTGAAGACTTGTTTGGAAAGACGTTGAGGCTAAGTGCCGAAAGTGACTCGGAGTCGCAGCAGTGGTATCTCAAGCAAAACGAGGATGGCACCTACAGGGTGTGTGGCGTGACAAGCGGCAATTGCCTCACGGTATCGGGTTCTTCGACATCGGAAGGCGTGGCGTTGTATCTCACAGAACCCGACGACGAGAAATTCCAGAAATTCGGTGTTTACTTCGACACATATGCCCGTCCCGACGAAGCAGTGGCCGACATGTTCAGTGCCGAATATCGCGCAGCCAACCGTCAAATCATGGCCGATCAGGAAGAGTATGAAGCCGGCTTGAGTTCGGTAGGCTTGGTTGCGGCCGGCTCGGGCATGAATATTTCATCGACAGGCGACGGCATGGTGATTGTCGATGCCGCAGGCGTTGACGGCATGGTGAGCGTTAATGTGTTTGAGGCTGCGAGCGGAAGGTCCGTTTGCTCCGAAACGTTCCCCGGCGGAGAATCGTCACAGGTGGATTTGGGCAACTGCGTCGCTCCGGGTGTATATGTGGTTGTTGCCACGGCATCTACGGGGTCGGCAGTTGAAAAGGTAATCATACGTTGACACGTAGCCCGATGAGTAAACCACATATCAGTTGTACATGGGATGCAGATGAAAATTCTATGTGCAACTTATGTGTGATTCTCATAAGTTTTTCCGACCTTTGCAGTGAGCCGTATGCGGAAAACGGCAGTTTGCGTGCCGTGGCTGCAAGGGTTGAACATATCGAATGAATGAGTTATAATTTTTTTGAAGTGAAAAATGAACAATAGTCCTAAGAAATCGGTCGCATGGCGCGAATTGCTTAAGCGCGGAAATTTCCTGCCGGTGAAGATTGCGGGAGCCGCGATTTTCATTGCCGTGGCCGTGGCATTGTCGGTGTCTAACGTCGATTATTTTTGGAAGGCGCAAGAGTTGTCGCTATTTGTCCCGTCTCACGAGTTCCTCGTGGAAAAGATGCAGTTGGCCGGAGGCTTTCTTGCATATTGCGGATGCTTCCTTGTGCAATTTTTCTATCATCCGTGGGTGGGCTGCGCGTTGCTTATAGCCATGTCGCTGCTGATGGCCGTGTTGGTGGCAAAAGCGTTTAGGCTGCCGGGGCGTTGGTGGCTGTTGGCTCTGATTCCTTCGGCTATGATGTTTCTTTCGACAGTCGATATAGGTTATCTCATTTATTCATTGAAGGCTCCGGGCTATCTTTATTCAAATATGCTTGGGCTTATGTTTGCGTCGGCGATATTCTTGTGCTATCGCAGCATTGGGAACAGGTGGTTGAAGTATGCCGTTTTAGTGGTGATTGCAGCCGCCCTTTATCCTGTCATGGGATTTTATGCCTTGTTGACGCTTGTGCTGTGTGCGTTGTATGAGGTATCGTTGCGCACCGAAGGTAAAAAAGATTGGATTGCTGCGGTTCTTGCCGTGCTGCTTGCGGCAGTGGTGCCACAGCTGTATTGGTCGTTTGTGTATGAGCAGATGACCGTGTTTTATATTTATCTGGCCGGGCTGCCAAGGTTCTACATGGGCGCACGCGTTCTTTACGAGCCGCTTATAGTGTCGTTTGTGGTATTTGCGTTTTTTGCCGTTATGGCCGGGCGTTGGAAAAAGGATGCCGGCATGACAGCAATCAAAGCTGTGGCCTTGTTTGCAGTGTTTGCATTCTCAATAGGCGGCATGTGGTATCGTGCATTTGACGACGAGAACTTCAAGGTTACCATGAAGATGGACAGGGCTATGGACGGCGAAGACTGGGAGACCGTGGTGGACTGTGCGGCTGGACTTAAAGGCGAACCTACGCGACTGATGGTGCTTGATACCGACTTGGCATTGTATAAGCTCGGACGTGCCGGCGACGAGATGTTCAAGTATAAAATAAGCGACACCCCGTATAAGGTACGTAGCCCGATGTCGGTGATGAGAATTGTGGGAGCCAAGGCTCTGTATTATAATTTCGGTAAAATCAACTATTGTTACCGTTGGTGCATGGAAGACAAGGTGGAATATGGCATGAAGGTGGAATACTTGAAGTACATGGTGCGGTGTGCCTTGCTCAACGGAGAGTTTGCACTTGCGCAGAAGTACAACAACGTGTTGCTCGATACATGGTTTCATCGTTCTTGGGCTGAAAAGTACCAGCGTTACATCGACAATCCCGACCTCATGGACGAATCAGACGAATTCAAGTCGATACGTCCGCTGATGGCTTATGAGAATATCCTTGAGGGGGACGGTGGCTTGCTTGAAGGATATCTGGTAGGCGAGATGGTGCGCTTGTCGGGCGGTCCCGAGCCGTTGGTAGAACTGTCGTTGCAATGTTCGTTGATACAGAAAGACATCGCCGCATTCTGGCCTCGGTTCATATTATACGCTCGAACACATGACCGTCTGCCTGTTCATTATCAAGAGGCTGCTGTATTGTATTCGCAACTTGAGAAGAAAGTGGATTACCGCATGTTTAATATAGACCAGACCGTGGTTGACCGGTTTAACAGGTTTATCGACATGTCGGAGCAGTTTGCCGGAATCCCCGACGGAAACCTAAAGGGCATATTCAAGCCACAGTTTGGTGACACGTTCTGGTATTACTACTTCTTTATTAAAGATTTGAAGACCAGTTAAGATTTGCAGATGCGAATTGACCAAACAAAATTGGCGGAATGGGAATCACCCACTTCCGCCAATTTTGTCTTTGGAGACATCAAGATATGCAAGATCAAGAGTCTCATCCACTTCCTGCATGGAAGAGAAAGTGAATATGTGAATGTATTTGTGCGAGGAGCAGAAGCAGATGAAGAATTGTTTTTTATGCCATAACATATGTTTTCGGCAGGGCAATTTATTACTTTTGTAAGCCAAGAGCCAAACGATGGAAACAGACAATCTCAACATCATACAAAACTTGACAGCCGAAAAGGAAGGCGGTAAGGTTGAGTTCAAGCAGACCACCGGGCAGTTGGAGCGCGGCATGGAAACGTTGTGCGCCTTTCTCAACGGCGAAGGCGGCACGGTGCTTTTCGGTGTCAAGGACAATGGGAAAATCATAGGTCAGGAGGTGTGCGATAAGACGAAACGGGAAATAGCGGAAGCCATCCGACTGATAGAGCCGTTTGCCACGATAACGGTCTCATACGCGTGTGTTCCCGACACGGACAGCAGGTCATCGCCTTATATGCGGAGGAACAACGCTATATGCGTCCGTTTACCTACAAAGGCCGGGCTTACCAGCGGATAGAAAGTGTGACATCCGTCATGCCGCAAGACAAGTACAACCACCTGCTGATGCAAAGGGGCGGCAAATACAGTTGGGAGGCGATGCCCAATCCCGACTTGCAAATCAGCGACCTCGACGAGAATGCCATCATCGGCGCGGTACGCGCCGGAATCAACTGCGGACGCCTGCCGGAAACCACCATCCGCGAGGAAATACCCGCCATCCTTGAAAAATTCGACCTGTTGCATGACGGGAAGTTGAACAATGCCGCCGCTGTGCTGTTCGGGCGCAACCTGTACGACTATCCCCAATGCCTGTTGCGGATGGCAAGGTTCAGAGGCACGAGTAAGGAGGAATTCATAGACAACCAACGACAGCAAGGGAACATCTACGCACTGTTGGACGCTGCCATGTCGTTCTTTTTCAAGCACCTGTCCTTGTCTGGGAAAATAGAGGGGCTGTACCGTGAAGAAAAGCTGAGCATCCCATACAAGGCATTAAGGGAGTGTTGTATCAACGCCTTTTGTCACAGGGCCTACCACCGTCCGGGTGGTTCGGTGGGCATCGCCATTTATGACGATCGTGTGGAAATAGAGAGCAGCGGCGCGTTTCCTCCCGACATGACCCTTGAAAAACTGCTTGGCGGACACAGTTCAGAGCCGCCCAACCTCATCATAGCCAACGTGCTTTACAAAAGCGAGTTGTTGGAAAGCTGGGGTCGTGGCATTAGACTGATGATAGATGAGTGCCGTCGTGCCGGAATACCCGACCCGGAATTCCACACGGACGGGAGTTCTGTATGGGTGGTATTCCGCTATGAGTTGGAAACGGCAGGACAAGCACCCGACACGTACCCGACAAGCACCCGACAAGCACCCGACAAGTACCCGATAAGCATCGTCCGTCTCATTGAACTGATAGGGGAACGCACTTGCTCGCTGAAAGAAATGATGGGAATGATGGGGCTGAAAGACAGGGAGAATTTCTTGGACAATTACCTTAACCCGTCTATGGAAGCCGGATTGGTGGAATCGCTCTATCCTGGCCAGCCGAAACATCCCAAGCAGAAATACAGGCTCACCGAACAAGGAA
This sequence comes from uncultured Muribaculaceae bacterium, assembly GCA_944321905.1. Classification (GTDB taxonomy): domain Bacteria; phylum Bacteroidota; class Bacteroidia; order Bacteroidales; family Muribaculaceae; genus Avimuribaculum. Next base: position 2,562 of record CALUNI010000039.1, on the reverse strand, counting down.
AAGCGTTATTGCAGAACGGTAGAAAGAAAAATTAAGAAGCCTACAATTATAATGGAAAATCCGCAGTTTGGTCGTAAACCTAGCTGCGGACTTCATTTTTCTGTGTGCTATTAATGATGCTTGTTGCGGATTTCCACACGGCGTATCTTTCCGCTTATAGTCTTTGGCAGTTCATCGACAAACTCCACGACGCGTGGGTATTTGTAGGGAGCCGTGGTGTGCTTCACGTGATCTTGTATTTCTTTTATAAGCTCCGGGCTTTCCTTACCCTTGTAGTCTTTCGACAGTACGATGGTGGCTTTTACCACCTGTCCGCGTATCTCGTCGGGCACGCCCGTGATGGCGCATTCCACCACTGCCGGGTGTGTCATCAAGGCCGATTCCACTTCGAACGGGCCTATGCGGTAGCCGCTTGACTTGATTACGTCGTCTTTGCGCCCGATGAACCAATAGTATCCGTCTTCGTCGCGCCAAGCCACGTCGCCGGTGTGGTAAATGCCGTCGTGGTATTGCTCGTGCGTCAGTTGCGGGTCGCGGTAGTATTCTTTAAACAAGCCCACAGGGCGGCTCCCATGCGTTTTTATCACTATTTCGCCTTCTTCACCTTCTTCGGCCCAACGTCCGTCGGACGTAAGCAGGGCAATGTCATAAACAGGTCCGACTTTTCCCATCGAACCCGGGCGTGGCTCGACCCAAGGGTAAGTGCCTATGGTTACCGTGGTCTCGGTTTGCCCGTATGCTTCCATAAGCTTGATGCCGGTGAGTTTATACCATTCGTCATACACGCTTGGATTTAATGCTTCTCCTGCAATGGTGCAGTATCTGAGTGTGGATAAGTCAAATTGCGTCAGGTCTTCCCGAATCAAGAATCGGAACACGGTAGGCGGTGCGCAAAACGACGTGATGCCGTAGTTGTGAATCATGTGCAACACGTCTACTGGCTTGAACTTCTCGAAGTCATAGACAAACACGTTGGCACCTACCAACCATTGGCCATAATACTTGCCCCATACGGCTTTGCCCCAACCCGTGTCGGCCAATGTGAAGTGCAGGCTGTTTTCGTCGAGGTTATGCCAGTATTTTGCCGTGATGATGTGTCCGAGCGGGTATGTGAAGTCGTGGGCGACCATCTTGGGCTCGCCCGTGGTGCCGGACGTGAAATACATGAGCGATATGTCGTCGTTGGTATTGACTTTCTCGGGACGGACAAATGCCGGTGCTTCTTCGCAGCCGCGGTTGAAGTCGCTCCACCCGTCGGGAATCTCTGGACCTATTGAAATCAGGTTTTTTATCGACGGGGACTTCGGCAAGGCCTTGTTTATATGTTCCACCACCACGCCGTCACCTACTGCCACGATGGCCTTTATGTCGGCAGCATTGGCTCGGTAAATGATGTCTTTTTCGGTAAGCAGGTGTGTTGCCGGTATCACCGTTGCTCCTATCTTGTGCAAGGCCGTAATGGCAAACCAGAACTGGTACCGGCGTTTCATGATTAGCATTACCATGTCGCCGCGGCCTATGCCTAACTGCATGAAGTATGATGCGGCCTTGTCGCTTTCGCGTTTTATGTCGGCGAAAGTGAATTGGCGCGACTCTCCGTTTTCGTTAACCCATAGCAGAGCTTTCTTGTCGGGGGCTATGCGTGCCCATTCGTCAACCACGTCATATGCGAAATTAAAATTTTGCGGAACGTTGATGCGAAAGTTCTGCTTGAAATCTTCATAGGAGTCGAAATCTATTTTATTGAGATATTTTTCCAACATGATTATTTGAATAATAATATTGTGTGAAACAAAACAACAGGTTTAGGCCGATTGGGGTTCAAGAAATTATGGCAAGGAATCGCACTGCCTTATTGTCGAGAGCCCTCATGCGGTGTGGCAATGCCGAGTTGAATATTATACTGTCGCCGGTTTCGAGCGTGAACGTGTTGCCTGCAATCTGCATCTCCATGCGTCCTTCTACCACATAATTAAACTCCTGCCCGTCGTGGGTGTTGTAATTGCCGCGTGGAGTATCGCTTGGCTCCACTGTCACCATGAACGGGTTGATGACCTTGTTGGCAAACCCGGCGGCGAGAGCTTGGTAGCTGTAGGCTTTTGAACGCTCTACGCTCACGCCGTTGCCGCAACGGGTGACAAAGTAACTACTCATTTTGGGTTCTTCTCCAAACAGTATGGCCGGCAGCTCAACACCGAATTTGTGAGCCAAGGTGCGAACGAAGCTGACCGGGATGTCCATAGTGGCAGCTTCATAGGCTTTGTAAGTGTCTGCGTCTATGCCACACACGTTGGCAATTTCTTCGGGACTCATTTCAAGAGCCTCGCGCAGGCCTTTGAGCCTTTTTGCTACGTCTTCTATATTCTCAATTTTTGTCATGATTATGAACTCTGTTTTATTTCTTAATTAACAATTAAAGTGTTAAATTACAGCTTAAGTGCCTTATTTCTTAACTACTCCGAAGCAAATATATTTAAAAACAAAATAAGTTGATATTCATTTTAAGAAAAATGAATAATATTTTACCAATTTACGGCACGAATCGCCAGAAAATGTGCATCT
>CALUNI010000038.1 GCA_944321905.1 uncultured Muribaculaceae bacterium | reverse complement strand
CAGAACAAAGTGTGGGTAGGGCTGTCGAAAGAGACGGCACACCAACTCGGCACGCCTATATCATCCATCATGGCATGGATTGAGATGCTCGAAGCCTCGGGAGTCGATAAGGAAATCATAACCGACATGAACACCGACGTTCACCGCCTGTCGGTTATTGCCGACCGTTTCTCCAAGATAGGCTCCCGACCCGAGATGGAACTTAATTTCATCAACGAGGCCGTGGACGAGAGCCTGCACTACATGCGGTCGCGCATATCGGCACGCGTCAAGCTGACGGTTCACGAGGCCGCAGAAGACTGTGGCGTGATGCTATGCCTGTCACTGTTTGAATGGGTAATGGAAAACCTTACCAAGAATGCGGTAGATGCCATGCAGGGCGAGGGCAGCCTGACAGTGACCATCGATACCGCGTCGTCCGACAAGATGGTATATGTCGATATTACTGATACAGGCAAAGGAATTGCCCGCAAGAACTTCAAGACCGTATTCAATCCGGGCTATACGACCAAGAAACGCGGTTGGGGGCTTGGACTGACACTCGTAAAGCGCATAATCGAAGAATACCACGGAGGCAGCATTTATGTGAAAGATTCAGAAATAGGCCGAGGCACGACGTTCCGCCTGGAGCTGCGCAAGGTAAAGGAACAATGACACCGAAAAAATGCAATAAAAAAACGCTCAAACCTCTATTTGGCTTGGGGATAATGCCGTTTTTGAGTAATTTTGACCTGCAAAAAATAGAATAATAAGACATATGCCAAAACTAAAACACAGCTAAACGCCCATATACTCTTATTTTTTTCGTATTTTTGCGACTTAATTTATGACATGATTTCTTTTAAGAAAATTCAAGATAGTGTTTCGGGCGATCTTGAACGATTAAACCGGGTAATCGGCGACACGCTCAAGAGCCAAAGTCCGTTGATGCAGCAGGTTGTAAACAACTTCCTTGCGTCAAAGGGAAAGCAGTTGCGCCCTATTCTGGTCATGCTTAGCGGACGCTTGCTCGGCAATGGAACTATTAGCGACAACGTGATTTATGCCGGTGCCGCAATCGAATTATTGCATAATGCATCGCTCATCCACGACGATGTGATTGACGAGTCGCAACAGCGCCGCGGGCACCCGTCCATAAACCGCATATGGGACAACCACATAGCCGTGTTGGTCGGCGACTTCTTCGTGAGCGGAGCTCTTTATTGCGCCGAGCGAACCATGCAGTTTAAAATCATATCGGTAATGGCATATCTGGGACGCGAACTGTCGCTTGGCGAGATAGAACAAATCGACAACGCACGCAACCACAGCATCGACGAGCAGACCTACATATCCATAATACGTCGCAAGACAGCCTCGCTGTTCAGCAGTTGCGTGCAAGTGGGCGGATACGCAGCAGGCGCCGACGACGCTGCCCTCACCGAACTGAAGCAATATGCCGAGATGTTAGGCATATGTTTCCAGATAAAAGACGACATATTTGACTATTTCGACAACCCGGCTGTCGGGAAGCCCACGGCAGGCAACGACTTGCGTGAAGGCAAAATGACTCTGCCGCTGATATACGCCCTATCCCGAACCGAACTTCCCGAACACAACGCGATGCTTGAATTGAGCCGCAAGCAAGAATTGCAAGCCGAAGACATTGCGACACTGATAAGATTTGCCAAAGATGCCGGAGGAATAGAATATGCCTACGGCGTGATGGAGCGCATACGCAACGAGGCTCAGCACTTGCTCTCACGATATGGCGAATGTGAAGCGGTGGAGCAATTTAAGGCAATATTTGATTACATTATAGAACGCAGCAAATAACAGCAGTTGCACTGCTGCCACCAAGGAAAGGGGAAATGTTGAAAAATCACTTGCAGGAAGGAAGAGTCGAAGCCGGTTGCGACGAAGCGGGCAGAGGCTGCCTTGCGGGTCCCGTCGTGGCGGCCGCCGTGATTCTGCCGCCCGACTTCTGCAACGAGTTGCTAAACGACTCAAAACAGCTCACCGAGAAACAGCGTGACAAGTTACGCCCGGTGATAGAGCAGGAAGCCGTGGCGTGGGCTGTAGCTTTTGTCTCGCCTGAAGAAATAGACCAAATAAACATACTCCAAGCATCGATACTCGCCATGCACAGAGCTGTGGAGCAACTACACGTAGCACCCGAATTCCTGCTTGTCGATGGCAACCGCTTCAATCCATATCCCGGAATACCGCACAAGTGCATCATAAAAGGCGATGCGACCTACATGCCGATTGCCGCAGCCTCAATTCTGGCAAAGACTCACCGCGACGAGTACATGTGCCGGTTGGCGCATGAATACCCCGCCTATAATTGGGAACACAACAAGGGATACCCCACGCGCGACCACCGCTTGGCCATCTCGGCACACGGAGTCACGCCACATCACCGCATGTCGTTCAAGCTTGTTGACCCACAACTCTCATTGTTCTGACATGGAAGCGACTGTACATATCTCTCGGTTAACATGATTCTTCCCAAAATATACCAAATGCCTCTAAGAGAACAACTCATATTGAGTTGATATTGAATTTGACTTTATATATGAAACAAATTTCTCCCAATCCGATTCATCTATATCAAAATCATCGCAGGTCATACAATCCGCTATTCTTTTCAAATCTATACGCATAAGCAAATCTTTATTGATCACGCGCTTGGCATCAACGAATAACAGCGAACGAATAAAAGATTGAACCGGATGACTATTCAGTAACTTTAACGTCACATATGCCTCTTTGTAATTGTCAAATCCCAACAAATAACATGTATCATCTAACATTGCCGGCTTACCATCTATTTCTCCAACCAATGAGAAACGAGGTTCCTTATAAAGGCCTGAAACCACGACTTTATACCGTTTGAACGAATAATCACCAATACCAAAAAGACAGAATCGAGGACGATTCCTATATATGCTGCTTTTCCTTTCATCTAAAAGCATTGCGTGTTCAACTAAGTAATTATATGTTAAAGGATATGATTCATGAATCCAATCAGTGCTTTCCGACGCAGCCTTTTGCGTCACTATAACATACTTACGCGTCGATACAATTTGCTCTTTTTTTATATCTGAACTCTTGATGAGCGGATAAATCAAATCCTCCTCAATGTCAACAGTCTGCCCAAATCCATTTACGAATTTGCCATTTTTGAAAGAGAGTTCCATCACTTTTGAGCAGTCATGTTTAATTCCCGACCACCATGTCAACGACGACCTTCCATCCATGTAACAGTATTGTTTGTAAGAAGCTATGTCCGAGACAAAATTATTATCAACCCAACCATATTCTCGCAAATCATTTAAAGAATAAAAGTCACGTACAACACATCGTTGTCTGCATTCACCCCCCATTTTTGCAACCAAAAGCGCAGCTGCGACTGATGCGCCAAATTCTCCTTTTGTATCAATATTATATTGGGCAAAAAAAGTTATTGGATTCTGATTTTTCTTTTGTTCATATATAAGATTTTTGATAACAGAGTTCTTTATCAAAAAAGCCAAAGTCGCATTCTCTCCCTTTAAAAAGTCAAACATTTGTCCACAAATATATTCGGCAACATCAAAGTTGCCTTTACCTGTGATGGCATCAATTCCTTTTACCTTTTTAAAATTACTTTTCATAGGGAGGTTATCGCTTTGGATCACACCAAGTTTGCTGTTAGTCACCCAAGGGGGATTCCCAATGGACAAAACCTCTCTTCCGTTGATATGTTTTTTTATAGAAGTGAAATCAAACCTAAAAACATTCTGATGAAATAATTTGATTTTAACCTTTTTAGCTGATGGGGTATCCAAAAAATATTGTAGAATACTAATTTTTAACTCGTCAAGGTACGGTTTATATATTTCTATGCCGTATATTTCTTCAATATTGTCAAATGTCTGTAATGCTGCCAATATGAAATGACCCTTACCACAAGTCGGCTCGACTATTATTTGCGGATCTACGCCCGCCTCTTTTAACAGATTGCAAATAGATAACGCAAGCTTCATACTCGTTTGCCAATCTCCATATTCGTCTCTTTCTGCTTTCTTAAACCTGTCTGCACATTGAATGCGACAAAAGTCTTCGCCATCACTAAAGAAATTGGAGATTCCACAAAAATCCTCTATTTGATCGTTCGCCAAATTCAGAGGAAGAAGTCTGACAGAATCAATATATCTACTTGCCGTCATATTTTACAATACAGGTTATGCCTGCCACATTTTCTTCAAGTGATACAATCCTGCCATATTGAAGTCTCCATTGCAATGCGTTTGAAATAGTCAAATATCCTATTGCCGGAGGATTTTTTAAAATATCCTGTGCCATTTGATACAAAGTCACTTCATCCGCCGGTATGTTTTTATCCGTAAGAAATGCATATACGTCATCTACGTTACCTTTATTGTCTATAATATTACGCAAACCTGTTGTAGTTTGATAATCCGCAGTACGACTTGCATCGATGTATGTACATGAAAGGAAATCTAACATTCCTTTCTTAGTTATCTCATCATCTTCTTTTTTATAAACAAAAATTATAAGATTATATCCTAACCCATAAATTTTTTGTTTGCTATCCTTATATGGGCAACTCGATTGTGGCTGCTTTATAGAAGTAACTTTTATATCGGTATTTACAGATGGCAAATCCAAACCATTAGCAGAGTTTCCTATTGCTAAATCATATTGCTCTGCCAGAAAATCCTTAAACAGATGTTCAACAAAAGTGCCAACGGCCTTCCCATCTGTAATACCATATAATTCTGCACGATACACTTTACTTTGGCAAGAACAAAATTCTCTTGCACAGTTTATTAGTTTTTCTGTATCCAATACCTCTTTCATTAAATCTATTTTTATTTGCTTAAAGCGTAAAGATAGTGAATATTATCGTAATAAAAAGGCCTGTTGTCAATGATTTAATATATTCTTATACTGAATGACACATGACACATGAGCGACTGCCCGGCACGGCAAATCCATCGCACCGGGCAGTCGCTCATGCTATATCTCGGGCAATAAGTCAATTTGCCGATATCGTCCTTAACTCTCTGGACGTGAAGACAATGTCAACAGCGTCTCCGCTCGTTTCACCGTAGTAACGGTATATCAAGCCACGGTCGGCAGCTGCAAATACGCTTAACTGTTGCTTGGCCGTTACATCGTCAAATGTTTCGCGCATTGCCTCCTTCATCTCGTTCTTGGCTGCGCGAAAAGCCGATATGTCATACAAGTTCTCGTCAACCTCGCATTCATATATCACATATTCCCCATCGTCGCGCATGCTCATTATGGTAAGACCCACATCGGCAAGGCTTGGATATTGCGCACTTTCCATTGCGATTTGGTTTTCGAGCATCATCTCGTTCAACTCGTCTTGCGGAATCGGGTTATTCCACAAGTCGTTTATCTCTTCATTTGTCAATGAAATCTTGCAAGTCTTACCACTCTCTGCACCCTTGTATATATAAGCATACCCCACTCCGGCGCTTATCAATTCCTTTAGGCTCTCTTTTGTTCCTTCCTTAAGGAAGTACAACTTCAATTGGTTGGTTGCCATTCTTTTATTTCCTGCAAGGGCTTCGACGCTCATGAAGTCTTCGTCCATCGTAATGGTTGATTGCACCTCGTTTGCTTCTTCGTCATATTCCACACTCGTCATTTCGCCCATCATGCCCATGTCGATGGGACACATGTCGTTAATTGCATTCACCATTTCCAAGATTTTGGCTTTATTGCCATTGCAACTTACCAAGAGGGCGGCTACCGCGGCCACTGTAAACAATAGAGACATCACACGTTTCATAGTCGTTCTGATTTTAGTTGTATTAGAAGATTGTTATTAATTGACAAAGGCACAATCTCACTCAGAGAATGTGCCTATTCCTTATTAGTAATGATCGTCGATTACTTGTTACCTGCCATAGCGCGAGCACGGGCAAGGTACTTGTCAACGTCAAAGTTGTAATTGCGTGAGAAGTCGGGATAATTATCCTTGATTGACTGGAACACTTCGGCTTCGGCGTTGTAATTCTTTTGTTCGCGATATATTGTAGCCTTCTTTATCATGAAGATAGGCGTGTAATAGCTGTTGTCGTTTGAAAGTGCGATAGCATTGTCATATGCCTTCAGTGCCTCGTCATATCTCTCGGTGTTAACGTAGCAGTCACCCAACAAAGATTGAGAAGCAGGGCCAACGATTATGCCTTCGGGGTCGAAACTGTTGATATATCCGATGGCTTCGTCATATTTGCCGTCTTGATAAAGAAGTATGGCAGCATTGAGATTGGCACGGTTTGCAGCAGAGTTGCTGTAGTTTTCTGCCACCGCCTTGTATTGGATTAATGCTATCGAGTCGTTACCCTGCGCAAGGAGCATGTCGGCCGTCGATATGCTCGACTTCGCTTCTTCGTAATTAGGATTGCGAATGCCATATATATAACCCATGATGACCGCGGCAATAACCACTATTATGCCACACACCCAGTAAATATAGTTCTTGTTGCTTTCGACTTTTTGCTCGATTGACGATAGCGACTCGTTAAGTTCATCGATCGACGTGCGCGTACTTTCTTTCTTAGCCATTTTTGTAACTATGATATTTTTTTGTTGATTTTGTTCTAAATTTTGATTTGCAAAAGTAATAGTTTCCAACTAAATAAAAAAACTTTTGTCGATTTTTTCGGTTTTTCGGATTACGATTCGCATTCACGATTCACATTCCTGCCTTTTGCCGCAATTGAAAGAGCATGACCGTTGACTCGGCATCTCGGCAGAACATTTCAAGCCGGGCTTGAATGTTTTGCTCTCGATTTGCACTATCTTTGCATAAGACAGGCTGCATCTCGGCAGAACATTTCAAGCCGGGCTTGAATGTTTTGCTCTCGATTTGCACTATCTTTGCAGCAGATTTTAGTTTTTTTATAGAAAGGTTTTTTTATGGTTATTCAATGCGCAATCATCTTCGGGTGCCTTGCACTCGGGGAATTGATAGTGTGGCTGACGGGTATAAAGTTGCCTTCGAGCATGATAGGCATGTTATTGCTAACCGCATTATTGCACTTCCGTGTCATCCGTCTTGAATGGGTCGAGGGGATGGCCAACTTCCTGGTAAAGAATTTAGGTTTCTTTTTTGTTCCTGCCGCAGTGTCGTTGATGCTGTTTTTCGACATCATCAAGGCTCAGTGGATTCCTATCTTGTTGGCATCGGCACTTAGTACCATGCTTGTGATTGTAGTTACCGGATGGGTGCATCAATTGATGCGCAAACTTATGGGAGGTGGCAGCCATGGAATATTTAGATAATATGTATTTCCTGCTCGCACTGACGTTTGTCGTGTACGCCGCAAGCCAGATTTTGCAATTGCGCACGGGGTGGACAATACTCAACCCCATCCTGGTTTCGGCTGTCGTGATAATTGCGTTTCTTAAGTTCACCGGGGTAAGCATTGATACTTATAACGAGGGAGGACGGCTTATTGAGTTTTGGCTCAAGCCGGCCGTGGTGGCACTGGGAGTTCCTCTGTATAAAGAGTTGTCGGCCATACGCAAGCAGTTACTGCCGCTTATCGCGTCGGAACTCGCCGGATGCGTGGTTGGCATCATTTCGGTAGTGCTTGTTGCCCAACTGCTTGGCGCCACCAAGGACGTAGTGTTGTCGCTTGCCGCAAAATCGGTTACAACGCCCATCGCCATGGAGGTCACGCGTGCCGTGGGTGGCATACCGTCGTTGACGGCGGCAGTGGTGATTTGCGTAGGCATATTCGGAGGCATGACCGGGTTCAGGGTAATGAAGCTGACACGCATAGGCAGTCCCATTGCACAAGGACTGTCGATGGGTACTGCCGCACATGCCATGGGCACGTCGAGAGCGATGGACGTGAGTGGCAAATATGGAGCGTTCGCAAGTTTGGGACTGACAATCAACGGCATCTTCACAGCCTTGCTAACGCCTACCATACTCGACTTGCTTGGAGTCATATAGGCTCCTTGGGGCAAATTACATCCTACCGGTTTGCCTATCTTATTAACAAAGCGTAACTTTGACGTGGTAAAAAAAACGCAAGACAAAGATGAGAACGATCAATCTGCTATGCCTGTTGATATTGTCGGGGACCATGTGCATATGGGCCGACATAAAGATTATGCACGGGCCATATTTGCAAAACCTTTACGAGCGGGAAGCGACCGTCGTATGGGTTTCCGACAGTCCGTCGGTCGGATGGGTGGAGATTGCCCCCGATGACGGGACACACTTCTATGCCACCGAACGCCAAAAGATATTTGACACCCGGATAGGCATCAAAAACGTCTCGCGCATACATGCGGTAAGGCTCACCGGTCTCCTGCCGGCTACCCGGTACCGATATCGCGTATGTTCGCAAGAGGTGCTGTCGCACGAAGGGGCTGTAGTTACATATGGAGAAATCGCCTCTACCGACGTTTACAACAAGCGTCCGCTCTCTTTTATGACTAACGACACCACGAAATCCCACATATCATATGCCATGGTAAACGACATACACGGAAACAACGAGGCACTCGAAAACATGATAGGGCAGTGCGACCTGACAAGCACCGACATGTTCTTGTTCAATGGCGACATGGTGTCGATTTGCGACAACGAAGCGCAACTTTTCAACGGCTTCATGGACAAGGCCGTGGAATTATTTGCGAGTTCGCTGCCTATGTATTATTGCCGTGGCAATCACGAAACTCGCGGAGCAATGGCTCCATACTTCAAGGATTATTTCAACCCAAAGGCCGAAGAACTGTTTTACATGTTCCGCCAAGGCCCGGTTTGTTTTATCGTATTGGATTGTGGCGAGGACAAGCCCGACTCGGACGTGGAATATTACGGAATCACGGCATACGACGATTACCGCACCCTGCAAGCCGAGTGGCTTAAAACCGCCGTGCAAAGCGATTTGTATAAAAACGCCCCATTCAAGGTTGTCGTGTGCCACATGCCACCCTTCGGCGGATGGCATGGCGAATCAGAGATTGCCCGGAAGTTCATCCCCATTCTTAACGCAGCATCGCCCGACGTGTACCTGTGCGGACATTTACATGAATATCTTCGCAACGACGCAGGCAACGAGGGCGTTAACTTCCCCGTGATTGTTAATTCAAACAATACGCTGCTAAAGGCCTATGCCGACGGCGAAGAAATGGACATACGCATTTACGACCTCTCGGGCAAAGAAATAGACAAATTAGTGATTCACAAATGAGTAATTTGCGCCATGATGGATAAAATCGCTGATTTTTTCGCCCGGCTGTGGCAATCTGTGCTGAGCGTAGTCAAGGTAGTGATACTGTCGAAATATGGCATCAAACACATGCAGGTCGGGCAACGACAATCCGAGCAGGGACTGGTGATACTCGGCAACGGCCCGTCGCTCAACGACACCGTTGCCGGTGCGGCAAAATTCCTCGACACGCACGACCTGCTCGCAGTTAATTTTGCGGCGTGCACCCCGCTGTTCAAGAAATTGAAGCCATCATATTACGTGCTTGCCGACCCTCATTATTTCAAGTCGCTCGACCAGCCGAATGTAGCCAAGATGTGGGACAACATAGCTACAGTGGAGTGGGAAATGACACTCTTTGTACCGGCAAAAGCCAAACTGCCAAGGTCGTTTCAAAACACCAATCTACACATCGAAAGATACAACGCCACCCCGGTAGAGGGATTTGCGTGGATTGAGAATCTCTTTTTTTCATCGGGGCTCGGGATGCCACGCCCGCGCAATGTGCTCATTCCATCGATAATGGTGGCAATGAGAATCGGGTACAAACGCATATACCTTGCGGGAGCCGACCATTCATGGACCAGAACCCTTTCGGTTGACGACGACAATAACGTGGTGTCGATACAACCGCATTTCTACAAGGAAGACGACCGGGAAGTGAAACGTGTCAACACCGAATACATGCACTATCCGCTACACAGCATAATGTATAGCTTTTATGTGGCGTTCAAGTCTTATTTCACCATCGCCCGATACGCCAGACACATTGGCACGGACATATATAATGTCACGCCGGGCAGCTTTATCGATGCTTTCCCTCGCATAAAGCTGTGAACGCGGCAGTGACTGTGACGAGTTTTCTATGGTAATGAAAAAATATAAAGAAGAAGTGTACCACACCCACACGCTTCCCAATGGACTGCGTGTGGTTTTTATGCCGATTTCGTCGGATGTGGCTTATTGCGGCTTGTCGATCGATGCAGGCAGCCGCGACGAGCGTCCCGGCCAATTCGGCCTCGCGCATTTTGTAGAACACACCATCTTTAAAGGGACGCGCCACCGCCGTGCATGGCACATCCTCAACAGGATGGAACGTGTGGGAGGAGAACTTAACGCCTATACTACCAAGGAGAATACCACTGTCTATTCAATTTTCCCTTGCCGCCACCTTGACCGTGCGACAGAATTGATAGCCGACTTAGTGGCTTACTCCACTTTTCCCGAATCAGAGATTGGCAAAGAGCGCGAAGTGGTGCTCGACGAGGCTGCTTCTTATCGCGACTCTCCTGCCGAGGCGGTATATGATGATTTTGAAGACATGATTTGGGCCGGCAGCCAACTCGGGCATAATATCCTGGGCGTGGAAGAGGATTTGCGAGGATTCTCAAGTGCCGACTGCCATGAATACTTGAGCAATTTGTATGTTCCGTCTAATATGGTATTCTTCGTGCTTGGCGACTTGAAGCCTCAGCAAGTGTTCCGCACGGTAGAGCGTCATATGGGGTGCCTAAACCATGAGATAGGCAAGCGCGAACGCATTTCCCCCTCCCTGCAGCCCACTTTCAAGATAGAGCAACCCGTCGGGTCACACCAGGCACACACCATTTATGGCGCACCCGTGTGCAGCATGCACGATGAGAGCCGTTATGCCCTGTTGCTGCTCAACAACATGTTGGGCGGTCCCGGCATGAATTCACTGCTGAACATTGCCATACGCGAAAGGCGCGGATATGCCTACACTGTGGAGTCGGCCACCACACTGTTCTGCGACTGCGGAATAATGCAAATCTATTTCGGCAGCGACTTATGCCATGTCAAGCCATCGATCAGGGTGATTGGCGACATCATCGACCGGCTGGCAACAAAGCCTTTGTCGGACAAGGCTCTGGATGCGGCAAAAAAACAGTTCATCGGCCAACTCATTGTGGCAAGCGACAATAACGAGGCTCTTGCGCTGTCGGTCGGTAAAAGCTACCTGTATTACGGGCATGTTGACTGTAACGAAATCGCATCGGAGCATATCGCCGCAGTCACTCCGCAGCAGCTGATGGATGCCGCCTCGATGATAGTTCCCGAGCGAGCCTCGATATTGACATTCAAATAGACGTACCCCAATAATGCCCGGAGAATCACATTAATTGTATCCCATGCCGGGCACAAGTGGAAATCTGCTCCTCGGGCCATATGCTGGCTTGCACCTCTCCTATGTGAGCCTTCTGCAACAGGAACATGCACAACCGGCTCTGTCCTATGCCACCACCGATAGAATTGGGCAATTCCCCGTCAAGCAACGATTTGTGGAAAGGCAAACTGGCACGCTCGGTGCAATGGCATATTTCAAGCTGCCTCATTAGCGACTCGGCACTCACCCTTATACCCATCGACGAAAGTTCAAACGGCACCTGCAATATTCGATCCCACAATATTATGTCACCGTTAAGCCCTTTATATCCGTCGCTGTTTTCCGTGACCCAGTCATCGTAGTCTGGCGCACGACCGTCATGCTTCTCGCCGTTGCTCAAGTCCCCGCCTATTCCTATTATGAATATGGCACCGTATTGCCGGGCCGCCCGAGCCTCGCGCTCCTTGGGCGACAGAGACGGGTACATTTGCAATAGTTCCTCCGAATGTATGAATGTTATCGATTCGGGCAGGCGTGGGGTTATGTGTGGAAATTTCTCATAAATCATCCATTCGGTCTCTTTCAAGGCGTGGTATATCTTTCGCACTGTCTGCTTCAAGTAGTCGAGCGTGCGGTCGTCCTCGGTGATGGCCTGCTCCCAGTCCCATTGGTCAACATACAGCGAGTGCAGGTTGTCAAGGTCTTCCGATGTGCGTATGGCGTTCATGTCGGTATATAAACCATACCCCGGAGCGATGTCATAAGCTCCCAACTTCATTCTTTTCCACTTGGCGAGCGAATGAACCACCTCGGCTCGCCGCCCACCCATGCAAGAGATGTTGAACGACACAGGCGGCTCCACTCCGTTAAGGTCGTCGTTGATGCCGGTTCCGGCAAGGACAAAGAGCGGAGCCGTGACGCGACGCAAGTTGAGCTCTCTTGCCAACCGCGTCTGGAAATGATCCTTAATCAACTTGATTGCGACCTCGGTGGTCTCGGGTAATAATTTTTGCTTGTATTTTTTCGGAATGATTAATGCCATAAGTGATAAATTTTGAATGCAAATATAGACATATTTTTAATACAAGCAAAAATACGCTATCATTATGACATTAAATTAACTTTTTATTGCTCAAAATGCCATTTTTTATATCACCGTTTTGCCCCGGCAGCAATGCTCAGCAACTTATGGCCTATGTTGCAATACAGGCATTTGCGGGCTTCGCAGTAGTTTCGGCGCAATTGTATAAGAGCCTGTGATGTAAGCGCATCGGGGCATTTTATGCCGGCAGCCGTAAACATGCTTACTATGCTGTTGCGCTCGGGACGCAGACTTTCAAGAAGGGCTATGGCTCGGTCGGCTGTTTCATAGTCGCCACACTTCGAGCCATAAGCATAATACAGCGGAGCAACTGTATTTATTAGCAATATGTCGATTGATGCGTTGCTTAATACCCTGGCAGGGATGTCGGTAGGCGCCCCGCCGAAATTATAATGCGAAGCCCAATATCCCGACAATTCTATTGAGAACAAGCGTCGCAAATCTTTTTCTTCCCTGGCTTCAAGTATGGAGTTCATCAAGCCGAAACCATTTTCTACAAACCGGGCCAACAGGGCAATGCGCCGATACGGGAAATTCTGAGGTCTCACCCTAAACGACTTCCACATCGAGCCGTCAATCGGACGCAGTTGGAACTTGTTGGAAAGGAAACCATACTCCCGGGCAAGCCGCAAATAGTAATCGTCACCTCCCGGTACCGGCTCATTAAAGAATCCCGCCTGCCCGAAAAGCAGGGCTTCGAGCTGGAACAGCGAGTCGCTATGCTTGTGCAGCAACCTCAGCGGCGTTCGCCTTGCCAACATCTCAAATGCGTCGTTATTTATCCCAAAACCAAGGCTGCGGGCAATGGTCACGTAACATATGTCTTGCCAAGAGCCGCTAAATGTGTCATATAACGAATAAATGCGTTGCACTTTCCCGTTAAGACGTTCAAATGCAAGCGAACTCATCCACTCGGTAATGGTTATTTGTGGTATCTCTTTTATTTGGGAAGCGCAAGGCAGCGATGACGAAGAATCATTGACGAGCCGTGCGTAACTTTCATAGAAGTGTGGCGAACAGTCCATCACCATTTGCGGTATGCGCTCTCCGTTGCTGCGCATGACAGGTGCGTCATCCTTTGCCACCACGTGCAGTATCACCGAGTCATAGGCACGGTCTCGATCGTGTCCATGCCTGTGCCAATCAGATGCCCTGACGTGCATTTCCACATTGCCCACCCACATTTCACCGCCTATTTCCACTTTAGCATTGAAAAAATCGGGACCTGCGTCATTATTTGGCAGGCCGGGGTCGATGACCCTTACTTTCCGCCCGTCGTTGGTGAGCATTTGTGCAGGACTCCACAACTTGTGCAGCCACACATATTGCATTAGTTTTTCCATCGTTGCATCAGCATTGTTTCTTCACGCAAGTTAGTGAAAATTCTTCAACGGGCAAATCAAGAAACTGTTTTGATTTTTTTGTTCTGTGCTTTGAGTGTATTATCGGGTGATATTGATTATTTTTTGAAAATCAAAACAGTTTCTAAGTTTGTGCTTATAACCGCATATTTCATAAAGCGAAAGCACCATTGTGTAAAAAAATACACATCAAGTGTTGGTTTAAATGAAAAAGCTTCTTACATTTGCGTCAAATTGACACATCCAATGGAAGAAAAAACAAAGTACACCTACAAATATCCACATCCGGCTGTCACTACCGACAGTGTAGTTTTCGGGTTCGATGGCCGATACCTTCATATATTGCTCGTAGAGCGAAGAAGCGAGCCATACAAGGGCTGTTGGGCATTGCCCGGAGGGTTCATGTACATCGACGAAACCGTGGAAGAGTGCGCCATGCGCGAACTGGCCGAAGAAACAGGGCTGGCTAACATTTTCCTGGAACAATTCCATGTATTCAGTTCGGTCGATCGCGACCCTCGTGAACGGGTTATCACGGTGGCATTTTATGCACTGGTGCGAAGTTCGGATTACAAGCTCATGGCCGGAGACGACGCTGCCCGTGCCTGTTGGTTCCGCTGCGACGAATTGCCTCCGCTCGCATTCGACCACGATAAAATCATCGACATGGCACGCGAGCGGCTGCGAGAAAAATTGCGCACTCGCCCCATCGCCTTCAATCTGCTGGATGAAAAATTTTCGATGGGAGATTTGCAAAGGCTTTACGAGGCCATAAACGGCACATCTTATGACCGCCGCAACTTCCAGCGCAAAATGATTTCGACCGGATTGCTCGAAGACCATGGTCTTGGTTCTGAGCCTCGGCACAACCGCATTCCCGAACTTTACAGCTTTAAAGAAGAGGAATACAACAAATTGCACAAAGAACCTGGAGGACGGCGCAATCCGTTCGACATGTAAAAAACCGTCTTGCGTAACAATTTAGCAACCGAGAGACTATCATATATATAGAAGGCGAGCCATAGCGTGAGATGTGACAGATGATGATTGCATCGAGTGTGACGACGTATGAGAGTGATATGACATCTCGCACGAGGCTTGCCATATGTTTCATTAATCATAAACAAAAACATTATGAAAACAAAGATTTTTAACTTGATCATCCTTGACGAAAGCGGGAGCATGGATTGCGTGAAAACACAGACCATAAGCGGGTGCAACGAGACCATCAACACCGTCATTGCCGCACAAAAGCGGTATGCCGACACACAAGAACACACGGTAAGCATATACGCTTTCCAAAGTGCGGGCGAGCGTCCGTCACGCTATATTATGAAAAATGTTCCGGCAATGGAAATACAGCCCATATCGGATGCAGATTATTGTCCCGACGGGTTGACTCCGCTCAATGATGCCGTGGGGGCGACTCTTGTAGATTTGAAGTCATACACAAGCGGCTTCCCCTTGGCGATAGGGTCGGTAACGATTATTACCGACGGTTATGAAAATTCTTCGCAGCATTATTCCCGCGCCCAAGTGGCAAGCATGATAGACGAACTCAAAGCAAAAGGTTGGAACTTCAATTTCATAGGAGCCAATATCGACGTAAGCTCCACCGCGGCAAGTTTTTCAATCGACAATTCGCTTGAGTTCCAACAGAACGACTGCGGAACACAAATAATGTTTGAGCAGGCAAACGAGGGCAGAATGAGATATTATGAGCGCATGGACGGTTGCATGGCCGACTGTTGTGAGGTTGCTCCCGAAGAATTTGCAAAAAAGGCAGTAGAAGCTTCCAAAAATTTTTTCAACAAATGAACAGCGACTTCATTCTTGACAAGGTGCGCGGCTCCATCATTGGCGGAGCCGTGGGCGACACCCTTGGCTATGCCGTAGAATTTATCGACCGAGAGACCATACTGCAAGAGTATGGCCCCGGCGGCATAACCCGGTACAGGCTTGGCAGAGACGGTGTGGTACACTTCTCCGACGACACGCAAATGACCCTGTTCACAGCCGACGGGCTTATACGCGGCATGGCCGACGGCTTCCCGGGACAGGAGAAGCTTGAAGTATGCATAACAGAATCATATATCGAATGGTTGTACACGCAGAAGCTTGAACTGTGTCCCGACGAATATGAGTTTAAATCTAATTTGATGTCGGTTGACGGGTTATATTCCGACCGGGCTCCGGGAATGACTTGCCTAACTGCACTTAGAGCATTGGCGAGAGGAGAAAAAGTGAACAACCACAGCAAGGGCTGTGGCGGCGTGATGAGAGTTGCTCCAATAGGTTTGCTCGAAGCCATACTATCCTTTCGGGGCGGCAGCACCGACCTCAGCCGCCTCGCTGCACGGTCGGCTTACACGACCCACAAGCATCCATTGGGATTCATTCCGGCAGCCATGTTGGCCTATATCGTGCGCCACCTTGCCACTCTTGCACCCGAGGATGCCTTGCGCGACATGGAAAGCATCGTGATTGCTTCGTGCAGAGCCGCAGGCGATATCGAATGGGAAAATGGCAATAAAATTGGCAAGCTATATCAGGGTTACCTCTCTGAGATGTGCAAGCTTGTAGAAAAAACCGTGTCGCTTGCTCATGGAGGCTTGCCCGATGCCGAAGCCGTGGCGGCCATCGGCGAAGGGTGGACCGGCGACGAGGCACTGGCAATTGCCGTTTTCTGCTGCTTGCGCCATGCCGACGACTTTGAGAAAGCGATTGTGGCAGCCGTCAACCATTCGGGCGACAGCGACTCTACCGGTTCGATAGCCGGGAACATAATAGGGGCAGCATTGGGACGCAAAGCCATACCCTCGCATTACACCGACAGACTCGAACTGTTGCCGTTGATTGAACAAGTGTCGGGCGACTTGGCTTTTTACGTCCAACACGGTGGCACCATAAAAATATGTTAAAAATATTTTACATCTCCGTTTAATTGCTATATTTACAATCACATTTAAAGCATAAACCCACGAAACCTGCTTTGAACTATTGTATATATCCATGACAAAGCCTTTATAACGCGTATTCAGCGATTTGCCTTGGAATATCATAATATGATTCACTTTTAAAGACTAAATGTCATTTAATTAACATATCTAAATCTTACAGTATGAGAAAATCTTTACGCTTAATGTCGGTTTTGGCAGGCCTGTCGGCCTTGTCATTCCAAGCTAATGCCGATATGTACATCATCGGCAATGTCGAGGCTTCTAATTATTCGTTCTCCCCAAGTGTCGGCGTGACCATGGAAGAGACATCGACAGGAGTCTATGAGGCAACAACTAAAATCCAAGGCAGCCCCGATGCTATGACCATGGGGTGGTTTGCATTCGTCGATGAACTCAGCGAAGACTGGAACTATGTCAACCAACACCGTTACGGGCCAAGCACTCCCGACTACAAGTTGACAAGCGGCGAAGTGTTCACCGATATAGTTTACGGGCAAGACCGCTCGTTCTCGATTGAAGGCGGCGAATATCATATCGTTTTCGACTCGGCCAACATGACAGTGACTGCCACATCGACCACAGGAATCGTGTTGCCGACAACGATGTATATCGTTGGCGACGTGGATGACTGCACGTGGACACCGACACAGGGCGTGGCAATGACGCAGGAAAGTGATGGAGTATTTACCGTAACGGCAACCATCAACGGTGGCGAAGGAGCCGGTATAAGCTCGTTTGGCTACGTCGGCTTTGTTTCCGAACTCAGTACCGACGAAAATGACTGGGACACGTTCAATGCCGGACGTTATGGGGCAGGCTCTTACAACTACGCACCCGTTCCCGGTGCTGAAGTTGCCTTGAACCGCACGGAATATTCATTTGGTGTAGTTGGCGGCGAATATGACATAACAGTCGATTTAAACCGCAACGTGGTTGCATTCACGCCGACAGGTGAAATCGCATATAACTTCCCCGACGTGATATACTTGATTGGCTGCGTGGATGGCAGCAACGGTTGGGACACCACGTCAGGACTGGCAGTGGAGGAGAGTACGACTGCTCCGGGTGAATATGAAGCCGCCATTACCGTTTACGAAGATGGCTGGTTTGGATTTGCAGCAGCATTGGGTGAACTGAACGACGACGGCACTCCCGACTGGTACAACTTCAACCCGTCACGCTATATTCCTACCGATAATGCCGAACTCGTGCTTGGTGAAGAAGCAGGCTTCAGGATGTCGGGCGACGGTTCGTTCTTCATAGAACCCGGCGAATATAACTGCAAGATAAAGCTGACAAGCATCACATCCGGCACGATAACATTGACTTCCAACTTGAGTACCGGCATCGATGAAGTTGGTGCAGAAGTCGAGGCTCGTCCTGTGGCCACAGACGGCGGAATAACCATATCGGGCAACGTGGGCTGCATGAATGTTTACACCACAGGCGGCGCATTGGTTGCTTCTGGAATGGAAACGGTTGAATGCCCTGCCGGAGTTTACGTTGTCACAGTTGACGGCAAAGCCTATAAGGTAATAGTAAAATAAACATACTTACATAACAAGCAATCGGGATGCATGAAACGTGTGGGTCGAAGCCACCGGTTTACATGCTCCCGATTTTCATGTCACCTCGATACTGCATATGCACGCTTACGCCTCTTTGCCGTCGTCGGGACATGGCAGCATATGTTGAATGTATCCGCGCGAGAAGCTGCGGTATGTGTCAGGTTCTATTTCTATGTCGGGTTCTTGCAACGGCGGCTCTGCACAAAGATGAAACTTTATATACTTTATCGACAAGCCGCGTTCCAGCCATTGCTGCTCGTAAAACGTCTTTATGCCCAAAATTTCATTGCTGTAATCCGAATTATACAAGTCGGCAGTATTGATGTCGGTACGCAACCCATTCACGTTCACAAGAGCATCGGTATATGTATAAAGGAATGGGCTGTCGGTCTTCAGGTGTATTATGCCGTCATCGACAAGTATGCGACGGTAAAGCTCCAGAAAGCGAGTGCCGGTGAGCCGCTTGCGCACCTTCTTCATCTGCGGGTCGGGAAATGTTATCCATATCTCGCTCACCTCGCCCGGTGCGAAGAAACTATCTATAAGCTCTATGTTTGTCCGCAGGAATGCGGCATTCTTCAAGCCGACAGACGCGGCATGCTTGGCTCCCGTCCACATTCTTGCGCCTTTTATGTCTATGCCTATATAGTTCTTGTCGGTCATTCGCTCGGCCAACCCTACCGTATATTCCCCCTTGCCACATCCGAGTTCAAGGACAATAGGATTGTCGTTTCCAAAATAGTCGCTGTTCCAACGTCCCTTCAATGGGAATCCGCCGTCGCGCAAAGCGGCAAACGGAAATTGAAACACGTTGGGCAATTGCTCCATTTCGGCAAATTTCTTTAATTTGTTTTTTCCCATCGCTACTATCTGATAAGTTTTATTATTTCATTCGCATTATTGGCAAGAACAATGCTGAGTACATAAAAATTTCCGCTCCATAAGCCGGTATCTATGCTGACATCCCGCGACTGCGTGAACTTATCAGACACAACAACACCCGAAGCATCCACAAGCGTCAACCTCAACATGTCTATATCAGACCTCACATTAAGCAAAGCCCCGGAAAACCAAGCTTTTACCGTGGCACCCGATGCCACAGTTTCATCCGTTCCGCTTAATATCTCGATTCTGAATTCCTTCCATTGGTTGGCTGTACGATATGCGTCGGCAGCACCGGCATCCACCACCAAGTCAACCAAAGGTTGGTCGATAGCGGCAAACACGTTTTCTCCTGTTTCGGGAACTTTAACGGGATATGAATATACCGATTTCAAACCGCACATACCGGCAAAAGCATAATCTCCTATTTCTTTTACACTGCCCGGAATAGACACCGATAACACGCTATTACAATTATATAAAGCATAGTCCCCTATCACTTCGGCACTTGACGTAATCGACACGTCGCGCACTTGCGTTGCATTAAAATATACGCCTTCGGGCATTTCACTCATTCCTTGGGGCAGAAAGGCGTGTTCCACCAATGTGTTGGCAAATGCCCATTTCCCTACGTGCGACAATAAATGACAACTGTCAAACGGCCTGCCGGCAAGTGAAGTGTCGATAAATGCCCTGTCGCCGATTACTTCAAGGCCACTTTCAGCCCCGACTATTGCCTCTGCCAGATTATGACAACCGGCAAAGGCACCGGTTCCTATAGTCTTGACATTGTTGCCAAACACGACCTTGCGCAACGAGCCACACCGGGCAAATGCTTCATCGCCAACCACTGATGCCGATATCTCGACTTCCTGTAACGCCCCGCAGCTTGAAAATGCGCCCTTGCCTATTTCGATTACCGTATTCGGAATCACAAGACTCGTTATTCCGCTTCCATTAACTGCATAATCGCCTATCCTCGTCACTGTGGCAGGCAATTCAATAACCGTCAACGACCCAGTTCCGGCCAATGCCCCCTCGCCTATCGATTCAAGGTCGTCGGGCAAGATGACCGAGTCATACCGTTTCCCAAAGAAACAAAATTGAGGCAGCTCATTGCTTGCAAACGGTCCCGTGCAGTCAAAATAACTCTCGCCATCGCTACAAGCGTAACCGGCTATCGAAACGCCGCTCATGTCGAGCGTCTCCAATTCTGTCAGAGAAGATGATATGAAATCGAGATCACGCACGTCGATTACTCCCGACACGGTGAGCCTTCTGACACACGTGTCGGTAACCAATGAACGCAACCGGCCTACGCTGCCGCAATCGACGACAACGGCTCCGGCTTCAACCGCCACGACAATCGCAATCACCGACAGTACCAACCTGCACACGTCTCGGATGCAGCCATGCACACCGGCAAACATCCTGCAAAATATGCCTGTCGGCGCAATCATAAGCAACTATTCTTTGTCACCATACGCAAGGTCTCCGGCATCACCCAATCCGGGCACTATGTAGGAATGAGGGTTAAGAGCGGGATCTATGGCTCCCACCCACACGGTGGTCTTGTCCTCGGGGAAATGCATCTTTACAAAGTCTATGGCCTGCTGCGACGCAATCACAGCCGCCACATGCACATGAGAAGGCTTGCCCTTGGTCAGCAAGGCCTGATAAGCAAGCTCCATCGACGACCCCGTTGCAAGCATCGGGTCGGATATTATCACCGTCTTTTCGTCGATACGTGGGCAAGCTATGTATTCTATGTGTATGTCAAACATGTCGCTATGTGGCTTATACTTCCTATAAGCACTCACGAAAGCATTCTGCGCATCGTCAAAGAAGTTTAGGAATCCCTGGTGGAAAGGCACGCCGGCACGCAATATGGTGGCAAGCACCACCCGGTCGGCAATAACGTCACATTGCGACGTACCGAGTGGGGTCACGGTGTCGTGTTCTTCGTAATTCAACCGCTTGGATATCTCGTATGCCATTATTTCACCTATTCTAACCAAGTTTTGGCGAAACCGCATCTTATCTTTTTGTATGTCCACATTGCGCAATTCCATCATGAATTGGCTCACGAGCGACTTATGCTCGGCAAAATTTATTATTTCCATTGTTGATGCTTGAATATTTTTTGCAAAGTTACTGCATAATGGGCAATACAGCCAACACGGCTCATTATAAAGTTCCCGTCTCTATACGGACGCATATACGCTCAATCATGGCATCCTCCTCGTTCCCTTCGGGATCGTAATCCGACTTCATGTTCACACCGAACATGCGCCCGAAAGTTTGCCAGAACCCGGCACGAAACGAGCCAAGGAATGCTTTCACTATGTGGAACGACGACTGGTGCGTCTCCCGGTTTATGAGCTTCACCAAGATTTTGGCCTGCGATCGAGTGAATGTCTTCAGTACCGGTTTGTACTGCTCGAATATCGCGCCCTCGAAGTCCTTCAGATACTGTTGCTTCTCTTCCTCGGTCTCGAAAGTTTCAAGGTATTCATATGTTTCGAGCAACGTCGAGCATATCAACTTTGCGTAAGGAAGCGTCTTCTTCACATCGCGCACCGTGCGCCAGTAGAATTCTTCATCTTTTTTGTTTTTGAAGCGTTCCGGCGGATACACCGTAATCGGATTCATTACAATCATGCACAACGTGTCGCCGGTGGCTTTATCCACGAAATGATATTTGCCCTTGTACACGCGCTGAAGCCCCGAAACGGGAGTCACCTCGGGCGTGCCTTGAGCCATTGACTGAAAACACCCGGCCAATACAAATGCCATAGCGATAATTATGTCACGATATTTTATCCTCATCAATATAGTTAACGTTACTATCGGCGCAAAATTATTACAATTACATGGAATATCCTCACAAAATCGCATGATTAGGATTATTTATGCCGAGCCTTGCACTATCTTTCCTTATTATTAAAAGATCAACGTAAAGGAATTGCTATTTGAGGTAAAAAGAATTAAATTTGTACTTAAGAATTTTTTAATAGCATCCAAATGTACGACCTTGATTTTGACAATTTTTTTGAGTACAATAAAAGAATAATAAATGAACAAATAGATGCTATTAGTTATCTTATAAATGATTATGACATCAGAAAGATTGCTCTGAGACATCCGGCATTAAAGCCATCGCAGGAAGAAACGCCGTTTAATGTGTTTAAATTAGCATCCAACAAATATTATATAGAAAACTTCCATAGTGATATTATAAAAGCCTTTCTCGATCCGCACGAAAATCATAAAGAAGGTTACATTTTTTTATATGTATTCATTGATTTCATAAATACGCATTTTCAAAAAGTCTGCATCTCCAAAGATGATTATAAGCATGTTACTGTGACAAGAGAGTATGGGAGAATTGATATTTTAATAAAATCAACAGAATCCAAACATTGCATAATTATCGAGAATAAGATACATAATGCAGGTGACACAAATCGCCAACTGCCCAAATATTATGATTTGATGACAAATGAAGGCTATATCGTAGATGCAATAGTCTATATCCCACTTGATGAAAATAAAAGACCCAATCGGTCAACATGGAATGACAATGATGTAAAAAAAATCAATCCTTTGTTGTGTATCGTTCCCGCAAGTGATGCAAAACACAATTTGATAGACAATTGCACTAGTGTCCCGTTAAAATGGGACGAGTTAAACAATTAATCAAATAGCCCCGGAATAATGGGATTATATAGATCTT
>CALUNI010000037.1 GCA_944321905.1 uncultured Muribaculaceae bacterium | reverse complement strand
TCAAAGATCTATATAATCCCATTATTCCGGGGCTATTTGATTAATTGTTTAACTCGTCCCATTTTAACGGGACACTAGTGTTGTGGTTCCTTAAAATAATCGCCGGAATATACCGATCAAAATTTAGGCAGGCTCTTAGGTCTGCTTTGATATAAAAGTATTAAATTTGTAGTATAAAGCGGAAAAATGCTTGATAACGATATAATGTCTGATAATATGACCAACAAAATTTCAAAAGTGTTTTATACCGACTTTCGTTGCAAGACCAACGAAGGCCCGGCCGACAAGCTGAAGCGACTGATAAAGGCTGCCGGCATAAATGATATTGACATGGATGGTAAATTCGTGGCTATAAAAATGCACTTTGGCGAACTTGGCAACTTGAGTTTCTTAAGGCCCAATTATGCTAAAGCCGTTGTTGACACAGTGAAGCAGGCTGGTGGAAAGCCTTTCTTGACCGATTGTAACACGTTGTATCCCGGCAGCCGCAAGAATGCAATCGAGCATCTGTATTGTGCATGGGAAAACGGTTTTACTCCGCTGTCGGCAGGCTGTCCGGTTATAATAGGCGACGGGTTGAAAGGAACCGACGATATCGATGTCCCGGTTGTAGGTGGCGAATACGTTAAAGAGGCTAAGATAGGCCATGCTGTCATGGATGCCGATATTTTCATTTCGTTGACGCATTTTAAGGGACATGAGATGACCGGATTTGGTGGCACTATAAAAAATATCGGCATGGGTTGCGGTTCAAGGGCAGGTAAAAAGGAACAGCATTGCAATGGGAAGCCTGTAATTGATGCCGATGCTTGTCGCGGATGCAAGAGGTGCATGAGCGAGTGTGCAAACAATGGACTGGTATTTGATGCCGAACGCAAGAAGATGACTGTCGATGCCGATAATTGTGTGGGCTGTGGCCGGTGCATAGGTGCTTGTAATTTTGATGCCATAAGTTTTGCACAGAATGCCGCAGTCAAGGAGCTCAACTGTCGCATGGCCGAGTACACCAAGGCTGTGGTTTACGGGCGGCCAAATTTCCATATTTCGCTTGTTTGCGATGTGTCGCCGACGTGCGACTGCCATTCGGGCAATGATGCCCCGATCCTTCCAGATGTGGGCATGTTTGCATCGTTTGACCCATTGGCATTGGATCAGGCTTGTGTGGATGCCTGTTTGAAACAGTCGCCGCTGCCCAATAGCCAACTGGCCGAAGAAATGTCGCGTCCCGACTTCCATGATCATCACGACCACTTTGACAACGCAAATCCTAATACCGAGTACAAAACATGTTTGGCTCATGCTGAGAAGATAGGTCTTGGCAGCAGGGAGTATGAATTGATACGCGTCAAGTAGTTTCCCATGTTATAATGCGAGTTCGACGAAATATAATCAAAGGGAGAGCCAATTGGTTATAGTAAGTTTGATTTTGCAAGTCGGCCACTTTGGCCACGGGTTCGTCCCAAATGTTTCCAAAACTCGTTTATGAAATTTAGATTATCACGAAGTGGAGTTTTTAGTCAATATTTTGTTTCTCCGTATTTAAAATATGCTAAAAATTCCACTTCTTTTACGCTTAGGCCTTTTTGGCCAATCATTACTCTGATATAAATTTTTTTACAATGTATTAAAGTGAAAGGGCATGGAAGCTGCTAAACCATGGCGGCTTTGTATGACGGCTACGCCGACACTTTTTGCGTTGCGGGTTCTTTTAAGGTGTTGTATAGTGGTGATATCCAATGTATTAAAAGTGTAAATTCATTTTAATGAATGCCAATATAAAAAATGTTGACTTGATTCACATCAAGCCAACACCTACACATATGTTATCCAATTACATCTATTCAATTATTATGAAAAAAGCTATTACATTGTTGCTTTCATTATACAGACAATGTGCGGATACATTTTTACCAAACAAAAACAGGAAAAAAATCAAATTTTTTCCCGATATATTGAGCGCGGTCGGTAAGTGTTTGTAAAACAGGTTGTTTTGTAGAGCGAAACTTTCTGTGTTTTTGCATTGTATTGCTCGGTTGCTAAGTAATGCGTATATTTTAATAATATAGGATGCGTCTTGGCAAAGCGAAAACAAATCAAGCTTTGTTTTGCATTGCGCTCGACTTTCGTATATTTGGATAATATAGGATGCGTCTTGGCAAAGCGAAAACAAATCAAGCTTTGTTTTGCATTGCGCTCGACTTTCACTATATTTGCGACGATTCTTAGTACCTGTTTGAATTTTATGTGACAAATAGTTGATTTTTTCAGACAACAAATGTGGTAAAAATGTGGTGTTAACTTGTCTCTAATATGGAAGGAGTTATAAGTTGGAATGATATCGTAGCCGGCAAGGAAGATGCATTTAGGATGTTGTATGACCGATACAGCGACTTGCTTTATGGTTATGGTATGAAAATCAAGGCAAACGAGACTGTGGTCATGGATGCCATCCAGTCGCTTTTCATGAATATATTTGAGAAACGAAGGCATCTTGCCGCACCTAACTCCATGACGGCTTATTTGTGCCGTTCATTGAAAAACTTGCTTATAAACGAGATGCAAAGCGCGACTGTGCGTAATACATGCGAGCTTGACGAGTCGGTAAGCAATAATTATGACTTTGACCTTGAAGTGGATGCCGAAAGCGCGATTATTGCCAACGAGAGCGACAGCGAGAAATACCGGGTGTTTCAAGCCGAGCTTAACAAGTTAAGCCGTCAACAGCGTGAAATGTTGTATTTGCGCTATTATAAAGGACTTGAGGTGGACGAGATTGCCGAAGTTCTTTCGGTGAGCAAGCGCACGGTTTATAATACAACAAATAATGCACTTTCACGCTTGCGTGAAAACAAAGTGCTTGCACGTTACTTTGGAGAAACTGCATTATTGGCACTGTTGAGCATAGGCAGATTTTATGTTTTTTCGATTTAGGGCATTGACACGTAAATGGATATAGAAAGAATAGACATAAGTAAATTTCCTCTGAAGCACGAGGCATTTGTAAGGAAAAACGAGCTTGGTGATAAACTGGCTGCCTTGCGAGCCGTGCGGCGGACTACCGAGATGGCGGCCAAAAGGCGTAGAAACCGGGCGTGGGCCTGGTCGGGTGCGGGTTTTGCCGCAGCTATGGTGGCTTTTGCGGTTTTCTTGATGCAAACGGTTACTATTACTACTGCTCATGAGAAACAGGTGGTTACATTGCCTTGCGGCTCGACGGTAACCGTTGCCGAGAACAGCAGGATAAGTTACAAGCCTCATGCGTGGAACTTGCTTGGCCGGGATATAGAATTGGATGGTTCGGCGTATTTTTCGGTAAACAAAGGTAATACCTTTACCGTGAACACAGACTGTGGCAATGTTTCGGTATTGGGAACAGAATTTGAAATACTTGAGCAGCCCAATGCCATGACAGTAAAATGCCATGACGGGCGTGTAAAAGTGACTGCATCGGGCGATGATGGAAGTTCGGTGGTTCTTGATAAAGGCGAATGTGTTGAAGTAACCAAGACCGAAGTTTCGGAACCGGAGCAAATAGCTGCCTCGGAACAAAACTTAAGTGAGGATGAAACGGAAGAGGAGAGCCGCATAATAGAGTACAACCGAGAACCGCTTATGAATGTCGTGTCGGAAATTGAGCGATGCTTCGAGGTTACAGTAAAAAATAAGTCCCTATGTAGCAATTTAGATTATTCGGGAGTTTTTTATACCGACGATATGGATTTGACATTAGAGATTGTGTTTTCATCATGCGGATTTGATTATGAGCTTATAGATGAAAATATGATAGAATTAAAGAATATCGAATAGTATGATGATAGTAAAGCGGCTATATGTGGTATTAATGGTAATGCTGCCGAGTGTGAACATCTCGGCAGCTATTTCTTTGTCATCGGCAATCGAGCATGTTGCAAAAGTTCATGGCGTGACTATTTCATACAGTCCGACTTTAACCGATACAATAAGTGTGCAATCAATGCCCAAAGGGGTGTCGGTGGATGACGATTTGTCGGCATTGTTGGTGTCAACCGATTTAAATTATAAGAAAGCTAATGACGAGTTTTATTATTTGTGGAAAGACAAGTCGAAAATAAGGATGCGCAAGGCTCGCGAGGCAGAAGAACGCGAACGTATGGCACGGGCAAGAATCGAGGAGTTTCAAAGGCAGAAAGCGATATCGCAGCGCATTATCCCGAAACCCGGACAAATGTTGTTCCCTCGAAATGAGTTTGCCGGAGATATGGAGATAAAGGCAAATGTCCCTGTGATAGTAGAGCATGAAGAACCTTCAAGGCCGCATTTTGCGCTTAAGACCAATGCGCTGTTACTTGCAACCACTTCACCCAATTTGGCTTTTGAGGTTGCTGTGGGCGACAGGTTCTCGGTGGAGTTGCCTGTTAGCGTTAATTTCTGGCTGCTTGGCAATGCGAGTTTGCAACATGTTGCTCTTTTCCCTGCTTTAAAATATTGGCTTGGGAACGAGCCGTTCAGCAGTGACTATGTCGGTGTATATGTTGGCTACGTGAATTACGACTTTGGCAACATCGACATGTTTGGTGACAATATAGGTCGATATCGGTATGACGGTAATTTGTATTCCGCCGGAGTGCTTTATGGACATCGGTTTAACTTAAGCAGGCATTTTGCTCTCGAAGCCGAGATCGGCATGGGATATGTGTATCTAAAGCATGATTATTCAAACACGAATGGATTCAAGCATAAATTTAGCTTGACTCGTTTGGCTCTCAATGCTTGTTATACATTCTGAGACAGGGCAAATCAAGACAACAGGAGTGCGAAATCAAAAGGGTTGTTCAGCTTTAGCCGCTATTTGATTTCGCACTCCGTTGTTTTTGGCGGCATCAATGTTTTTGTGCCGTGCGGAATTTAGTTTTGCGGCGGAATGCTGTCGCTTCTTGTTTGCGAAGTATCGGCATTTTCGTTAGACACTATAACGTTATTTGTTTGGGATCGGGACTCGTTCTCTATACTGCTTACGGCATCATTTATAACTGAGGCCGTTTGAGTATTTGTAGAGCTTTCTTGTTGTGGTTCGGCATTCTCTATTTCTTGTTTCTCGGCATTATTGGATTCTCTATTTTGATTGGTTTGTGTTTGTTGATTGCTAATTGGAATGGTTGGTGAGGCTACAACTGTAGCCCCATGTACTATGTTTGAGTCGTTATTTGAGTTGTTATGACTGTTTGCCCCGTTTGTTTGAGGCTCTAACGTGACAGTTATTATATTGTTATCGGTGGAAGTCTTATTTGCATTAACGAAATACAGCGCAGCAAATGCGATAACAACTGCTGCTGTCATGATGAACAGCCACTTGTTAAGCAATTTTGATAGCTTGTTTTCTTTCTTTTGCGAAGTTTTATCTTCGTTTTTTTTAATTTGTTGTATGGCAGGAGCAGAATCATCCTTTGTGAATGCCGGGGGAAGTATGGCTTTGGGGCTTTCTTCGGCAAACGTTTCACCGTCAACCGCCTCTTTGTCACCGTCAACAGGTTCTTTTGTCACATCTAAGACATGAACAATGATGGCTGAATGGTTGTCTCTGTTGTTTTGTGTTGTTTGTGTCAGCTTTGCTACCTTTTCTTCATCGGAACCGGCTTCTTTTGAAAAGAAGTAGCGCAGATTCTCGTCGCTTGTTTCTTCGAGCATGCCATCGGTACACAAGAAAAAGTAGTCTCCCGGTTTAATGTCGGCAGTGTGATATATGTCAGCTCTTGGACGACGCTCCATGTTGGGTTGCATGGCACGTGTAATCACATTTTTTTGCCGAGATGTTTTTGCCTCTTCGGGGGTCAATTCTCCTATTTTTACGAGGTCGTTGACTAAGGAATGGTCTTCGGTTACAAATAATATGTGCGTCGATTTTTCATCTTCACCAGGGCGTATATGGTAAACGCGACTGTCTCCCATATGCGCAATGGTTGCACCTCTGCTGTGCAACTTCAGCAATGTCATTGTAGTACCCATTTTTTTTGCAGCTCCTGTATCTTTTTTGTCAAGAGCTTCAAATGCATCGTTGATGGCGGTCTGAAGCGTGGCATCGCTAAAGTTGCCTTCGGGGTCGGGTGCGTTACGCATAATGGATTCGCTCATAGCCTCACATACGGTCGCGCTGGCTACTTCTCCTGCGTCGTGTCCACCCATTCCGTCGCATACGATAAACAGCCTGTCGGTATCTTTTGCTTGTCGGTGTGCCGGAAACATGCAGTCTTCCTGGTGGGCATTACCTTGGGCATCTTTTCTCTGCCCGTATTCCATTATGCTGCAAACGTTAATTTTATATTTCATAGTGTAGAAGTCTTTTTTTTATTGTGTGAACTCGGTCATGTCTTCATCGCAAATTTCAAATTTCAAGGCTATGTCGGGTAATTTGATTATATACCCATGTTTGAGGATGATGCAATCGCCATAGTTCAACTGGTCATCGTTGATGTAGGTGGCATTGCACTCTTTTTTGTAAAGAGAGACCTTGTGAACATATCCTTGACGAGAATCTTTGGCAACTTCTATGACAAGATGCTGGCGGCTCATGCGTCGTTTTTCTCCAGTATTGATAGGCACGTCGGCATTGCCACTGGGACTTTGCCTGCCGATTATGTTTGTGCCTTCATGCAATTTATATGTGCGGCCGTTAGGGATTATGTGTAGTTGGCCTATCGAATTATATCCATTTGCGAAAACTGTCGTTCCCGGGTCGTTGGATGCGGCTCCCTGTTTTTTGTTTAGGTAATCGGTTTCCTCGCGACTCCTGTATGCGGTAGATTCTCCCGGATTGCCGTATGGGTGCTGTTTTTTTGCCCCTTCTTGTGGTAGCGGCTTAAATTCAGAAAATAAATTTTTGTATTTGCATACCGGGCATG
Organism: uncultured Muribaculaceae bacterium; assembly: GCA_944321905.1. Classification (GTDB taxonomy): domain Bacteria; phylum Bacteroidota; class Bacteroidia; order Bacteroidales; family Muribaculaceae; genus Avimuribaculum. Next base: position 16,150 of record CALUNI010000037.1, on the reverse strand, counting down.
TAACGTTTTTCCCATCTATTCCCGGTTGCCTCTTTACGGCAAGCACAGCTCCGCATCTGGGGCATTTTATGCGTATTAGGTCTTGTTGTTCCATGTTGCTTTTTTTGTTTAAATTAAGAATATATTACCAAACCATCACGGGCATGTCGTCGGAGAATTTACCCCACATTACCGGATGTTGCTTCTCCTTGGAAATTTTTATGACATTTGTCGAAACGAAATCAAAAAGTTCCTTGGCTGTAATGGTACGGTCACGATTGGCGTCTGCGTTTCCTCGAAGTCCTCGTTGCAGGTAAGTGGTGAAAAAGCCGTTCTTCATCGATGGAATTTCTAATGAACTTTCGTTGCTTCGGGATGATAAAAACAGCATTACATTAGCCTTCTTTGCCGAATTTATTGCCGATGAAGATGAATTGTGCCTGCCGCTTTCTCTGAGTTTGCCGGAAAAGCAAGCATCGGCAAATATCATCTTGTTTTTGCTCCGGCTTTTAGCCATTGCTTTGCGTATCTGCGAATAACTGAGGTTGTCGTCATATGCCAGAAAGCCGCCGGGGTAGCCGTGTCCGCTAAAAAACAATACTACGATGTCGGTTTCCGAAGCTTTGTCGAAAAGTGTCGTAATGGCATTGACGATGTTGCTCCGGGTTGCTTGGCTGTTTAACAGTTGCTTGTATTCGACATCCGAATTTTTTGAATACAGCCATGTAATGGTTTTAGCATCGTTGTCGGGAAGTGTCAAGTCTAACTCCGTTCCCGGATAATTGGCGATTCCTACCGATACCAAGTATATCTTAGCACTTGCTTGTCCACATATAATCAGTAGGAATGCCAATATTAATAATTTCAAGCAGTTTTTATTATCCGACATAGTCTGCTGTGTCTGCATCATTTACGTAATCGGGCAAGTTGCTGTTTTGGGCGTATAGCTCGTCGTTCGGATCCATTGCAGGATTTGAAACACCGCCAAGATCCGAGGCTGTTATCTGTTGGTCTTGGATGTCTATTATTTCGTCTTCGGTTATTTGTCCGTCATTGTTGAAGTCTGCGGCCAAAAAGTCGAATGTTTCACCTTCTCCCGGATCGACATCGATTAAATAAACGTCTTGCCCGTCAATTGTCATGGCTCCGATGTTAGTACCCGTTTCGTCGTCATATACGACACCAAGTACTTCAACTTCGGGTTCGTCTTCGCCGTTTTGAGCCAAGGCATCTTCATTTGTTGAAACTACTTCGGCCTCGTTGTTTGCGTAAGAGTCTTGGTGTTCGGCACCGCCGCTCCAACTAAAGTGGCTGTTATATTCGTCACGTTGCTCGGCTGTCATATTGTTCCATTCATCTTCATAGTATGTGCCATACAGGTTTCCTTTCCATTCAAACACTCCGCCAGGGCCGACTTCGGCACGAGCCGCCGCAAAAGCCTCGTTGAACGACATCGAATCATTTACTCCGGTAGCCATCGACACGCCGTTGCCATATGTAGTCGAGGCTTGTGAATAGTCGTATCCATTTTCTTCTTGGCTCGTCTCTTGGGCTTGTTCCGATTCAGAAGTCGTGTCGGCAGCTGTGTCGAGGGTTGGTTCAGGTTCTGTTTGAGCTTGAACATCGGGGGTGAACAGGATTGAGGCTGCTGTACCTATCAATAAGCCGGCACCTGCTCCGCCTGCTACTTTTACCCATGTCGGGCATTGGCGACGATTTTTATGCTCACGCCAAGCGTTGTTTGCACGGAAAGCGGCGTTGTTGTCTAACTGCGTTTGTTCGTTGTCGGCCATTTGCGAATTGTTTGGCTTGTTGTCGTAAACAGTATATTCGTTATCCATAATGATTTTGTTTTAATGAGTTAATTACCTTTTTTATTTCTCGATATAAAGATAATATGCTTTAATTTATCGGCAATATATATTTTGCTATTTCCCACGAAATATGTGAGTTACTGTATGAAATGTGTTATTGCTCGTTTCCCGTTTTCGAGCGGTGTTGTTGCAGCAGGGTATTGTATTGCTGTAGTATTTGATCTTGAGCTTTGTTGGGCGTAAGTTCGTTTATCTCAAGCTCTACTGTGATTAATTTTGAACGAAGCGATAAACAAATCGAATCTTGCCGGTCATTGATTTGCTCCATTGTCTCAGGCGATACGCCGTTTATGGTGGCGTTACGTTTACGGTCTTCGCTTTTTATGCTATCTTGCAGAACCTTTTGCCTGTCGTTTAGAGCTTCGAGCTTTATTGTAATTGCAGCAGAGTCGGCTTGAGCCGTTGTTTGCTGGTTTTGTGCGTTAACCTGCAATGCGAGCATAATAAATTGCAGTAGCAATATTGTATTGAATAATGTTTGTTTCATGTTTTTTAGTCTTCGAGATTGTTGAAATTTTTTACGCCTTTGATATTTTTACTCTTAGGCATATCCGCCGGTTTTAGAATGAACGGTATGCTCCCGGGGGTATTGGTTTCGGTATATTCTCCTTCTTCTTGTGCAAGTGCCTCTTTGTATGATTTCTTGCTGCTGTCGGGTACGATTATTTCCACGTCAGTGTTTGCAACTTGAAATGCCAACATTTCGATGCCGTTTAGGTATGCGTTAGTCATTGGTGACTCGGAACGGAGGATTATAAATTTAAGATTTTTCATCCGGCTCGTTTCTTTAAACGACATCGACGCAACTGTCGCGGGTATGTCGATTTGAGTGACGTTTGGGCAGTCGATAAGCGCATCTGGCGTAATGGTTGTGGTGCCGTCGATTATTTTAATCTTGCCGGCATAACCGCGAGGCACACCGTATAATATCGTTGCGTTCTTATTATAAAGTATGCCATCATGGGAAGCAAATTTGCCATTATTGGCATCAACATTGATGCTTTCAAGATATTTTAATTTTTTCAAGTTGCTTATTCGTTCCACTTTTGCCGGGATGTTTATATTTTTCAGACTGTCGCTCCAACGGAACATTGCCAGGTCTAAACTTTTCCAATCGCTTCCGATTGTCACATTCTGAATGTCTGTGCATTTGAAAAATGCGCCTACCCCGGTTTCTATGTCATTGCCGGGAAATATGACACTGTTCAGCGATGAACATCCCTCGAATGCAAAATCTCCGATAGAGGTTATTCCGGCAGGCAAGGTTATGCTTTTTAATTCTGTTGCTCCCGAAAAAGCTTTAGGTCCGATTGCTACGATATCATATATGATGCTGTCGTGCTTGACCTTTGCCGGGATTTCGACGGTTCCGCTTATTTCGGGAGCAGTGTTGTCGGAAATGCTGCCTTTGTAGGTTACTTGTGCGGTGTGCTTGATTTTGCTGATTATTTCAAAATATATTTTCTGTCCGTTTACCGTGGCAGAGAAATCATGTGCGTTTATTCCGATGCAGCTTGTTGCAAGAAGTAAAGCTGACAGGATAATTTTTTTTGTTTTCATAAAGTGTTAATGGTTAAGCCATATATTCGGTTATATTAGCATCGTTGACGTAATCGGGCAGAAAAGAATTGTCTTGTGCAAATAATGCGTTGTCGTCGGCTGTCGTGTCAACCGTGGTTTGAAGTGACGGCGTGGGATTATCTTCATCCGTGATCTCCTCGCCGTAGTCGCATACAATAGCGTCTGCCGATTCCGACAAGTCTTGGATTTCCGGGTATCCGGCGGCTTGCAATTGGGAAATTGACCTTCCTGCCATTACGCCTATGGCGGCGCCTGTTGCAGAACTTGCACCTGTTGCGAGATTTGATTTGACGTTTCTGTTCATAATTCGTATATTTTTTAGTCGTTAAAATTTTTACAACGACAAAATTATCAGCAGTTACGAATGTGGCCAAATTCAATGATGCGTTATGTAGGAAATGGCACGGTTAGTCCATGAAATGCAATGTTTCAGATGAAGCGAACCTTGCAGTAAGGGCAGTTCTTATTCTGCCGCACGATGTTGTATGGTTGGTTGCCTAAGAAGTGACGGCACTTGGGACATACATAGTTGTCTTGAAATTTTTTTGTTGCTTCTTGGCGTTCTTCAATACTCTTGTCGGTGGCGGCTTTATATAATCCGTATAGCAGTATTACTACGGCAATACACGTTATTATGATTGTGTATTTGCGTATGTCTTCGTCAACTATTGCAGATATCACGCCACCAATCATGGTAAATGCAATGGGGACAGACCTTAACAAATTGAGATGTTTTGCACGTTTTTGCAGCTCGATATTCTTGTTTTCAAAATCGTTCCATACGTTTTCCAAGTGCTTTATAGAGTATCCGTCGGGTTGGGGAGGAGCTACTGTGACAAGTTTGGTAGCGGCATTTAATATCTGTTGGATATTGATGGCAAATCGACTTTCGCCTAATTCGACGGTGTCGGTTGGCTTAATAATTTTGGATATTATTTCGTTGCCATTGACGTATGTCCGGTTTTCATCTTTCAAGTTGGTAATCTTGAGTTCTCCGTTGTGGCTGATTTCAATCTTGCAGTGGGCTTTGCCTTCGGCAGGCAAGCACCGGCTGACATTCTTTGGAACACTTAAGTTTAATGCCATGGCTTTGGAATCAGCTGAAATAAACAAACGGCTTAGGGGAGAATTTTCCCTGCCAATTAAGATGGTTTTGCCTTTTAGGGCTTCAGTTACAGTCATATTTTAATGGAAATTATTTTAATTGTGATGATTTTATGATTAAATGTCGCCGCCCGTGGCAGGGGCAGAAACATATACTTCGCGTAATTTCTTCAGAGCCTCTTTCGAGATGTTTAACTGATAAGCAAATTTCTCACCATCGCTCATCGTGAGTCGTTGGCGCAGGATGCTTATGTGGTAAACGTAGTTGAGGTTTAATATATGTCGTTTGCCCACTCGTGCGAATATTGAAGCGGCTTCTTTTAGGTTTTCGCTTAAAAGACTCTGCATTTGCGACAAGTTCATGCACACAGTGCCTTTTACCTGGTTTTTAAGTACAAAGTTTGTGTAATTGCCATCGGCCTCGAAATAAACGATTGTTGAGATGTTAATTCTGTAGAATTCATCTCGTGAATTAAGATAGAGGTATCGGTTGTTGTTCATTGTATTTATATTAGCGGTTTAACGTACACAATTTGGCTGTTAAAATCAGAATCTCGGAGCCAAGTTTAATCCTGCATCAGAAAACGGGCAGGCATCATTGAAACACAGGTCTCAAAATATGCTTGCAGGAAATTTAAACATGCTCTTAGAAAGAGATGAAAAAGTTTGATTACAAATTTAGAAAAAATCTGTGGAATAGTCGTAGAAAATATGCAGATTAATGCAAGTTTTTGTGCCATTTTACGGTGTTATATTATGTGTGCATTATGTGTCGTTATAATTTGCTTTTTCACTACCGCTGCATTATATTTGCATAAAAATACCTGGGAAAAAATTGCAACTGCAGGCTTAGGCTTTGTGCAGTGTTAACCCTCAAAACATAGAAATATGACAAAAAAATTAAAAATCAGAGACCTTACGATGCGCGATGGCCAGCAGTCGTTGTTTGCGACGCGAATGAGCCAGGAAAGTATTGACACGTTGCTTCCTTTCTATGAGGAAGCCGGATTTTATGCCATCGAAGTTTGGGGTGGGGCTGTACCCGATTCAGTGATGCGCTATTTGGATGAATCGCCATGGCACCGTTTGAAATCAATAAGTGCCAAGATGCAAGGAAAATCGTTGCTTACGGCGTTGTCTCGCGGGCGCAATCTTTTTGGCTACGTGCCATACCCGACTCCTGTAATAGAGGGCTTTTATAAAAATGCCATAGCCGACGGCTTAAATGTGATGCGCATATTTGATGCGTTGAACGACCTTGACAATGTGAGGGAGTCGGTTGAAATAATAAACCGTCTTGGGGGAATTCCCGACGGCGCAGTTTGCTACACAGTTGATCCTAAAGATGATGACAAGCACTCTGCGAGTGGGGGCTTCTTCAGCAAGTTGATGGGGCGTGGAAAGAAACAGCAAGAGAAAATATTTACCGACGAATATTTTATCGACAAAGCCCGCGGTTATGAGCAAATGGGTGCCAAGATTATCACCATTAAGGATATGGCCGGATTGATTAATCCTGCCAGAGTGGCAAGCCTTATGCCTAAATTGAAGGCGGCGGTCGGTGTCCCAATCGATTTCCACACCCATTGCACTCCGGGTTATGGCTTGGCATCGTCGCTGATGGCAATTTTGCATGGTGTTGACATCCTTGACACTAATATATGGTATTTTGGTGGTGGTTCGGCTGCTCCTGCTCTTGAATTAATCTATGTGTTTGCTAAAAAGATGGGAGTGGAAGTGGAAGTGAACATGGAAGCCGTAGGCAAAATCCGCAAAGCTTTGAAGGAAGTTCGCATGGGATTAAAGGATTTCGACTTGCAAAAGTCATTCCCGATTGATTTTGACCCGCTTACCGACAAATTGCCTGCCGATGTGGATGCACTGTTTGATAAGGCCATAGCAGCAGCAAAGGCTAACGACGAAGATGCACTTCTTGATGCTTGCCACTCAATCGAGGCATATTTTAATTTCCCGAAGCCTAATGAAATTGTAAAGAATGCCGAAGTTCCGGGAGGAATGTATTCAAATATGGTTGCTCAATTGAAGCAGCTTCATGCCGAAGATGTGCTTGAGGATGCAATGAAGCTGATACCCAAGGTGCGAAGGGATGCTGGATTGGTACCGTTGGTAACCCCGACAAGTCAAATCGTAGGTTCTCAAGCCGTCAGCCTTGCCCTTGACCGGCAAAAGGGAAAACCCGACTATACCACCAAGTCTAACCAGTTTATCTCTCTTGTGAGGGGCGAATATGGCCATACTCCGGTGGCGATAGATCCCGATTTCCGCAAGCTTATTACCGGAAGCAGCGAAGAAGTTCCTTATAATGTCAATTCATATGTATATCCCGAGAATCCCGTATTGGCAGAATACGGGGGAGCCAAACTTGCGGTAGATGACGAGGAATATTTGTTGCTTGAATTGTTGCCAAATGTTGCCAAGCCATTCTTGACCAAGCGTCGCGCCTCCGAGTTTGAGGCAAGCAGGCCGGCAGCGGAATCTGTTGCCGATAAGGAAGAAGCTCAGGCTGAAGAGGCTGCTCCTATCACAGGACCGACACTCGATGCTCCAATGGGCGGAACCGTGATTGAGGTGTATGTAAAACCCGGTGATGCTGTTAATAAGGGAGATTCATTACTCATGTATGAGGCAATGAAGATGCAGAATGAAATTGAAGCTGAGTTTGCAGGAACGGTAAAACGTATTCTTGTTGCTCCCGGACAGGTAATCGGAACGGGAGAGCCGCTTATCGAATTTGAATAATCGGATATTTTCCATAACAAATAAAAGTGCGATTATGCTGCTGTGTTGCAGTGTAATCGCACTTTTTGTTCTGTTGGTTGCGTGCGTGCCACTGTGGTTGCCTTTTAAGGAAATTCCGGGTAACATTTTTATACTTTGATGGTATATGGTGCATCATGGCAATGCAAAAACAAATTAAGATTTGTTTTGCACTGCACTCGACTTTCGCTATATTTGAATAATATAGGATGCGCCTCGGCAAAGCGAAAACAAATCAAGCTTTGTTTTGCATTGCGCTCGACTTTCACTATATTTGCAGACACAAAAGCGGAGATATCCATAAAATGCCACTACAAATACTATGATATTATCTTGGGAAGATATTATATCCATATTACAAGGGACTAAACAGATAGACGTGCAACGATTACCAATGGAAGAAGTGGGATGTTGCTACGAATTTTTAAAAGAATTTGCGGGCGATAAAGTCATATATGGCATAAATACAGGTTTTGGCCCTATGGCTCAATGGCGCGTAGATGACAAATATCTGAAAGACTTGCAATACAATATCATTAGAAGCCATTCAACAGGTGCCGGGAAGCCATTAGACGACAAGTATGTGCGTGCAGCCATGATAGCTCGGCTTGGTACATTCTTGCAGTGTCGTTCTGGCGTTCATCCCGATGTTGTGAAGTTGCTTGTGGAATTCATCAACCGTGGCATTTATCCGTTCATACCAGAACATGGCAGTGTCGGCGCAAGTGGCGACTTGGTGCAATTGGCTCATATGGCATTGGCAATGATAGGTGAGGGCGAAGTTCATTATCATGGAGAGTGGCGTGATGCCAAGGCGGTACTTGCCAAGGAGTCGCTTAGTCCGATGAAGATATATATAAGAGAAGGTTTGTCGATTACCAATGGCACGTCTGTAATGACGGGCATAGGCATTGTAAACCAGATAGAAGCTGAACGGCTGCTAAACCTGGCAACGGTGGCATCGGTTTGGATGAATGAAATAGCGTCGTCGTTCGATGACTTTATGGCATTCCCATTAAATGAGTGCCGTCATCATCGCGGGCAGCAAATAATCGCATCCCGTATGAGACAAATTGCATCGGGCAGCAAATGCCTGCGTCGCCGTGAACATGATTTATATGACAACGGACATGGTAGCGACAAGGTGTTTGAACATAAGGTGCAAGCCTATTATTCATTGCGCTGCGCGCCTCAAATATTGGGCCCAGTATATGATACATTGGAAAATGCACGGCATATAATAGAGGACGAAGTGAACTCGGCATGTGACAATCCCATTGTCGATTCGGCTTCGAGAAATGTGTATCATGGGGGAAATTTTCATGGCGATTATATTTCGCTCGAAGAAGACAAGGTGAAGATTGCAATGGTGAGAGTCGCCATGACTGCCGAGCGGCAATTGAACTATTTGTTCCACGACCGCATCAATGGCATTTTGCCTCCATTTTTAAACATGGGTACACTCGGGTTGAATTATGGCATGCAAGCCTGTCAGTTTACGGCGACATCTACGACCGCCGAATGCCAGACTCTTGCCATGCCCAACTATGTGCACAGCATTCCAAATAATAATGACAACCAAGACATAGTTAGCATGGGTACTAACACGGCATTATTGTGTAAACGGGTCATCGACAATGTTTATCAAGTCATGTCGATTCAATATATTGCATTGGCACAGGCTGTCGATTGCTTGCGTATTGCCGACAAATTGTCTCCTGTAACTTTATCGTTATATAACGATATTAGAGGCATAATTCCCGTGATTGTGGAAGACAGGCCCTATTATAAGGAAATTTCTGCTGTAGAAGAATATTTGCGGCAGGAAATATTATCACTGTAAAGGTATCGGTATGGAAAATAAAAGATATGCTTTGGTAACCGGCGGTTCGCGTGGCATAGGACGTGCGATTTGTTTGAAATTAAGCAAGATGGGATTTGATGTCGTTGTTAATTTCAAGTCAAACAGGATGGCCGCAAGCGAGACATTAGATATGATAAAGGAGCAGGGTGGTGATGGTGAATTGTTGCAATTTGATGTGGCAGATGGCAATGCAGTCGATGCAGCATTGGCCCAATGGGAAGAACGTCACCCCGACAGTTATATAGAGACGCTTGTCAATAATGCAGGTGTCAGAGAAGACAGCTTGCTTGTGTTTATGCAAGATAAGCAGTGGCATGAAGTGATAGATACCACCCTAAATGGATTTTTTTATGTTACTCGCAGATTGTTGAAGGGGATGCTGACGCATCGGCAAGGCCGTATAGTCAATATTGCATCGCTTTCGGGGATAAAAGGGCTTCCGGGACAAAGCAACTATTCAGCTGCCAAGGCAGCTTTGATAGGTGCCACGAAGGCTTTGGCACAAGAAGTGGCTCCGCGCAAAGTAACAGTCAATGCCGTCGCTCCGGGATTCATAGTTTCAGACATGACTAAGGATCTGAATGAGACTTCATTGAAAAAGCTGGTTCCGGCAGGGCGTTTCGGGAAACCCGAAGAGGTGGCCGCGACAGTGGCTTTCTTAGTTTCTGATGATGCTGCATATATAACTGGAGAGGTCATTTCGGTAAACGGGGGCCTTTATACTTAAACATAGTACAATGGCTAAAAGAGTAGTAATTACAGGAATAGGTATATGGTCGTGCTTGGGCAAGAATGTCGAAGAGGTGAGGCATTCGCTATATGAAGGCAAGTCGGGCATCGGTTTGGAGCAAGAGCGCATTCAATACGGTTATCGCTCGGCATTGACAGGGATTGTGGAGCGACCGAGGCTTAAAGGCGTTATCGACCGGCGTTTGCGCGTAGGGCTGTCGGAAGAGGCCGAATATGCATATATGGCAAGCAAGGAAGCTTTTGCAATGGCCAATGTGGACGACGAATACTTGCAAAAAAATGAAGTAGGCGTTATATTTGGCAACGATTCATCGGCCAAGCCTGTAATCGAGGCTGCCAAAATAATGGACGAGAAACATGATTCAGCATTGCTCGGTTCGGGGCTGATATTCCAATCGATGAATTCGACAGTCAACATGAACATGAGTACAATATTTAAGTTGCGTGGTGTTAATTTCTCGGTTAGCGCGGCTTGTGCAAGCGGCTCGCATTCGATCGGTCTTGGATATATGTTTATAAAGCAAGGATTACAGGACATGGTTATCTGTGGCGGCGCGCAGGAAACAAATTATTATTCCATGGCTACCTTTGATGCGTTGTCGGCTTTTTCTGTTCGGATGGATGCTCCACAGAAGGCTTCCAGACCGTTTGACCGTGACCGTGACGGACTTGTGCCAAGTGGCGGAGCTGCAGCTGTTGTCCTTGAGGAATATGAACATGCAAAAGCCCGTGGTGCCGAAATTTTGGCTGAAGTGACAGGCTATGGATTTTCGTCGAACGGCGGTGGCATATCACAACCAAATGACGATGGTTCTGTGACTGCCATAATGAGGGCAATGAATGACGCAGGAATTACGGCAAAAGATGTTGATTATATCAATGCCCACGCCACATCAACCCGTCAAGGCGACATGTTTGAAGCCATGGCTCTCGACCGAATATTCCGAGGCGAGCACGCATTGATTAGCTCTACCAAGTCGATGACGGGGCATGAATGCTGGATGGCGGGTGCCAGCGAAATCGTTTATTCGGTATTGATGATGAGGAATAATTTTGTCGCTCCAAATATAAACTTTGAAAATCCCGATGAGTATTCCGAGAAAATAAATATAGCTGCCAAAACTGTAGATGTGGAATTGAATACCATACTGTCAAATTCTTTTGGATTCGGTGGTACAAACAGTGCATTGGTCATAAGAAAATATAAGGAATAGGATATGGATTTGTTCCCTAATTTATCGAAAGTTTATACTCATGAACGTATGCGTGCCGGCGAAGCTCAACGTCTTGCCGAATTTATCGCTTTCGGACCGATTATTTTTCAAGTGTCTCGGTTGATGATAAAATTTGGCATATTTGGGTTGCTTCGAGACAGTGATAATGGCATGACTGTCGATGAAATTGCCGTGGAAACCAGATTGTCAACATATGCCGTAAAAGTGCTTTTGGAGGCATCGTTATCTATAGGCACTGTATTGGTAGAGCAGGAAACCGAACGTTTCAGACTATCAAAGGCAGGTTGGTTCTTACTTACCGACAAAGCCATACGCGTAGATGTGGATTTTAACCACGATGTCAATTACGAGGGTATGTTTCACCTTGAAGAAGCTCTAATGGAAGGTCGTCCTGCGGGTTTGAAACATTTTGGCGATTGGCCCACGATATATGAGGGACTTTCGCAGCTGCCCGGGAATGTGCAAGATAGTTGGTTTGCATTTGATCACTTCTATTCAGATGGGGCATTTGAGCAGGCACTGCCGATTGTATTTGCAGGCAAGCCTCGCACATTGCTCGACGTTGGCGGTAATACCGGTCGTTGGGCGTTGAAATGTGTCGATTATGACAAGGATATTGAAGTTACGGTAATGGATTTGCCTCAACAGCTCGTTATGATGCGCCGGCATACAGAGAATGAGCCGGGAGCTGACAGAATCGGGGGGTATGCCATAAACTTGCTTGATGAAAAGGCGAAGTTTCCCGTAGGCAAGCAATACGATGCCATATGGATGAGCCAGTTTCTGGATTGTTTTGGAGAAAAAGAGATTGTGAGCATCCTAAGCCGGGCAACCGAGGTTATGTCGAGTCAGTCGCGATTATACATAATGGAAACATTCTGGAATCGTCAACGTTATGAATCGGCGGCATTGTGCTTGACATTGACGAGCGTATATTTTACTGCAATGGCCAATGGAAACAGTAAAATGTATAATTCCGACGATATGGCAAGGTTGGTGGCGCAGGCCGGGCTTGAAGTAGAGGCCATACATGATTATCTTGGAATGGGGCATAGCATAATGGTTTGTAAATTAAAATAATGATATAAGATATGGAAAGAAAAGAAATAGAAGAGAAAGTAAGAACATTTTTGATAGATGATCTTGAAATCGATGAAGACAAGATTTTCCCAGAGTCGAAGTTAAAGGACGACATGGGCATAGACAGCCTTGACTTTGTGGATATCGTAGTAATCGTAGAGAAAAATTTCGGCTTTAAGATTAAGCCCGAGGAAATGTCGGGTGTAACAACGTTAAGCCAGTTTTGCGATTACATAGAAAGCAAAGTTGGAAATAAATAATAATCGCAATATTTTGTGGCAGAACAGTTAAGACACGAGCAGTGGAAAGGTAGAACCGGTGGCCAACCTTGGATGCAGCAAGCATTGGTCGGCTGCTTTAAGGTAATGAATATACGCATCTTATATTTTATGATGATGTGGGCATTGCCGTTTTACATGTTATGCAACCACAAGGAGTACCTTGCCATGTATCGTTTCTTCAAGGTTCGTTTCGGGCATAGCCGAATTAAGGCATTTTGTAACGTATGTGTGAACCATTATCGTTTCGGGCAGATAATCCTTGACCGTTTTGCGGCATATGCGGGAAAAACTTTTCTTTTTGACATCGAAGGCAAAGAAGTGTTTGACCGTTTGGCCGGACAGCCATCGGGGTTTATACAATTGAGTTCTCACGTTGGCAATTACGAAATGGCCGGTTATTCGTTCAATTCTCGTAAGAAGCGCATAAATGCAGTCGTTTTCGACGGCGAGACGGCTACCGTGATGCAGAATCGTGCAATGAAATTTAGTGAAAACAATATGCGCATGGTGCCGGTTTGCAATGACATGTCGCATGTGTTTGTTTTGAACGAGGCTCTTGGCAACGGAGAGATTGTCAGTCTGCCCGGTGACCGTGTGTTTGGTTCTCCACGTTATGTGAATTGCAGTTTTTTGGGAGCCGATGCCAGATTTCCAATGGGCCCATTTGCCATGGCTACGCAGCGTGGAGTTCCTGCCATAGCCGTGTTTGTAATGAAGATATCAACCAAAAGGTATAAGGTTTATGTCAGAAGCCTTGATGGAATAGAGTCGGGTTCGCGAAAAGAAAAGATTGAGGCGTTGGCTCAAGCATATGCCGACGAGCTTGAAGCAATAGTAAGGCAATATCCCACCCAATGGTTTAATTATTATGATTTTTGGTCGCATTGAATGAAGAACGAAGAAATAGCCATATATGACATTCCTGTGTCGGAACTGCTGCCTCAGAGGCCTCCATTCGTCATGATTGACAGGCTTGTGCATTTCGATGAAGAAGAAACGGTGACAGAGTTTGCCGTAGCCATGGATTGTATCATGGTGGATGATGGTGCTATTTCAGCATCCGGCCTTATGGAAAATATGGCTCAAACGTGTGCGGCACGCTTGGGGTATATCAATTACGTCAACCATCGCAGTATCAAAATCGGATATATAGGCGCGATACGGAATTTGTGCATTTTTAGGAATCCGATTGTCGGGGAGAAACTGACGACGAGCATAAAGGTAAAAGAAGAAGTGTTTAAAATGTCATTGGCCGAGGCCAGGGTATGTTGTGGTGACGAGACGATAGCGACAGCCGAAATGAAGATAGCATTGAGCGATATCGATATAAAGGATTAGTATGGGAAAGGAAAATGTTACAGAGATGTCGTTGAGTGTGACTAAAGCATTTGAAGTGCGCTTTAGCGAGGTTGATTCCATGAACATCGTGTGGCATGGGTCGTATGCTCTTTACTTTGAAGACGCGCGAGAAGCATTTGGCGCGAAGTATGGGCTTGGTTATTTGGACATATTCGGCAACGGATACTATGCTCCACTCGTTGACTTGTCGTTTCAGTATAAGAAGCCGTTGGTGTACGGCATGAAACCCGAGATTACCATATACTACAGGCCTACACAAGCTGCAAAGATTGTGTTTGGCTATGAAATACGCGACACCGCCGACGGCTCCCTTGTTGCTACCGGGCATTCTGTTCAAGTATTTCTTGACAAAGACTATAACCTTGTGTGGTCGAATCCGGAATTTTATGAACTATGGAAGCGGCGATGGAACATTGTGTAGCGGTAAAGATATCTGACAGTATAATTTCTCCGTTAGGTTTTACTTCGGCCGATAACTATAAAGCGGTCAAAGCCGGGATGTCTGCCTTGAGGTTGCATGAGTCTTGCGGTTTGCAGGAGCCATTCATGGCTTCATTGATGGATTGGAACAAGGTGATTGACGAATGCGGGCCGAATGCGGGCAATAATTACACCCGGTTTGAACGTATGCTTATATTGTCGGTTGTAAGAGCTGCGAGTGAAACTGCAATAGACTTGTCGTCGCCACGTGTGATTTTTATCATTTCTACTACTAAGGGTAACGTGGAACTGCTAGATGAGGATAAGTGTGCAAATATGTCTTACAGTCGCATATTTCTTTCAGAAGCGGCAAAGCAAGTGACGTATTATTTCAAGAATCCTAATAAGGCAATAGTGGTTTCGAATGCTTGCATATCGGGATTGTGCGCTCAGATTATGGCCATGCGTATGCTTCAAAGCGGGGACTATGATTATGCCGTTACGGTTGGCTGTGACGTGCAGTCGCCATTTATCATATCGGGTTTCCAGTCGTTTAAGGCTCTGTCGCAGAGTCAGTGCAAGCCGTTTGATAAGAATCGGGATGGATTGAATCTGGGAGAGGCGGCAGCCACTATCATATATGGGAGAAAGAGCGTTGCATCGGTCGAAAAAGAGGATTGGGTTATAAGTCGTGGAGCCATAAGAAATGATGCCAATCATATTTCGGGACCGTCGCGTACCGGCGAAGGCAGTTTCAGAGCCTTGCAATCGGTCATCGAAGATATTGACGACTTGGCCTTTGTGAATGTGCACGGCACTGCTACATTGTATAATGACGAAATGGAATCGATAGCTTTGGGACGAGCCGGGCTTAGGCTCGTGCCGGTAACCGGATTAAAAGGTTACTATGGACATACCATGGGAGCGGCAGGGGTATTGGAGACCATAATTTCCATGTGGGCCATTGACGACAATACTGTGCTTGCCACTCGCGGGTTTGAAACACCGGGAGTGTCGGTGCCGCTTAAGGTGTCTAAACATAATCAATATACCGGCAAACGGTCGTTTATCAAGCTTTTGTCGGGGTTTGGTGGTTGCAATGCTGCCGTCTTGTTTAAAAAAGGAGGCTCGTTATGATTGAGTCTTGGGTGAAAATAACCCCGTCGCATGTGGTCTTGAACGGAGAGCGGTTGGCAATAAATTCAGTAGGGCAGAAATTGCTTGTCGATGTATATCGAAGCCGCATCAATGATTACCCTAAGTTTTTCAAGATGGACGCACTGTGCAAGTTTGGTTTTGTGGCATCGGAACTGTTGTTGGATAATACTGAGGGCAAGGAAAGAAAAAGCAGGGACGACAGGGCTGTTATTATGTTTAACCATAGCAGTTCTCTAAATGCCGATTTGCATTATCAAGCTACAATACGGGACAAGGATAATTTTTTCCCGAGTCCTTCGATTTTTGTTTATACATTGCCCAATATAGTAACCGGCGAGATTGCCATACGTAACAAATATTATGGAGAAACTTCATTTTATGTGTTAGACAGCTTTGATGCCGATGTTGTGGCTCGCATAGTGTGTGAGGCTTTTATCGACAACGGTACAACGTCGGTTTTATGTGGCTGGGTCGATTATGTAAGTGATGAAGAATTCATGGCATTGCTGTTTCTCGTACATAGGAATGTCATAAACAGCCATGAGGAATTAGAGAACGAGATAAGGATTTTATTAAAAAATGAAAATTTGATTTTTTGATATGGAAGAGTAGATATTGAAATTAAAAAAAGAGATAATCGATGTCTTAAATTTGGAAGATGTCACTCCAGACGATATCGATAATGAT
>CALUNI010000036.1 GCA_944321905.1 uncultured Muribaculaceae bacterium | reverse complement strand
AAGCGACAAATCCCGGTGCATGTCGGCCTCGGTGGCCGCTACCGCAAAGTCGCTTATACCGAGCGAGCGTATATACTTGTCGGTGGCTCCCGGTCCGCCCGCAATCTTGAACAGCAGGTCGCAGGCATTGTTGTCGCTCAGCTGCAAGGTGTATTCAAGCAGTTCTCCGACGGTCAACGTCACTCCGCCACCGGGGAACTTGTCGCGAAGCGGGCTATAAGTGCCGGGCGGCAGGTCGGATTTGCCGACGGTTACCTCATAGTCTGTGCCTAAGCCCATATTCTGCAAATAATCGGCAACACACATCGCTTGATGTAGCTTCATGACGCTCATCAGCGGATAATGCTCATCGCCGTTCACCACCACCGTGTCGCCGTCGCTCGAAATCACCGCCACGCCCACAGTGGCTCTCTTTTCGTTAACGGCCTGCATGATTAGTTGTTCAAGCCCGGCTTTGGAACCCGATGCCGAAAAGCAAGCCAGACACACTGCCATTAAGAATATAATCCTCATATATCGAATGCTTTGCCCTGTAATCGACTCCCGAATTTGGGAATTGAAGTTATTATGGTTACTTTTGTGACAAAGTTAATGAAAATAATCGATATATGGATACCACACGACAATCACGCATAGCCCGACTCATACAAAAGGAATTGAGCGAAATATTTCGTCTGCAAACGGCAAAGATAGGCAACGTCATAGTGTCGGTAAGCACGGTGAGAATTACCCCCGACTTGAGCATTGCCCACGTTTACTTGAGCATCTTCCCGTCGGCACAGGCCGCGCAGCTGCTTGAAAACATCACTCGTAACGCCAAGACCGTGAGATACGACCTCGCGCAGCGCGTGAGATTCCAGTTGCGCAAGACCCCCGAACTGCTTTTCCACCTCGACGACTCGCTCGACTATATCGACCATATCGACCAACTGCTTGAAGAAGACCGCAAGAAGCATCCCGGCAGTGCCAACAGTAGCGAAGAATCGCCGACAGAATGAACTTTACGCTGAAAATAGCGCTCCGTTACCTAAAGTCGAAAAAGACGCATAGTGCGGTCAACATAATTTCGATTGTGGCCGTGTGTGGCGTGTTGGTCACCACGGCGGCAATGGTGTGTGTGCTATCGGTGTTCAACGGCTTCTCTGGCTTGATAGGCGAGAAACTTGCCAAGCTTGACCCCGAGCTTGTGGTAAATGCTGCCACAGGCAAGACCATTGCCGATGCCGACAGCATTGCCCGGCTGATATCGGAAGTTGACGGAGTGGAAATGGCCGTTCCAACTATTGCCGACCAGGGACTTGCCGTATATGACAACTTTCAGATGCCCGTAATAATAAAAGGCGTGCCCGACAACTATAATCTCATAACCGACATCGACGACGTAATCATCGATGGGGATTTCATGCTCGACGACGGCGTTGCGCAGTATGCGGTGCTAAGCGTCGGCGTTGCGTTGCAATTGAGGGTTCGTCCGGGTTTTGTCGGCGGGATACGCATTTTCGCCCCCAAGAGAATGGGCAGCATAAACCTTGCCAATCCGGCAGGTGCATTCCGCACCGACACTCTCTTTGCCGGTGGCGTTTACCAGGTAGATCAAAATGAGTATGACCGCGACATGCTGATTGTGCCAATATCGGTCGCGCGATTCCTTTTTAATTATCGTACCGAAGCCACCGACGTGGAAATTTCACTATCGCCGGGTGCCGACGAGAGCCGTGTGATGCAAGAGCTGACAGACAAGCTCGGTGACGGATATACCGTCAAGAACCGTCTGATGCAGCAGGCCTACTCCTTCCGCATGGTCAACATCGAGAAGTGGGTCACATTTCTGCTTCTCGGTTTCATTATGATTATAGCAACTTTCAATGTAATAGGCACACTGTCGCTGCTGATTATCGAGAAAGATGAGAGCATCACCACATTCCGCAACATGGGAGCCACTAACAAGCAGATAACACGCATATTCGTTACCGAAGGGTGGCTGATATCGCTTGCCGGGGCTGTGGGTGGCATCGCCATAGGGCTGCTGCTGTGTTGGATACAGCAGACGTTCGGGCTGATAGAGTTGCAAGGTGCTACCGAGATGCTTGTCATCAAGCAATACCCTGTCGAAGTGCAGGCAACCGACCTGTTGGTAGTGTTTTCGGCAGTGGCAATCGTGGGACTGTTAACATCGGCAACCACTTCAATAGTCATGCGCCGCAAGCTGCGCCGCTAAATTGTAAAGAATCCCACATATTCGACCCATATGTTCAAAGACGAAACTATAACACCGACCGAATATTACACAAGAACACAAAACTCGTCGGCGGCAGAAATCTCACGTCTGTTGCGGCGCGTGGCCACGGTGTCGTGGATACGGCTCGCTGTGGCAATTGCCACGATAATGGGAATATGGTGGCTGTGGGGCGATACACGCATGGCGATATGCGTGGCCGCGTCGGGCATAATAGTGTTCTTGTTATTGGTGAAATTGCACGACAAGCTTTTTTCAGACATGGAAATGCAAAAGTCGCTCAACCGCGTGGCAGGCGACAACCTGCGGCGCATGCGACTCGACCTTGACGGCATGGATGGAGGCGACGAATACATCGACCCGCGGCACACTTACAGCTACGATCTGGACCTATTCGGCCGGCGGTCGGTATTTTCGCTTATAAATTCCACGGCCACACCCGGAGGCCGGGAACTGCTTGCGCGGAACATGACCGACACGACCGGCATCGTCGGCGACATCGAGCAGCGGCAGCAGGCAATAAAAGAACTCTCACACCTGCACGACTTCAGAACCCGCTTGCAGGCTTTAGGCTTGACTGCGAGCAACGGGAATGACGGCAAAGGAAACGACCGACCGATGGCCGGGAAAATAAAATTGCAACGGTGGCAGCATGTGGCCATATATTTGTTCCCGACGGCGTTGGCTCTGCTCATAGTACTTGCGGTAATGGGACTCGACGTTGCCATATATATAGAAACGGTTGCCATTGTTTCAATCTTGACGGCCTCGATTGGCTCAAAACAGATAGGTGTGTTGCATTCCGAGGTAGAAAAAATTGTGAGTCGCATATCCATATACCATAACTTGCTGAACGAGATAGAGCAACGGCAATTCACATCTCCCATGCTCAAGCAGTTGCAGCGGGATCTCGGTTGCGGCGGCGAAAAGGCTTCGGCCATTTCGCACAAGTTGTCGAAACTGCTCAACAACCTTGACCAACGTTATAACTGGTTGAGCTACATACTGCTTAACACGCTGCTGCAATGGGATTATCTCCAAGCCCGCAACGTGGTGCGGTGGATGCAACGCTATTCATCGAAATTAGATGAATGGGAAGCCGTGCTGAGCCGTATCGATGAACTTTGCTCACTTGCCACATTCACGTTCTGCAACCCATGTTACACATTTCCGTCAATCGACCGCGACGGTAAAATTATAATCGAAGCTAAGCAACTGGGGCATCCGCTCATCCCGGCAGGCAAATGCGTCTGCAACGAAGTAAGCACGTTATCGGCAGGCAACTTTATGGTTGTCACCGGAGCCAACATGGCAGGAAAAAGCACATACCTGAGGACGGTGGGTGTAAACTACCTGCTCGCGCTTATCGGCGCACCTGTATTTGCCTCTGAAATGACCGTCGGCGTGGCTGCGCTTTTCACCGGCCTGCGTACCACCGATTCGCTTAACGATAACGAATCTTACTTCTTTGCCGAATTGCGGCGATTGCAGTTGATTGTCGATAGAGCCGCCAAGGGCGAGCGAATGCTTATAATCCTTGACGAAATACTCAAAGGCACAAATTCGACCGACAAGCAAAAGGGTTCGCTTGCTCTCGTAAGCAAATTGTCGGGCATGAACGTGGCGGGAATAATCGCCACGCACGACCTCGTGCTTGGCACTCTTGCCGACCGATTCCCCGACCGCATATTCAACCGCTGTTTTGAAGCCGAGATCGATGGCGACACGCTTAAGTTTGACTACATATTGCATCCGGGAATAGCACAGAACCTTAATGCCTACTTCTTAATGCAGCACATGGGCATAGTGTGAAAACATATATAGAGAACCGTGCATTCCTTTTATGCACGGTTCTCCATGTATGTTGCGTAAAATCGAGATTGCAAATATCAGAGGGTCTGAACCTTGTAGGTGAACTGCCTGTCGGTTGTGCTTACTATTATTATTGCAACTCCGTCGCCGGCATTTGCCGGGATAACGATGTTGTCGCAACCTTCAACCTTGGCCATGTTGAGCAAGCGTCCGTTATAATCGTAAACCGACACTTCCTTTACATATATGCCGCCCGGATTTATTACATTTACCATTCCACCTTTCGAGGCAAACACTTTCAAGTCGCCTTGGCGTGCCGCACTTATCACCGACGAGGTTTCGGCGCTGGTAAACTGTGATTGGGCCGACCACGCACTTGTGCGGTCGTAGGTACACGTAGAGCGTACCGACCACAAGTAGGCCGTATTTGAAGCCAAGTCGCCTGCTGCTATCGTGTAGGCTGTTTCTTCAAGTCCCTCGACGGTGGTATAGGATGTGGAAGTGGCCTCGCGGTATCTCACGTCCCATGCCACGTTGTCGGTGGCCGAAGTCCATGACAGGGACATCGAATTGTCGTCGTTGAGGCTTGCCGCAAGGTCGGTCGGGGCTTCGCATTCAGGCAGCACATCGGTAGTGAACGTAACCGATTCCGACCATTCGCCGCGCGTGCCGTCATCGTTGATGCCTCGGGCGCGTATTTGGTAGTCGGTAGAGAACATAAGGTCGATGAGAGTGGCAGTGTTGCCCTCGATATCTTCGGCCGTGGTCTCTCCGCCCACTTCGCCATATTCTATTTCATAATTTTCGTGCAGGCCTGTGATTGTGACTACAGCCGAATTGTGGGTGATGTCGCTCACGACGATTGTCGGGATGTCGCTCGGTTCGGGAGCGTCGATCTTGAATTGCTCTATGGCAAGGTATGTGGCTTGCGTCGCATAGCATTCCCACTCTATGCGCAGGTAGATGGTCTGCCCGTAATAGTCGGCCAAATCGGCAGTCATCGGCACATAGTCGGTGCCAAGTTCTTGAACCGGGTGGTTGTCGGTGGTGTATTCTGAGATTGTGGTGAACGTGGTTCCGCCGTCGGTAGATACCTGAATCGAGAAACGGTCTCCGTCCGACCAGTCATAAGGATAGTATCCCGTCATGCGAGCCCAGTTGGTCATGTTATAAACAAACGAGAACGTGGCATTTTCCTTGTCAACGATTACCGGCTGCGTGGTTACGCTCGTGGTCAATCCCGTGTTGCCGTTGAATATATAGCAAAGCAGCAGCGGGTCTTCGGTGCTTACGCCGGTCTGTGGAGAATTTACTTCAAACGTGATATCTGGATTGGTCGATTCTTTGGTCCATCCGCCGGGCAGATTATAAACTGCCGCCTTTGAGAAGTCGGCTTGATATGGTATGATGATGCATGTGCCGGTTGCGACATCGGTGTAGGTGGTGGAATATTCGCCGTTGTCGTTGCAGCTGTATGCCCTTAAGTAGTAGCTCGTTCCGGGTTCAAGGTCGGGCATCTCGAATTGTGTTGTCGATTTTCCGACATATATTATCGTTCCGCCTCCGAGTGCATCGCCCACTTTGTATGTCCCCGATGGCGTGTCGAAGTCGGGGCCTTGGGTACGGTCGTCGTTTTCCACAATGTTTCCGGTCAATGCCAAAATCACGTCGTCGCCTGCGACATTGCTTGTGATGTCGAGGGTGATGCTATTGGCTTCTTGTCCGGTAACGGTTACTGTCGGTGCCATGGGCTTGGTGGTTATGGAGCCTGTCAGCGGAGATTCGCAGTTGTATATCGGGCCTCCCTTGCAATTGGCATTGACGGCAATCACATATACATAGTAAGTTGACGAACCGTCAACCTCGACAAATTTACTCCACTGGTCGGCTGTTGCGAATGTCGAGCCGTCGGTATATGTGACGACTGTCGCGTCGCCTATCACATCGCCTGTTTCATAGACGTTGGTGTTTGCAGGCAATTCGTTCAGCGAGGCCGATTTGCTCAGCAATACGAGGTAATGGTCGGCGGCGTCGGTGGGAGTGAACGAGCCTTCGATGGTCTCCGATGTAGAACTCATCGTCAAGCCGGTTGCCTGCGATGCAGGCATCTCGCATTGCATAGGAGCTGTGAATGTATATGTCAATCCATCGACTACATTGCTCGTCGATGAGAAATAAACCATGTTGACCGAACTTGTGGTGGACATGTTCTGGAAATCGCCACTTTCGCTCGTGAGGGTCTGCGTCTGTCCCGGTTCGCCTTTTATGCCTATGCGTATGCCGTAGGACTTTCCTTCTTCTGCCACCCAACCGTTAAAAATCATCTCTATGTCGTTGGTGGTCTCGCACAGGCGTATCTGGAAATCGACAGGAGTCAGGTCGTCTCCCCACAACGTTGTGGATATGTAGTAGTCGGAGAATTGTACCACAAGTTCGCGGTCGGGAGCTTCGCCTATGGTCTTGTAGCTGATTATGGGTGCCGATGTGACACCCGTGAAGTCGCAATTGGGTATTATGCCGAAAAGGTTTGAGGTGCCTTCGGTTGTGTAAGTAAACATGCTTCTGCCTCCGCTCGGATTGATGGTAATCGAGCCGTCGCCTACCATCACGAAACCGTTGCTCCCGACGGCAAACTGGTCGCACTGCATCCCGTTGTATTCAAACGTGAAGCCTATAGGCATACCTTCGCCGGTAGCCAACCCATCGACGCGACCATCTTTAAGGAACGCCTTTTTATAAATGTCCATGTCGGTAAGGTCGCTCAGGTCGAGTATGGTTCCGTCGGTTATTTCTTCATACGAGCCCACTCTCGATTCAAACCCGTAGCCTGCGATTTGTGCCGACGAGTAGGAGAATGCCGATGCGGCCAATGCCGCGCTTAATAATATTTTTTTCATATGCGTAGGTTGCTTTTAGTCTTTTATTATTTTGGTTGTCTTTGTGCCGTCGGCTGTCTGCAATGTGGCGACATATATGCCCGGAACAATGCCGTCACATGGAATCACGTTGGCTCCTTGTTGCAACTTGCCGTCATGCAGAGTGCCGATGCACTGTCCGGCAACGCTGTAGATGCGGAGTGTGGCATCGGTGGCGTTGGCGACTGTGGCAACGAGATTGTCGCCCGACATGTAAAGCTCCGTGCCCGGTGCAGCTGTGGCACTCGAAATGCCCGAACCGCTTGCGCCCGCATCTTCATTGACGCGCCGCATGTAGTAACGGTCAACGTTCGTTTCTCCGCCATTGGCCACGCCGCTGTCGAGCCATCTGCACACATAGAATCCATAGCCGGGATGGCCGACGACTTCAAGGCCTGCGCGTTCGCGGTTTTCTTCGGCAGTCAGTCGGTAATCGTTTTCCCATATTTTGCTTCCTGTTTCGATGTCGATTAGCGACATGTATGCGTCAACATCGCCGAAACCGCCTATTTTTTTCATGTAAAATATGGCAGCCTGCCCATCGGGACCCGGAAGTACCGACAGGTATCCGTTTGAGAGCTGTTCCATATCAGAGAGGGGTGAGCCTTCCTCGCTGTAAAGCAGCTCTCCCTGCTTGCTCAGCAGCTGCGTGTTTATGCGCGAATAGTTCTGGTTTACGTCGGTTTCGCGCCATATTGCAAGGAATGAGTCGCTGTCGGCTGTTCCGGGCAAGACCTTGACATTGAATGAACGCCATCCGGCGTAGCCTAATTTCTGCCCGTTCTCCGAGACGAATCCTATGCTGCCCGATGGTGTAATGTAGGCAAGGTAGGCCGACTCGATATTTGTGAAGTTGCGGTCGTCGTTCCAAGCGACAAGCACGCCGCCGTCGCCCGAGGGTTGTACGTCGAGAATCGTCCACAAAGGAATACCCGAATTGGCAAAGCCTTCGTCATACACGCATACGTCTCCACCCCAAACCGATGTGCCGTCGAAGTCGCATTTGCGTGCATATATTTCCTCGCCCTTGCAGTAAACCAATATGAATTGGTTGTAGCCTGCATCTACCACGTAAGGATACATGTAACTGCCTATGCCATCGCCTATGCGCAGGTCGCCAAGATTCCATTGTGCCTCTCCGTCGGCCGAAAGGCGCATGGCTTCGACATAAGAAGCCGAGCCGTTGGCCTCGAACCAACTCCATGCGAACACTATGCTGTTGTCGTCGAGCACGGTGGCATCCATTGCGGCACATAGCGCATAAGTCTCTTCGCCAATCAATATGCCGTCGTCGCCCCATAGCATGGAGCCGTCGGGAGCCACCTTATAGGCCGTGTAGCAGGTCGAGCTGCCTGCCATGTTGTTGCGCAGGTCGCGGGCTATGGCTATTGCGTTGCCCTCGTTGTCGATGTGCAGCAGGTCGTTGGTCACGGTGTATGAGAGGTTGGGATAGTCAGAAAGCAGTATGCCGTTTCCGTCAAATGCGCTGTTGCCGTCGGCATCGATTTTTTGCAGCCTTATTTCGAGTAAGTCGTTATTAGGAACATAATTTAGTATCCACGTGTCGCCATTCAAGCCGGCTTCTATTTCACTGTGGTAAGTTGCTTTTTCCAATGGCGGAGCAAGAATCCCTGTCGGCTCCTGCCATTGCGCATTAACCGTAGGCAAGCAAATTGTGGCGCATAAAAGCGTAAAAATCAGATTTTTCATAAGCGTAAGTAGTTTTGATTGGTTAATAAATTATTTTTGTTGATGTTATGGTCGTTGGTGATGCGACTTTCACTATATAGGCACCGTGTGCCATGCCGCTCATGTCGAGCTTGGAGACATTGGCACATCTTTTAAGCAGTTTTCCTGTTACCGAAAACAGTTCTACTGTGTAGGTGCCGTTTGCCCCGGGCGTAGGGGTGATTGTGATGCAGCCCGTCTGCCTGTCGGCTGCGATGCTGTAATGGCAGCTATTGTAGATTGAAAAGTTGTCAATGCTGCTTTGTCCCGTGGTGCGGAAAAAAGTGCGGAAGCCGTGCTTGTTTATTTCGAGCTGTTGCACCAACAGGCTTCCGTCGGCATCATACAGTTTCACGCTGCCGCGTGGCAGCAATATTCCGTTGCCCCATGAGTCGGCAGCCTCGAAACAATAGGTTCTGCCACTTTCAAGCACGGCGGTTTCTTCATAAGTGGCGCGTTCGCCTGCCGGGTATGGCCCGAATTCTTTCACTATGTTGCCATCGGCGTCATATATCCTGTAGGTGTTTTCGTCGGCATAGTAATCAGTTCGTATTTCGGCTTTTATAGTCGGCGTGGTTGTGACAGGAGCGCCGAAGTCGCCCGCAATTGTGTTGCCGTCGATGCCAATGCCGTTGATAGAGACGAGTTTTAGCGAATATGTGTTATCGTCTGTTATGTTTTCAGCCCAGTCAACCGGCACTTTTATGGCCGACGACTGGAGCGGGGCTATGCTGCCTGTCCATGAAACAGTTTCGGTGTCGCCGTTGAGTGAGACATCGAATGTGGCCGAGGTAAGCGTGTCGTTGCATTCGTTGTGCAGGTAAATTTCCACGAAATTGAAGCCGTAGGTGCCATCTATTGGCAACTTGTAATCTTCGATATGCGCCTGCATGGGTAAATCCACATTTTTGAGCGAAGGTTTTGCTCCGGTGACATTGAGCACTTCTTCGTTGCCTGCCGTCACAAAAGCTATGACTTCGATCTGAGATGGTTCTACGGTTATTCCTTTATAGTCTGAAGGAACGTCGTAGGTGTATTCCTTGCTGAAGAAAGAGCCTGCCGAGCAGTCGGTTATTTCTTCGCCCCATGTGGGCGTTACGTAGTCGCGCAACATGTGCCGGTGCATGTAATTGTCGCCCTCGTTTGCGCCGTTTTGCGGTCCTGGAACATTGTCTTGCGTGAGCAGCACCGACAGACGGTTGCTCTCTGATTCTGTGTCTGTTGTATAGTAGCCCTCGATGCTTATCGTCAATTTTCGTGTGGCTCCGTCATATTCGCAGCCAATCCAAAGGTTTACCGGTGCCGCTTCCGAACATATATCTTTGGCATCCTCTATCCAGTTTCCGCGTGATGATACTGCCGTACCGTCTCTGAACACATGCCTGTTAATCATGCCGCTCGGGTAATAGTCCACGTTGAAGTAATCGTGTATCTCGTCTCCGCACTCGGTTCTGAAATCGAAATCCGAAGTGCCGGGAACGGCATAGCCGCCACTGTGTATCGATACTGCATATATGTTGCAGGGTTGGGCAAGCATCATGTCGGCTACTATTGAGTGCGCGTCGGGACAATTGCCACACAATATTCCGGTGAACTCTTCCAACAGGGCTTTCTTGTTTTCTACCTCGGTAGATACATTTTTTTGCGCATAAATTGCATATGTACCCGATAGTAGTAATAGTGAAATTAAGATGTGTTTCATATATGCGAGTTTGTATTATAAATTACAATGATTTAAGTCTTGATAATTGCAAATGTAAAACAAAACAAATAGAATGATAAATAAATGAATTGATTTAGCTACTTGAAAAGGAAATAACCGGCGCAAAAAGGTACTGCATTTTGTGTATCAGCTTAATAATTAGGCTGTTATGTTGCCGATTCTTGCACTTGTTTTTTGATTTATGTTGCCGTAGTGTTGCAATAATTATTTAGAATTATTATTTTTACAATCTCAATATTTTGAAATTGAAATGAATATCACTCTTAAAACAGATATATTTTATAGGTGTTTTTTAGCCTTGGCTATGGTTGTGGTTTCGTTCCAGTGCCATGCTCTTGGTAGGGCCGGCAAACAAAGAATATTGGAGGAAGCCGTTGCTTTTATAAAATCAGATGATGATAGATTTGACCAATACGTTGCACAAGCCGATTCACTTAGGACTCAAGGAAACATTTCGGAAGAAAGTATGTACAGGATGTTGAGCAAGCTCGGTGTCGAATTTCTATATGCCGGCGATCATGCGCAGGCTGTAAGGTACTATCGCATGTTGCTGCCATATTTTGAAGGCAATGACCGTCTCGATACTGCCGACAAGGATTTCATGCTTAATGTGTATGTGTGTCTCGGTGCTGCTTACGAGGAGTTGGGCATGAGAAATGTGGCTATGGATTATTATGTCAAAGGTCTGGAAATTGCAAGAAAGGAGCAATTTGAAAAATACGAGGCTATGTTCCTTAACAACATCGGAGTTATATACATGCGCAACGATTATCCCGAAAAGGCAGAATCTTATTTCTCTCAAGCTCTTGCGATAAACAAGCGCATAGGAAATAGCGAAGAACTGTATAACAACTATAATAATTTGTCGGCGACATGTGAAAGCAACGGCAACCTTGACCGGGCCATGGATAATTCGCTGCGTGCCTTGCAGTATGTGAGCCAGAAGAACGACATGCTTTATTACCTGATGCACATAAATCTGGGTATGCTATATTTCAAGAAAAAAGAGTACCAGATGGCATTGAGCTACTTGAACAACGCCGTCGAACACGCGCAAGGTTTTCCACAGGTGCTTTTTGATGGTTACATGTCGCTGAGCCGGGTTTATTTGGAAACCGGCAGGGTGGATTCGGCATCGACATATGCCGACAATGCCGAGGTCGTAGCATTGCAGATGCACAATCCCGAACTGCTGAGCAGAGCCTTGAAACAAAAATCGTTTGTGGCAGAAGCGCGTGGCAGCTATAAGAGAGCCAACGAATTGCTGCAACGCTCTTATCTCATTACCGACTCGATGCAACAGGTAGATGGGAAGCAGAGATTGGTGGAATGGGAAAAGATATACAATCAAAATGTAGGAGAGAGCAATGGTGACGAAGTCATGGGCGTAAGTCGCAAGGCTTTTATGCAGGCCGTATTGCCGCTATCGCTCATGCTTGTGATTGTTATTGTCGTTTTGTCGGCTTTGTTGCTGCGGAATCGCAGGAAAGTGCGTAGCCAGTCGGCGGCAATTGCCGAGTTGACCGAAAAGAACGGCAGACTGCAATGCGAGTGGCGGCAGTTGAAGACTGAAATGCAGGATGCCATAGACTTGCATAGCAGGGAACTGACATCGTTTACTATCGAGAAGTTGCAGACGGGCGAGTATATCAACGACCTTGGCGATGAGCTTACGCAATTGCTCGGCGAGGTGAATCCGCGCGACAAGCAGCACAGACAGCACATACAAAGCATTGTCAAGAAATTACAACAATTTGACAACCAAAATAATTGGTTGGAGTTCCAATATTATTTTGCCAAAGTAAGGCCGCACTTTTATGAGAATCTTGAGAAGCTGTTTCCCGATCTTACGACAAAGGACAAGAGGCTGTGTGCGTTTTTGTGCTTAGACTTGTCAACAAAGGAGATTGCACAGATTACGTTTAGAGAGGTACGCAGCGTGGAGTCGTCGCGCAACAGGTTGCGCAAGAAGCTCGGAGTATCGCAGGAAACCAATCTTGCCGATTTCTTGAAGAGCGTTACAGGAACCGTTGCCACCGGGGCAAGTGACGGAGAGATTAGTCAAGCATAGCTGCCAAGTCGGGTCATGCAGATAATTGCCCCCCCCCTAAATATGTAAAAAAGCAGGGTTGCCATGATTAAACCCAAAACGTCCGTTAGGCCGCAAAGAGTTTTTTTGAAATGGCTTTTTATGGCTCTTTTTAGTTTCTGCCGGCAAGTTTTAAAAGCCCCGAGCCTTGACGCAGCCCGCTATGCCTGCGGCTCGCACTTTGAAAACTTGCTCGACACAAGCCTAAAAATCGCCATAAAATCTAATGACCGATTTGGGTTGATACAGAAACCGTGCAATCTTATATTATTAGGGCTAATTTCTTTGTTACGTAGGGGTTAGAAATCGGCAAAATTTTGGTTTGGGTTGAATTTTACACCCATGCATTCCATCTCTATCAGCCAACCTTGTCGGCAAACTGGTGCCAGCAATATTACGTGTGGAGTGTTTGGAAACCGTTCTTCAAACAAGTTTCTTACCACTGCATAATCGGCAGGGTCGCGCAAATAAACAATCATTTGTCCCACGTCGTTGAATGTGAAGTCGGCCTCGGCGAGCAGGGTCTCGACGTTTTCCCACATTCGGTGCGTCTGTCTGCGTATATCTCCTGCGTGCATTATGTTGCCTTTGTTGTCGATGCTCGCAGTTCCCGATATGAATACTTGCCTGCGCTCGCCATAGTCAACATAAACGCCACGTTCAAAGCTGACGCCATATTCGTAGGTCGGGTTCAAGTGTGTCGGCGCATAAAGGAAATTTATCTGCCCCTGTTTCAATCCGCTCGCCGCATATGCGTCCATTTTTACAAGTTCACGAGGACTTGCGTGGCCTCCGCCTATTCCTGTGCTGGCAATGAAATGTGTGTCTTTTGTAAGTCCTTGAGTGGCAAACACATCGTTACGGGCAGTGACTACCCCGTGATAGTTGGCATCTACATCTTGCACAAACAGCCATGTGCGTATGCAGTTGGCTTCGAGAGTGCATCTGTTTGCTGCCAATGTGTCGATATAGTTGTTGAAAATGTCAATGGTCTGCTGCTTCGAGTCTGCGTTATGACTGTGTAGTCCGGCGGTCCATATGTGCCTGTATCCGTTGTGGGAGAATGCAATCGAGCCGTTGCCCAAGCATTCGGGCTTGATATCTTTCAGCATGTAAATCCACAGTGCGACCTTTGTGCCGTCGAGCGGGGGCTGTTGGACGACCGATATGGCACATGGCGGCATGCCGTCAAGCATTATTGTGCGTAGCTGCTGAACCTGATTGGCCGCGTCGCTTAAGAAAAAACGGCACAGCACCGGGACTGCTCCCGGCACGACGTATCTTATTGTATCCTCGAATGTCTGTTTTATATTGGCGACCTGTTCTTCAAATGTCAAGCATGGATTTGTTCCATGTATCATTATATGATATTCGGGTGCTTCGAGTTCCGTTAGGAATTCGGCAAATTCGACAGATATATTTTTTCTCATGTGATGACATTTTTTATTTTCCATATTAGGAGAATATGAGTATTGCGCTTCAGCCATTGCTGAACATTCCACAACGATACTGCTAAGATATAAAATATACCACAAATCTACGGTTCATTTTTGAAGAAAAAGGCTTCACATACAAATTTTGCATCATTATTGAAATATTGTTTGAGTATATTGTGCATTTTGAAGTACTTTTGTAAATCATGCTTTTGCCAATCATATAAAAAGAATCTTAATAACAACCTAAAAATATCTTTTATGAAGCGAATAGTAATTGCATTGTTGCTGCTGATGTCGATGCGGCTTGCGGTATTTGGGCAGACCGACATGGCAGTGGAAAAAGACTATGTGGGATACCTGTTTGTGTATTTCAAGGGCAATCACATATCGGACGAGGCGATATGTTATGCCGTCAGCACCGACGGATATTCTTTCTATGCCTTGAACGGCAACAGCCCGGTGATTGATTCTAAAGTGATAAGTTCGACCGGTGGAGTGCGCGACCCGCACATTTTGCGCTGCCGGGATGGAAAAACGTTCTATATGGTTGCTACCGACATGGTGTCGGACAACGGTTGGGACTCGAATCGGGCTATGGTGCTGTTGAAGTCAACCGATTTGGTTAATTGGTCGCACTCGGTCGTGAACATGCAGAAGCGGTTTAGCGGTCAAGAAAAGCTGAAACGTGTGTGGGCTCCTCAGACGATTTTCGACCCCGAAGCCGGCAAATATATGATATACTGGTCGATGCAGTATGGCGATGGTCCCGATGTCATATATTATGCTTATGCCAATGATGACTTTACCGATGTCGTGGACGTGCCGAAACCGTTGTTTGTCCCCAAAGACAAAAAATCGTGTATAGACGGCGACATTGTGTATAAGGACGGCGTGTTCCACTTGTTCTATAAGACCGAAGGTCATGGCAACGGCATAAAGGTTGCAACCACGCGGTCGCTAACTTCGGGCAACTGGATTGAGTATCCCGATACCAAGCAGCAAACCACCGAGGCGGTGGAAGGCGCAGGCACTTTCAAGCTGATAGGCGAGGACAAATATATATTGATGTATGACGTGTATATGAGCGGCTATTATCAATTTACCGAGTCAACCGACTTGCAGCACTTCAAGGTTATCGACAACAAGGTGCAGATGGATTTCAGCCCTCGTCATGGCACCGTCATACCGATAACCCGCGATGAAATGTTGCGTGTGACCGGACGTTGGGGATTGCCGTCGGGGCTTGGGCAGCTTCCTGCCAATCCTGTGCTTCCCGGTTTCCATGCCGACCCCGAAGTGTTATATTCCAAGAACACAGGAAGATATTATATATATTCCACAACCGACGGTTTCCCGGGTTGGGGAGGATGGTATTTTACAGCCTATTCTTCGTCGGACTTGAAAAATTGGGTTTACGAGGGCATAGTGCTTGACTTGCATGCCGATCCCGACAGTTGGGCTACGGGTAACGCATGGGCGCCATGTATCGAAGAAAAGATGGTTGATGGCAAATACAAGTATTATTTTTACTATAGTGCGCAACCCAAGGCCGGCGGTGGCAAGCAGATAGGAGTGGCGGTGGGAGATTCTCCTGCCGGACCGTTTACCGACATCGGGCATCCCATGATATCGGAAGCTCCCAATGGCGTTGAGGGCGGCCAACTGATAGACGTGGACGTGTTTACCGACCCTGTTAGCGGCAAGTCTTATTTGTATTGGGGCAATGGTTACATGGCGGGAGCCGAACTTGCCGACGACATGGTTTCGATAAAACCAGAAACGACCGAAATTATGACCCCGAAGGGTGGCACGCTTGCCGACTATGCTTATCGTGAAGCTCCATATGTGATTTATCGTAACGGACAATATTATTTCTTGTGGTCGGTTGACGATACCGGCGCAGCCAATTATCACATTGCCTATGGTACATCGAAGTCCCCATTAGGAAAAATCAAGGTTGCCAAGAAGCCGGTCATGCTCGTTCAGCGTCCCGACAAGGAGATATATGGCACGGGGCATTGCTCTGTTGTCAACCTGCCCGGTACCGACGACTGGAGGGTAGTGTATCATCGCATCAACAAGCATTATCTTAATGATGCTCCAGGCGTGCATCGCGAAGTGTGCATCGACAAGTTGGAATTTAACGATGATGGAACAATCAAGCCGGTGGAGCCGACTTTTTGACCAAGCAGTTGTAATATAAAAGTTGCTGCCTTGCATACGGGATGATGCGGGGCAGCAACTTTTTTTAGTGTGTTATTATGGCTCGATGATTTATTTTCTGCCAGAGATTTGCAGCCTGTATATGCCGAAAGAGTAAGGTTGCAACGTCAGGCAAAGATTGTCGTCGCCGATGTTTACCGGGCGGGTTCGCGGCATGATGCACTCGTTGCCGAGTGTGTTTACGGTAAGAAGGTCGTCGTTTTGCATATATATGCAATAACCCGAGGCTACTTTCTGCTTCTTGCCAAGTCCGTCAAGGTCGATTTTCACGTCTGCGGCCTTATCGCCGGTGTTGACGAGCTTCAGTATTACTTCGCCGGTATTATTGTCGAGCGAGGCTGTGGCATACAGGTTGTCTTGACCCGTTACCGGCTTGCCGTCCATTTCAAGTGGCAATACTTGGTCGCCGGCGTTCATCCCATACATTTGTTGTACGTAGTAGTTGGGTGTGCGCAACAATTGCATGTTGTCAAACCATATTAAGTCGGGATTCCATTGCCATGCGTCGAAGTGTGCGAGCAGTGGTGCGTATGTTGCCATGTGTACCACGTCGGCATTACGTTCAAGCCCCGTCATGAATGCGGCTTCCGACAATGCTGCACGCCAGTTGTTATTCTTGCCTGTGGGATGGTCGTGGGCTGCATATTCGCCTGCAAATACCTTTGGCCCTTTGCGGTCGTAGCCGTCGTAGCGGGCGGCATTGGCAAGGAACCACTCGGGTTCTTTGTAATAGTGTTCATCTACGAGGTCAACCCCGACGCGTTTCATTTCGGGCCACAGGTAATCAAATTTTTCACCGGCGGCCTCGGGGCCCGAAGAACCTACGATTTTTATTTCGGGGTATTTTTCTCGTATGGCTTTGGTGAATAATTCAAGTCGCTCTACATATACTTTGTCCCATTGTTCGTTTCCCACGCCTATCATTTTTAGGTTGAACGGTGCGGGGTGTCCCATCTGGGCGCGTACTTTGCCCCATGTCGAAGTCGTGTCGCCGTTGGCAAATTCTATCAAGTCGAGTGCGTCCTGTATGTAGGGTTGGAGTTGGTCGAGAGGAACCACTTCATTGCTCTCATACTGGCATGACAGCCCGCAGCTGATGACAGGGAGCGGTTCTGCCCCTATGTCCTCGCTAAACAAGAAGAACTCGTAGAATCCCATTCCGAGTGACTGGAAATAGTCGGGGAAAGCCTTGTGCTTGAATGTGTAGTTCCAACGGTTCTCGTTCAAAGGACGGTTCTCTACCGGGCCCACCGAATTTTTCCATTGGTAGCGTGTGGCCAGACTGTTGCCTTCTATGATACAGCCGCCGGGGAAACGGAATACTCCGGGGTTGAGGTCATTGATTGCCTGGGCCAAATCGGCGCGCAGGCCGTTTTCTCGGCCTTTCCAAGTGTCAACAGGGAACAGGGATATGTGGTCCATGTCAACGGTAGTGCCCTTGTCGGGCAACAATACCCTGAGGCGGGCATGGGCATCGGTGAAGTTGGACTTCAACACGACGGTATATTTTTCCCAATTGTTGCCTGTCACGGTGATTTCTCCTTTGACAGGATTTTCTCCACCCGAATTGATGAATTCGATTGCGACCTTGGCCGACCCACCGTTGGGGACGCGTGCATAAACCGAAAATCGGTATTCTTTGCCGTTTTTCAGCCCTATGCCACGGAATCCGTCGTTGTCGAGTCCGGCACGCAGAAGTCGGCCGTCGTTAACGACCCGCACATAGTGCGGGTTGCGGTCAAAGGCCGGAGATTCGTCCATTACAGTGACGTTCCCGAGTACAGTCCACCCGGTGAATGGTTGAGGAAACTCGAATGAACGGTTTTTAACCAGTTCGGCGTATAATCCACCATCGGCTCCGAAGTTTATGTCTTCAAAGAACACGCCATACATGGTAGGTTGT
Organism: uncultured Muribaculaceae bacterium; assembly: GCA_944321905.1. Classification (GTDB taxonomy): domain Bacteria; phylum Bacteroidota; class Bacteroidia; order Bacteroidales; family Muribaculaceae; genus Avimuribaculum. Next base: position 5,020 of record CALUNI010000036.1, on the reverse strand, counting down.
ATTTCTGCCGTGGGGCTTGCAACATCGACAGTCATGGTGTGCGTTTGTGCGACTGACGATATTGCGAGTCCGGCAGCGAGCAGTGATGATAAACAAGCTCGATAATTCATTGTGGTATCAGTATTTAAAATTGTCTGATTTTACATAAATCTTGAAATCCTTGATGCTGCCCGGCGCATTGCTTTCCATGCGCGGAAGGTATTGGAAGCCGGTGAGTGAATGTTCGGCACCAAGGTCTATTACTATGCTGTGTGGGTATGGCGTACCTTCTATGGTACTCCAGTATGTCGATTCCTGTAGGTCAAACGTCTTGTCGGCCGAGCGGTTGACGTGAGCCACATCCTCGCTGTCGGCATATTTCACAATCCACGGTTCGCGGGACAGGCGTTCGTTGTTCTCGTCGAGCAGGTACATTTCGGCTATGCAGGCAAGGCCTTTGCCGTCTTGCGAATTCAGTGCCTCGATGCACACGTAGCGGCCATTGACAGGCTCGTTGAATTTTACTTCTTGCCATCCGTTGCCGGGCTTGAAGCTGCCTGTATATACCGGCTTTTCGGCCGAGAGGTCAAGGTTTTCGCCTTCGTTGCGGTGGGTGAGAGGCTTGCTGACGAGAAGTTGGTCGAGAAGCGGTTGCTTCAAGCCTTCAGACTTGGCTTCTTTCGGACCAATGATGTCGAATACCAGTATTTCGTTCTCGCCCTTGTTGAGCCAGCAGCCGGGAATGTACAGGGTCTGTTGCGGGCCGATTTCCCAGATTCGTCCCATTCCGTGTCCGTTGACATATACGAGACCCTTGCCCCAAGTCTCGAAGTTGAGGAAAGTGTCGCTTGGCTTCTTGACGTTGAATGTGGCGCGGTAGCAGCCGGGTGTGCGTTGGCCGTTTTCGGCGGTTACCGACTTGAGCGGCTCGAATTTCATCGACTTGTAGAAATCGTATTCGTCCACGAGGTTATACACTTCCCAGTTTTTCAAGTCGCATACGAACGTATGGCCGTCGATGTCGTAAGAAATTTCCACGTTTTCGGTTATTCCCTTGAAATCTTTGATGGCTCGTCCGAAGTTTATGCGTCCCATCGCTTCAACCAGTATGTCGAGTTGTGCGCCTTTTGCGCAAGGAGGCATTGTGAGCCGCTTTTCGCCGTTGCGGCGGTCGAGCTTGCCTATGTATTTGCCATCGACAAATATTTGTGCGTAGTCGTGCGCGTCGTTCACCGTCAAGGTGAATTGGGCTTTCATTTCTGGCAAAGAGGTGCGATAGAGGATGCTTCCGAACCCTTGGTCATATTCTTCCATGGTGCGGATTTCCTTGTCGTGCTTTGCTTCGGGAAGGTTGGCGAACAGCGGGGCATATTCTGTGAACTGGAATTCGTCGATGCTGATAGGCTTGATAAGGCTTGGAACCTTAGCTTGCTTTTTGCCGTCCATGTACTTTGCGAGGGTCTTTCTCAGTTCCCAATATTTGGGCGTGGTTTGGCCCGATTCGCTTATGGGTGCGTCATAGTCGTAGGATGTAACATCGGGGGCGAAGCCCGGAGAGTTGGCACCTGCCCAGTGTCCCCAGTTGGTGCCTCCGTGGGTCATGTACAGGCTGAAAGATATGCCCTTTGAAAGCATTTCGTCAATGCCGGCAACCATGTCGGCTGCGGGACGGGTTTCGTGGTTTGCCCCCCACTTGTCGAACCATCCGCTCCAGAATTCAGAACACATTAACGGGCTTGTAGGCCGCAAGCTCTTTAGTTTTGCAAATTGTTGGTCGATATTTGCGCCGGTGCCGAAGTTCATTGTCCAAATCAGGTCGGGAAGACCGTTCAACGTGAAGTTGGATTCCCAGTCGCATTGGAACAACGTAACGTCGCCATAGTTTTCCTTTAGCATGTCGCGTATGGCCGATACGTAAGGCTTGCTTTCGCCGTATGAGCCATATTCGTTTTCCACTTGTATCATAAGAATCGGTCCGCCGTTGCCTATTGTCAGGTCAGATACTTGCTTGGCCACTTCTTTTTCAAATATGGCAACTCTTTCGAGGAAGTATGGGTCGTCTTCACGCAGGCGTATGTCTTTTTTCTTCAACAGCCACCAAGGGAGTCCGCCCATTTCCCATTCGGCGCATACATACGGGCCAGGCCTCAATATTACGTACATGTCGTTTTGTTGGCACAGGCGGCAGAATTCGGCAAGGTCGTTTTGCCCCGTAAAGTCAAACTGGCCGGGCTTTGACTCGTGAGCATTCCAAAATACGTATAAGCATATGGTGTTCATGCCCAGTGCTTTGCATAGTTTTATGCGTTGATCCCAGTATGGGCGGGGAATGCGTGGGTAGTGCAATTCGGCAGCTTTTACCACAAATGGCTCACCGTTGAGCAGGAATGTGCCGTTACCGGCCTCGAAGCGTTGTTGGTCCTCAAAAAGGTCAAGATTCCAACTGTCGCGCCATGGGATGGTGATATTGCCGTTCTCAAACGAAATGGGAAGCCATATATATTTTGAGTTTTCGAGGTCGGTCTTGTTCCATTTGTCAAACATGGCGATGTAGGTGTCTTTCTTGCCCATAACCTTCTGTACGTAGGTGCTTTGTCCATAGAAAGTCTTGTCGGCGTCTTTCCCTGTGCAGGGGTTACCTATCACTTTCCATTCGCCCATTATCGAGTCGGCCACGGCAAGTTCGGCCTGGTTGGGATCCCAGCCTGTACAGCCCGACGAAAGCAGGTAATACTTGCCGTCGTGCTTGAATACGGCAGGAGCTTCACGGCTCATTCCTATGAAGTTGCGCGTGAAGCGTCCCGACGGTTTCAAGTAGTCGTCGGTTAATTCGCTGATGTATAGGGTGGCGTTGTTCTCTGACGAGTAGAATTGATAAGCTCGGCCGTCGTCATCGACAAATACCGTCTGGTCGCGGCTCATGGCATCGTTTGGTCTGAAACTGCCGAGGTAGGTGAACGGGCCTGTGGGCGAGTCGCTTACGGCCACTCCGGCACAAGCCTTGCTGTAGTCGGCACTCTCAACGTGAGCCCACATGACAAATTTCCTTGTTTTCTGGTTGAATATGACCTTTGGACGTTCGAGAACCTTGCTCGGGTGCAGGTCATGCTCGGGGTCGTCTTTTACGGCAGGCAGTACTATACCCTCGAACTTCCAGTTAAGCAGGTCTTGGGATGAATAACAGCTTACGCCGGTCACGTCGGTGCGGTAGCACTCCCAAGTAGCCCATTCCGGAAGAATGGTTTCTCCTTTTTTGTACTCACCATACCAATAATAAGTTCCTTCGTGGTACAGGATTCCGCCTCCATGGGCGTTGATGGGATTTCCATCGGTGTCGTTCCACACCTCACCGGGGAAGATTTCAGTGTTTAAGGCTGCGGTTTTGGTTTTCCCATAGGCAGGGGAAAACAGCAATGCAACAGCTGTGGCAACTGTTAAAAAATAATTTTTCATATTGTATATTAAAAAGTTAAATGATTTTGAACGAAGATAGGGAAAAATATTGAGAAAACGGTACATTAGTACTGTCAAAATGGATGAAATTGCAGCAAGGTATTGTTTTTAAGTTTTTTTGATGAAATCGCATCAATAATAAGATGTTTCGTGTGCGAGTTGTAATTTGTTGTAATACAGCAAATTGTAACTCATGAAACATTATTTCCCATAAATGGGATATAATGAGTAATTATTTTGGGGTGTTCATAAGAGAAAATGCAGCCATATTTGGTGTGTATAAGAAAACTATGTTATATCTTTATGGAGCAAAAATAAAGGATAAAAAGTTATGGCAAGATTATCATTGGTTTTGTTGGCAGTTTCTGTTTCGGGGCTTTTGAACTGTGTGACAGCCAAAGCCGAGGAAGAGAGTTGGAAGCTCGTGTGGAGCGACGAGTTTAACGTGGACGGCGTTCCCGACAAGACTGTATGGAGTTATGAAGAAGGGTATTCTCGTAACCACGAATTGCAGTGGTACCAAGAAAATAACGCTTATTGCAAGAATGGGCTATTGGTAATTGAGGCACTCAAGGCCGATGCGCCAAATCCGTTGTATGAAGAAGGCTCCGGCGACTGGCGAAAGTCGAGGGAAAGGATAGAATGCACATCGGCGTTGCTTAAGACTATCGGTACGAAAGAGTTCTTATACGGGCGCTTTGAGGTGAAAGCTCGCATCCCGGTCGGTGGTGGCTCGTGGCCGGCTATTTGGCTGCTTGGTTCGGGTATGCCTTGGCCCTCTTGTGGGGAAATCGACGTGATGGAGTATTATAGGATAAAAGGTGTTCCGCACATTTTGGCCAATGCCGCCTGGGGTGGCGATAAGAGGCATGAGTCGGTATGGGACTCGGCAAAAGTTCCGTTTTCTCATTTTTTGGAAAAAGATCCCGATTGGGCATCAAAGTTCCACGTCTGGCGCATGGATTGGGATGAAACCGCAATCAAGATATACCTTGACGATGAGCTGATAAATGAAATATTGCTCTCCGAGACTGTCAATGGCAAGGCGGGAAACCATATTAATCCGTTCAAGAAGCCGATGTATTTACTGCTTAACCTTGCTATTGGTGGCGACAACGGCGGTACGGTAGATTGGGATTGTTTCCCCATGAAGTATGAAATCGACTATGTAAGAGTATATCAGAAATAAAAGTAAAATAAGGTAAATAAGGGAAATAGACAGTCGAGTGCAATTTTTATTAACAGAGTTTTTTCAAAGTCGAATGGCAATCCGCATGATGTGGGTTGCCATTTATTTTGGCTCGTCACAACAGTCGGCAAGTCGATAAATGTGCGTGCTGTTTCGGGGGGATGTGCAATAAAAAATGAGGTTGTATCGAAATTAATAAATTAAGCAACACTACTTACGGATTGTAAGTAACACTAACACCGCCATAACTTTAGCAGATTTGCAAACTGTGTGCAATGGCGGCAAATTCGGGTATATTGTAGCGTAATTTCTTTTGTGCGCCATGAGGGTGTGTCGTAATGCACGATGCACCTTCTTTTTTTTCGTTAGCCATAAAATCGGTTCATGTACTATAAGCTG